>CAZAQD010000009.1:0-8597 GCA_964487425.1 uncultured Marvinbryantia sp. | reverse complement strand
CCTCGTACGTTGGTTCCTCGTACGTCGGCTCTTCGTATGCCGGCTCCTCATAAGCAGCCGCTGCCGCCTGTTCCTCCTGATATGCCCGCTCTGCCGCCTGCTGCGCCAGCCTGTACTGCTCCTCATCCAGCGTCTCCGCTGTCGCATAATAAGTACAGTAATCTACATAATACGCATTCACATAGCCGTAAACATCTCCGCCGAGGGCAACTCTCATCCAGTCGCCGTCCCACGCGACAACTTCAAGCTCCTGCGACTGCTGCGCCACATCCACAATATCCGCCGTCTCATCCGGGCTTGTACGGACCATCAAGGCTTCCGGCTGAACCTTAGCCACATTATATGACACCTGTTCGGCGATCTCCTCCGCTTCTTCTCCGGTTGCAAAATACTCTGCGCTTACATAGCCCGTCACATTGCCGGATTTGATCTCATACCAGCCGTCCAGCTCGTCCAGAATCATTGCCGCACAGTTATTATATATCTTACCGGTTACTTCCCCTTCGGTCCCCGCTTCACTGCGGATATTCACATATTCATCACACTGCGCAAATGCCAGCGTACCAATGACGCTCTCATTATCGGTATCCTGCGCTTCCTCTTCTGCCATTACGATACTTCCCGTTCCTGAAAAGGTCATACCAGCCGTCAGCAGGTAAATCATCACTGTTGCCGTCTTCTTCCTCATTACTGATGCAACCTCCTTTTGTTACAGATTTGTTACGGACATTATATGATGTGAAAAATACGGAGTCAATACCGTTCATTCAATCTTAATATTTTCATCAGAAATCATAATATTTTCATAACTTTACGCACACAATTTATTCATCAAACGCACTTTCCGCATCAAAAAAAGAACCACTTCCGCCAAATTCTTAGCCGATGTCGTGGTTCTTTTCTCTTTCTGCCCTATATCTGGTAGCCAACTGGTACTCTCCGGCTTCCTGCCATCACTCCAGGTTTGCCGGTCCAAATCCCAGCGGCAGCAGCTCTTCCAGCGAAAATACCCGGTACTCCTCCTCGCTTGCTGCCAAAATCACCTGAAATGTCTTCGCCTCGCAAAACTCCATCATCACCTGGCGGCACACGCCGCAGGGGGAGCAAAGCGCGCCTTTTCCTTTCGGCGTCCCCCTTTTTCTCCCCACGATGGCGATTGCTTCAAATTCCATAATTCCTTCCGACACTGCCTTGAAAAATGCCGTACGTTCCGCACAATTTGTCGGCGTATAGGAAGCATTTTCGATATTGCATCCCGTATAGACTGTGCCGTTCTTTGCCAGAAGCGCAGCTCCCACACTGAAGCCGGAATAGGGCACATATGCCTTTTCCCGTGCCGCAAATGCCTTCTCTATCAGCATCTTTTCCATCCCGGAATTCTTTTTTAACTCTTCCAAAAAACTCGCTCCTTAAAGGTCAAAACGATCAAAGACTCGCTTCGCCGAACCTTACTTTAATATATGCCTCAATTGCCTCTACACATTTTTCAAACCCAAGCTTACTGCTGTCCAGGCAGATGTCATAATTTCTGGCATCATTCCACTCTCTTCCCGTATAGTATCTGTGGAAATCTCCGCGGAATTTGTCTGTCCTTGCCACAAACTTTTCCAGATCCGCCGTATTCATCGAATTCCGCTCCTTTGCCCGCTCCATGCAGTAATCCTTCGGCGCATGGACAAAGACGCTAACCACATTGGGCTTATCTTCCAGCACAAAATCCGCACATCTGCCGACAAACACGCAGGAGCCTTTTTCCGCCAGATCGCGGATTACCTTCGCCTGATAATTAAACAGATTTTGCGGGGAAGTAAACTCATCGCTGGATGGCGGCAGCAGCTCGCCTTTTTTATAAATCTTTTTGGCAATTCCGAAAAGAGAGCCGTTCACCAGCTTCTCATCTGCCTGAGAAAAAAGGATTTCATTGATGCCGCTCTCATCCGATGCCAGCCTTAAAATGTCTCTTTCATAGCAGGGAATGCCGTTTCTCTTCGCATACATCTGTGCTACGGTCTTCCCGCCGCTTCCATACTGTCTCGCAATTGTTACGATTATATGATCCTTCATAAAATCCCTCCTTCTATCATACCTTATTCTTACCTCCAGTATACCTTATCTCATGACGCCATGCAAGTAAATATATACAAATTTCATCAATTTTATTCCATTTTAATCGTCAATTATGACAAAAGGACGCATATTCCTATGCGTCCTTCCTCTCCTGTCTATTCTCCAAGATATGCCTTGCGGATTGAATCATCGTGCATCAGGACATCTGCTTTTCCTTCCTGCACAATCTTCCCGGTCTCCAGAACGTACGCCCTGTCCGCGATCGACAGCGCTTTTTTTGCATTCTGCTCTACCAGCAATACCGTCGTTCCGCTGGCGCTTACGCTCTGAATAATATCAAAAATCTCATTCACCAGAATCGGAGAAAGCCCCATCGACGGCTCATCCATCAGGATGATCCGCGGCTTGGACATCAGTGCACGCCCCATTGCCAGCATTTGCTGCTCGCCGCCGGAAAGCGTTCCCGCAACCTGGTTCTTCCGCTCTTCAAGACGCGGAAAGCGCTTGTACACCTCACCCAGGCTTGCCTCGATCTCATCCTTATCGCTTCTCGTATATGCGCCCATCTTCAGATTCTGATAGACGGTAAACTGCGCAAAAACACGCCTTCCTTCCGGCACATGTGCCATTCCCAGCCCTACGATTTTGTGGGCGGGAACTTTCGTAATATCCTTGCCCTCAAAAAGGATACTTCCCTTTTTCGGCGACAACAGACCGGTAATCGTATGAAGTATGGTTGTCTTTCCGGCGCCATTCGCACCGATCAGAGAAACAACCTCCCCCTCATTTACCTCGAAGGAAATTCCCTTAATGGCCTGTATCACACCGTAGTATACTTCCAGATCCTTTATCTCAAGCATTGCCATCTTCCCTTTCCTCCTATTCTCCAAGATACGCCGTGATTACCTGCGGATTTGCCAAAACGGCTGATGTCTCGCCCTGGCAGAGCACTTCCCCGAAGTTTAATACAGTCAGCTCCTCACAGATACCGGCTACCAGCTTCATATCATGCTCGATCAGTAAAATCGTCATCTCAAAGTTATCGCGCACAAAATGAATGGTTTCCATAAGCTCCTTCGTCTCGTTCGGATTCATGCCTGCCGCCGGCTCATCCAGCAGCAAAAGCTTCGGGTCTGTCGCCAGTGCCCTGGCAATCTCCAGCTTACGCTGCTTGCCATAGGGCAGATTGGACGCCAGATAATCCGCCTCCCGATCCAGCCCAAACACATGCAGAAGCTCCATTGCCTTTTCATTCATTTCTTTTTCCACCTTACGGTATGTCGGCGTGCGGAAAATCCCGGAAAAGGTAGAATATTTATGGTCATTATGAAGGCCTGCCTTTACATTGTCCAGCACAGACATCCCTTTAAACAGGCGGATATTCTGGAATGTCCTGGCAATGCCCTCTTTGTTGATCTCAATCGTCGATTTGCCCGTAATATCTTTGCCGTCCAGCTTTACAATCCCTTCGCTCGGCTTATAAACACCTGTCAGCAGATTGAACACGGTTGTCTTCCCGGCGCCGTTTGGACCGATCAGCCCATACAGCGCTCCCTTTTCAATCGTCAGGTTAAACTCATTTACCGCACGGAGACCTCCAAAGGAAATCCCCAGATTTGTCACCTCCAATATCGCTGCCATCTTATTCGCCCTCCTTTACTGATTTTTTGAAGAGCCGTCCCAGATAGCGCTCCCGCCACTCTAATGCCTTCGGCGCCCAGTTAAAGAGCATTAATACAATCAGGACGATCGCATAAATCAGCATACGATAATCCGACAGGCCGCGCAGCAGCTCCGGCAGCGCCGTCAGGATCACCGCCGCAATCACCGATCCGCGCATATTGCCAATTCCGCCAAGCACCACAAACACCAATACCAGAATCGAGGTGTTAAAATTGAACTTGGACGCCTGCAAAGTTGCCAGATTGTGTGAATACAAAGCGCCTGCCACGCCTGCCAGGGCAGCGGAAACTGTAAACGCCATCAATTTGTATTTTGTAATATTAATTCCTATGGATTCCGCCGCAATCCGGTTGTCCCGAATCGCTTTGATCGCGCGCCCGTCCCGGGAATCGATCAGGTTCAGTACAATAAACAGGGTAATAAGTACCAGAATCACTCCAATGGTAAAATTAGCGTTTTTCGGTACATTGCTGATCCCCTGCGGCCCGTTCAGAATTACCGTTCCATCCGCTTCCATCCCCAGGGAGAACTGATCCCGCATGGAAAAATGGAAGCCATTGCTGTCTTTTCCCACATAAAACACATTGATTACATTTTTAATAATTTCTCCAAATGCCAGCGTCACGATTGCCAGATAATCTCCCCGCAGGCGCAGTACCGGAATCCCTATCAGGATACCAAACACGCCCGCCACTGCGGCGCCGATGAGAATTGCCAGGAAGAAACGCAGTCCGCCGACTGTGATTGCCTCCTGCGTACACTTGGAAAAAAACGCACTCGCAAAAGCACCCACGCACATAAACCCCGCATGCCCCAGGCTTAACTCGCCGGAAATACCAACGACCAGGTTCAGGGAAACCGCCAGTATCACATAAACGCAGAGCGGCACCAGCAGCCCTTTAAACAGGCTGGAAATATTTCCCGTACTCTGCAGGATCTGCACAATGATAAACGCCACAATCACCATTGCGTAGGTTATGATATTGCTTTTCAAATTTTTATTCTTACTCTTCATCCCCATCACCTACACTTTCTCCTGAATCTGTTTGCCCAGCAGTCCGGTAGGCTTTACAAGAAGTACGATAATCAGTACAGCAAACACGATCGCATCCGCAAGCTGGGAAGAAATATATGCCTTTGCCAGAATTTCAATCACGCCAAGCAAAATGCCGCCGATCATAGCGCCCGGAATCGAACCGATCCCGCCGAATACCGCCGCCACAAACGCCTTGATACCCGGCATGGAGCCTGTGTACGGGGACAAAGACGGATAAGCAGAGCATAAAAGCACACCTGCGACCGCCGCCAGCCCGGAACCGATGGCAAAGGTAAGGGCGATCGTTCCATTGACATTGATCCCCATTAACTGGGCTGCGCCCTTATCTTCCGCCACAGCCAGCATTGCCTGTCCTGCTTTTGTCTTATTAATAAACGTTGTGAGCACGATCATAATTACAATACAGCTTAGGATTGTCACAATCGTCTCGCCTGTAATCGTCATCGCACCATCCGCCAGCCGCAAATCCGGTACCGGCACAACAGACTGAAAGCTTTTCGGATTCGAACCAAAAATCAAAAGGACGATATTCTGCAGAAAATAGCTAACTCCGATTGCCGTAATCAGAACTGCCAGCGGAGACGCTGCCTCACGCAGCGGGCGATACGCCACTGCTTCAACCACAATACCCAGCACTGTGCATACCACAATCGCCACCAGAACCGCTATCAGGGGGTTCGTTCCCACTGTCAACATCATCGTAATCGCGGCGTAGCCGCCTACCATGATGACATCCCCGTGAGCAAAATTCAACATTTTGGCGATACCATAAACCATCGTGTATCCCAACGCGATTATGGCATATACACTACCGAGGCTGATACCATTAATTAAATAAGATAAAAAACTCATAGGACACCTCTTTATATTCTAAAACAGGGGGTTGCTTTTGCAACCCCCTGTCGGGTTCATTTGCTAAACTTATGTTACGTATTACATTCCTTTGTAAGCGCCGTCTTCGATGATAACTGCCTTCGGCTCTTTGGTCGGCTCACCTTCTGCAGACCATGTCATGCCTACACCTGTCAGACCATCTACAGAAATCTCTGTCATAGCAACCTTCAGCGCATCGCAGAGATCGGATGCAGACATGTCCGCTGTAGCTCCGCACTGCTCCAGAGCTGCCTTGATTGCATAAATTCCATCATATGCATCTGCTGCGAACTGGTTCGGAACCTCTCCGTAGAGCTCCTGATATTTTGCTACAAAGTTCTGTGTCAATTCATCCTCTGCATCTGCTGAGAACGGTGTCAGCAGCATAACGCCTTCAGCCAGAGAAGTGTCAAAGCCTTCTACTGTCAGGATACCATCCATACCATCTACACCAAACCACAGCGGGGAGAAATCCATGCTTGCTGCCTGTGTAAAGATCAGAGAAGCTTCATTGTAGTAAATCGGCAGATATACAAGCTCTGCGCCGGCTTCTTTTGCTTTCTGAAGCTGTACAGAGAAGTCTGTCTTACTGTCTGCGGTAAATGCGCCGTCTGCCGGATCTGTTACGATTTCAAAAGGCTGGTTTGCCGCCTCTGCCTGGAACGTTGCATAGATACCGGATGAATATACATCAGAACTGTCGTAGATCACTGCTACCTTCTCTGCCAGTCCGCTTTCACCGATATACTTAGCGGATGCAGTACCCTGATCCGGATCAGAGAAGCATACACGGAACGCATTGTCGCCGGCTGTGATACAGTCAACTGCAGAACCGGACGGTGTCAGCAGGAACATATTGTCATTCACTGCCTCTGCCTCAACTGCGATACACGGAGCAGAAGTAACGGTACCAAGAAGCATCTGCATTCCCCAGTCTTTCAGGGTATTGTACGCATTTACTGCTTTTTCTGCATCATGCTCATCATCCTGTGCCTGGAACTCAAGCTGAGCGCCGTTTACGCCGCCTGCCTCATTGATCTCATCCACTGCGATCTGAGCGGCATTCATAACAGCCGTACCATAAGCGGATGCTGCGCCGGTCGTCGGTCCAATTCCGCCGATTTTAAAAGTATCCTCTGCTGCCGCAGTTGTCGCGAATGTACCCGCTACCATAGCGGCGGCAACTACTACACTTGCTGCTTTACTAAACTTTTTCATAATATAATCCTCCTTATCAGTTTGTGATTAATCATAACTCAAAAATAAAGTGCTTGTCAACGTCTATTTCCTCTGTAATCAATGGAATTAAGACATTATTTTAATGCATTTTGTCAATTCTAGTACGCTTTGCCCCAATACACCATCTTTTTTGCCGGTTTCCGGCAGTAAATACAGGCATCCGACAGCGCCTCCTGTTCAAAAGGAATACACCTTGACGTCACGCCCGCTTCTTCCTTGAGGGCGTCCTCGCATTCCTGGCATCCGCACCACATTGCCTTGATAAATCCCGGTTTGTTCTCAGCAATCTCTTTGAGCTCCTCCAGGTTTACCGCCGTATAGGTATGTGCATCGCGATGCGCCCGCGCCCTCTCCAGCATGTCATGCTGCATAGCCGCCAGCACCTCCTGCACTTTTGCTGCAAGCTCCTCCAGCGAAACCACCAGCTTCTCCCTGGTATCGCGGCGCACGATCACTGCCTGCCCGGATGCGATATCTTTCGGTCCCAGCTCCACGCGCACCGGAATGCCGCGCATCTCCTGCTCAGAGAACTTCCATCCCGGGCTCTTATCCGCGTCATCCAGTTTCACACGTAATCCTGCCTTTGCCAATGCATCTTTTACTTCCTTCGCCTTATCCAGCACTCCCTCTTTCTGCTGCTGAATCGGAATCACCATAACCTGAGTCGGGGCGATCCTCGGCGGCAGCACCAGACCGCTGTTGTCCCCGTGCACCATGATAATCGCACCGATCATACGGGTCGTCATCCCCCAGGAAGTCTGATGCACATATTTCAGCTTATTGTCCTTATCTGCAAACTGGATACCGAACGCTTTGGCAAAACCATCGCCAAAATTGTGGCTGGTTCCCGATTGCAGCGCCTTTCCGTCATGCATCAGAGACTCGATCGTATAGGTTGCTTCCGCGCCCGCGAATTTTTCTTTATCCGTCTTGCGCCCCTTGATGACCGGAATCGCCAGCTCTTCCTCACAGAAGTCCGCGTAGACATTCAGCATCTGAATCGTTCTCTCCTCTGCTTCCTCTGCGGATGCATGGGCGGTATGCCCCTCCTGCCACAAAAACTCTCTCGATCGCAGGAACGGCCTCGTTGTCTTCTCCCATCTCACCACGGAGCACCACTGGTTATATACTTTTGGCAGGTCGCGATACGACTGGATATCATTCGCGTAGAAATCGCAGAACAGTGTCTCCGAAGTCGGACGGACGCACATTCTCTCCTGCAAAGGCTCCAGCCCTCCGTGCGTCACCCATGCTACTTCCGGTGCAAACCCCTCTACATGGTCTTTCTCCTTCTGCAGCAGGCTCTCCGGTATGAACATAGGAAGATATACATTCTCCACACCCGTCTCCTTGAAACGCCGGTCCAGCTCATGCTGAATATTTTCCCATATCGCATATCCCGCCGGCTTGATAACCATGCAGCCTTTTACGCTGGTATAATCGATCAGCTCTGCCTTTTTCACCACGTCCGTATACCATTGTGCGAAATCCTCTTCCATAGAAGTAATCGCTTCTACCAATTTCTTGTCTTTTGCCATTGCACACTCTCTTTCCTGCCGGCTGCGCACCGGCTTTTCTATCCTTTTTCAAGTATATCTCTACCAAGACTATATCGGAATCATTCTAGTCCAAAAGGCTATATTTGTCAAGACAGACAAAATTCGTCCGGTTTCCCGGA
>CAZAQD010000008.1:0-52792 GCA_964487425.1 uncultured Marvinbryantia sp. | reverse complement strand
CAGATCACAGGTGTATTCTGCCTATTACTTTCCGACAATAAGTTTACCCCATCGATTTGAAAAAAAACCTTGATGTGCAGTATATTTTTGTGTATTATAGATTCTAATGGAATAGATTCCGGTAAGAAAGTAGTAAAATGGAGGAGAGACGGATGAATTTATTAACAGAGACGTCAGCAGGCGGCGGAATAGGTCTTTTATTAATTTATGTAGTAATTATCGGCGGTATGATGTATTTTATGGCGATCAGACCGCAGAAAAAAGAGCAGAAGAGATTGAAGGCGATGCTGTCTGAGCTGAATGTGGGTGACAGTGTCGTCACGACAAGCGGATTTTATGGAGTTGTCATTGATATTACGGACGACGATGTGATCGTTGAGTTTGGAAGCAACAAAAACTGCAGAATACCAATGAAAAAGTCTGCGATTGCGGAAGTGGAAAAAGCGGACGCTGAATAATCAGATAAGAGAAAGAAAATCGGGGACATGGTATTCCAGAATGCTGTGTCCCTGTTCCGTTGGCATCATTTTGAATTTTGAGTGTGCAGAGAGGATAGGAAGATGGAATATAGGATTGCATTGATTCCGGGAGACGGAATTGGACCGGAGATCGTAAAGGAAGCGATAAAGGTACTGGATAAGGCAGAAGAAAAATTTGGCTTTACCCTTCATTATACGAACCTTTTGATGGGCGGCGCCTCGATTGACGTGCATGGCGTGCCTTTGACGGATGAGACGGTTGCGCAGGCAAAGGCGAGCGATGCTGTGCTTATGGGCTCGATCGGCGGAGATGCGAAGACTTCGCCGTGGTATCAGTTGGAGCCCTCCAAAAGGCCGGAGGCCGGGCTCTTAAAAATAAGAAAAGAACTGAATCTGTTTGCCAATTTAAGGCCGGCATATCTTTATGAGGAATTAAAGGCGGCATGCCCGCTGCGGGACGATATCATTGGCAGCGGTTTCGACATGATGATTATGCGGGAACTGACGGGCGGGCTTTATTTTGGGGAGCGAAAGACCGTGGCGGAAGACGGCGTGAGAAAAGCGGTCGATACGCTGACATATGATGAAAATGAGATCCGCCGGATTGCAAAGCGCGGATTTGAGATTGCGATGAAGAGAAATAAGAAGGTAACCAGCGTCGATAAGGCAAACGTCCTTGATTCCTCAAGGCTGTGGAGAAGCGTAGTGGAGGAAGTGGCAAAGGATTACCCGGAGGTGGCACTGGAGCATATGCTGGTCGATAACTGTGCAATGCAGCTTGTGCGCGACCCGGGGCAGTTTGATGTGATCCTTACGGAGAATATGTTCGGGGATATCCTTTCCGACGAGGCAAGCATGGTGACGGGCTCAATCGGGATGCTTTCATCCGCAAGCCTGAATGAGACAAAGTTCGGACTTTATGAGCCGAGCCACGGATCTGCGCCGGATATTGCCGGAAAAGATATTGCCAATCCGATCGCCACGATACTTTCCGCAGCGATGATGCTGCGCTTTTCACTGGACCTGGACGAAGCGGCGGACGCGGTGGAGGCTGCGGTAAAGCAGGTTTTAAAGGACGGATACCGCACGGGAGATATTATGTCTGATGGATGTACATTGGTTGGCTGCACCCGGATGGGTGATTTGATTACAGAGCGTGTATAGGGTAAGGAGGATATAAAATGCGTAGTGATGCAGTAAAAAAAGGAATGCAGCAGGCGCCTCACCGGTCATTGTTCAATGCGCTTGGACTGACGGAGGAGGAGATGGGAAAGCCTCTTATTGGAATTGTCAATTCCTATAATGAGATTGTTCCGGGGCATATGAACCTGGATAAGATTACAGAGGCAGTAAAGATGGGCGTGGCGCTGGCAGGCGGCGTGCCCAGGGAGTTTCCGGCGATTGCCGTCTGTGATGGGATCGCGATGGGACATATCGGCATGAAATATTCCCTGGTAACGAGGGATCTGATTGCAGATTCGACGGAATGTATGGCGATGGCGCATCAGTTTGACGCCCTGGTATGCATCCCCAATTGTGACAAAAATGTGCCCGGGCTTTTGATGGCGGCGGCAAGGCTGAATATACCGGCTATTTTCGTGAGCGGTGGACCAATGCTGGCAGGACGCGTAAAGAGCCAGAAGAGAAGCTTGTCCAGTATGTTTGAGGCGGTCGGCTCCTATGCGGCGGGCAGTATGTCTGAAGAGGATGTCTATGAATTTGAATGTAAGACATGTCCAACCAGCGGTTCCTGTTCCGGCATGTATACGGCGAACAGTATGAATTGCCTGACAGAGGTACTTGGCATGGGGTTTAGGGGGAACGGAACCATTCCGGCGGTTTATTCCGAACGGCTCAAACTGGCAAAGCATGCCGGTATGAAGATTGTAGAGCTGGTAAAGGAAAATATCCGTCCGCGGGACATTATGACGGAGAAGGCCTTCTTAAACGCCCTGACAGTGGATATGGCGTTAGGATGTTCCACAAATAGTATGCTGCACCTTCCGGCAATTGCCCATGAGGCAGGCGTAGAGCTGAACGTGGATATTGCCAACGCGATCAGTGCGAAGACGCCGAATCTGTGCCATCTGGCGCCGGCCGGCCCGACTTATATGGAGGACTTAAACGAAGCAGGCGGCGTCTATGCCGTCATGAACGAGCTGGATAAGAAGGGGCTTTTGTATACGGATCTGATGACCGTTACCGGCAAGACGGTGAAAGAAAATATCGCGGGATGCACAAACCGCAATCCAGAGGTCATCCGTCCGATTGAGAATCCATACAGCGAGACAGGCGGAATTGCGGTACTGAAAGGAAATCTGGCGCCGGATTCCGGCGTTGTAAAGCGCTCGGCGGTCGTACCGGAAATGATGGTGCATGAAGGCCCGGCAAGGGTGTTTGACTGCGAAGAGGATGCGATCGATGCGATCAAAGGCGGCAGGATTGTAGCCGGAGATGTGGTTGTGATCCGCTATGAAGGACCGAAGGGCGGACCGGGTATGAGAGAAATGTTAAACCCGACCTCCGCGATTGCGGGGATGGGGCTTGGTTCTTCCGTCGCATTAATCACAGACGGGCGTTTCAGCGGAGCTTCCAGAGGGGCTTCCATCGGACATGTCTCGCCGGAAGCAGCGGTGGGAGGGCCGATCGCCCTGGTAGAGGAAGGCGATATCATTAAGATCAATATTCCCGAAAATACGCTTGATTTTGTCATTTCCGAGGAAGAGCTGGCGAGACGGAAAGCGAACTGGAAGCCGAGAGAGCCGAAGGTTAAGACCGGTTATCTGGCGCGTTACGCCAAGATGGTTACATCCGGCAACCGCGGGGCAATTTTGGAAATATAAGTAAGGAATATGCAGGAGGTACTTATGAAGTTAAATGGATCAGAGATTGTAATAGAATGCCTGAAAGAACAGGGTGTTGATACCGTATTCGGATATCCGGGCGGTGCAATATTAAATATCTATGATGAGCTTTTTAAACACAGCAAGGAGATCACTCATATTCTGACTTCCCACGAACAGGGAGCCTCTCACGCAGCGGACGGTTATGCGCGGGCGACCGGAAAGGTGGGCGTATGTCTCGCTACTTCGGGACCGGGCGCTACGAATCTGGTAACCGGCATCGCTACCGCTTATATGGATTCTGTGCCGGTGGTGGCGATCACGGCAAACGTGGGCGTACCGCTGCTTGGACGGGACAGCTTTCAGGAGATTGATATTACCGGCGTAACCATGCCGATTACAAAGCATAATTATATCGTAAAGGATGTGACGAAGCTGGCGGATACGATCCGCAGTGCCTTTACCATCGCCAAAGAGGGGAGGCCGGGTCCTGTCCTGATCGATATTACGAAGGATGTAACGGCGGCTGTCACGGAATATGAACCGGCAGTGCCGGAACCGATTGAGAGAAAGACCGATTATATCCGGGAAGCGGATATGAAAGAGGCGGCGCGCCTGATTAACCACTGTAAGCGCCCGTTCATTTTGGCCGGCGGCGGCGCTGTCATTTCCGATGCTGCAAAGGAGTTAAAGGAGTTTGCGGATAAGGTGCATGCTCCGGTATGCGACACCCTTATGGGAAAAGGCGCTTTTGACGGAAGAGATGAGCTGTACACGGGAATGGCGGGGATGCACGGAACAAAGTGCGCAAACTTAGGAATTACCCAGTGCGACCTGCTGATCGCGATCGGCGCCAGGTTCAGCGATCGCGTGGTCGGCAATGCAAAGAAATTTGCGAGAAAAGCGAAGATTATCCACATTGATATTGACCCGGCGGAGATTAATAAGAATATTCTTGTGAACTGCAGCGTGCAGGGAGATATCCGCGAGGTATTAAGGCGGCTGAATCCGATGATAGAAGACCACAACCATGATGAATGGCTGGCGCACATCCGGGAACTGAAGGCTTCTTATCCTCTGAAGTATAACCGGGAAGGGCTGACAGGACCGGCTGTTGTGGAGGAAATCTATAAGATCACGGGCGGCGAGGCGATCATCGTTACGGATGTAGGACAGCATCAGATGTGGGCGGCGCAGTATTACAAATATAAAGAGCCGCATACGCTGCTGACCTCCGGCGGACTGGGCACGATGGGATACGGACTGGGGGCGGCGATCGGCGCAAAGATCGGCCGACCGGAGAAAACCGTAATTAATATTGCCGGCGACGGATGCTTCCGTATGAATATGAATGAGGTGGCAACGGCGGCGCGTTATAACGTTCCGATCATTGAAGTGATTATCAATAACCATGTACTGGGCATGGTGCGCCAGTGGCAGACGCTGTTCTATGGAGAGCGTTATTCTTCAACCGTACTCAATGACAGTGTGGATTTTGTGAAGGTCGCGGAGGCTCTGGGAGCAGTCGGAATCCGTGCAACCACGCGGGAAGAGATGAGAAAAGCGCTGGAAAAGGCAATCTCGCTTGGCAGACCGGTGGTAATCGATTGCCAGATCGACTGTGATGATAAGGTATTCCCGATGGTAGCGGCGGGAGCGCCGATTGAGGAGACATTTGACCAGGATGACCTGGATAAATAAATGTTATATTTGAGGAGGATATGAAGAAATGAGTAGAGTGTACAATTTTTCGGCAGGCCCGGCAGTTTTGCCGGAGGAGGTTTTAAAGGAAGTGGCGGATGAGATGATGGACTACCGCGGCTGTGGGATGTCTGTTATGGAGATGAGCCACCGTTCCCAGGTCTTTAATGAGATCATCAAGGAAGCGGAAGCGGATTTGCGTGACCTGATGCACATACCTGACAACTATAAGGTATTGTTCCTGCAGGGCGGCGCATCCCAGCAGTTTGCCATGATTCCCATGAACCTGATGAAAAATAAGGTG
The DNA here is from genome assembly GCA_964487425.1 of uncultured Marvinbryantia sp. Classification (GTDB taxonomy): domain Bacteria; phylum Bacillota; class Clostridia; order Lachnospirales; family Lachnospiraceae; genus Marvinbryantia. The sequence goes on along the minus strand of CAZAQD010000008.1, from coordinate 47,465 downwards.
GCAGATTACATTGTCACAGGGCAGTGGGCAAAGAAGGCGTATGAGGAAGCGAAGAAGTACGGCACCGTGCACAAGATTGCGACTTCCGAGGATAAGATGTTTTCGTACATTCCCGATTGTTCCGATCTTCCAATCAGCGAGGATGCGGATTATGTTTACATCTGCGAAAACAATACGATTTACGGGACAAAATACAAAGAACTGCCGAATACGAAGGGAAAAACTCTGGTAGCCGACGTATCCTCCTGCTTTTTATCCGAACCGGTAGATGTGGAAAAATATGGCATCATTTACGGCGGTGTACAGAAGAATATAGGACCGGCGGGCATGGTAATCGTAATCATCCGTGAGGATCTGATTACGGAGGATGTACTTCCGGGCACACCTACTATGCTTACCTACAAGACACATGCAGATGCAGAATCTCTTTATAATACGCCGAATGCTTACTGCATTTATGTTTGCGGAAAAGTATTCAAATGGCTGAAAAAGATGGGCGGACTGGAAGCGATGAAGGAGCGCAATGAGAAAAAGGCGGCGATTCTTTATGATTTCCTCGATGAGAGCAGGCTGTTTAAGGGTACGGTGGAAAAGAAGGACCGCTCCTTGATGAACGTTCCCTTTGTGACGGGAGACAAGGAACTGGATGCAAAGTTTGTAAAGGAAGCAAAAGCAGCCGGTTTTGAAAATCTCAAAGGCCATAGAAGTGTCGGCGGAATGAGAGCCAGCATTTATAATGCTATGCCGCTGGAGGGGGTAGAAGCTCTGGTTGCGTTTATGAAGAAATTTGAAGAGGAGAATTTGTAATTATGTTTCATTATCATTGCTTAAATGCGATTTCTCCGCTGGGATTGGAGAAATTTACAAGCCAGTACGTGCAGACCGATACGTTGAAGGATGTGAATGCAATTTTGGTTAGAAGCGCGGGTATGCACGATATGGAGCTGCCGGATGAACTGGAGGCAATTGCCCGTGCCGGAGCCGGCGTCAATAATATTCCGCTGGCAAAATGCGCGGAAAAAGGAATTGTTGTATTTAATACGCCGGGAGCAAACGCGAACGGAGTCAAGGAGGCAGTCCTTGCAGGGCTTTTGCTTGCATCCAGGGATATTGTGGGCGGCATTAACTGGGTACAGTCCGAAAGACAAAATGAAATGATCGCAAAGGCGGCAGAGAAAGAGAAAAAGAACTTTGCCGGAAGCGAGCTCAAGGGAAAGAAGCTGGGAATTATCGGGCTTGGCGCGATCGGCGTGCTGGTCGCCAATGCGGCGATCCACCTCGGCATGGAGGCGTATGGCTATGACCCGTATATTTCAGTTGACGCGGCATGGAACCTGTCGCGCAACATCAGGCATATTACAGAGGCAGATGAGATCTACCGCGATTGCGATTACATTACCATTCATGTTCCTCTGATGGACAGCACACGGAAGATGATTAACCGGGAGGCGATCTCCAAGATGAAGGACGGCGTGGTGATCTTAAATTACGCGCGCGATCTCCTGGTGGATGAGGAAGCGGTTGTAGATGCGCTGCGCGTGGGTAAGGTAAAAAAATACGTCAGCGATTTCCCCAACCCGACGACTGCCGGAGCAAAAGGCTGTATCGTAACGCCACATCTGGGCGCGTCTACCGCCGAATCTGAAGATAATTGTGCGGTTATGGCGGTACAGGAGCTGATGGATTATATAGAAAACGGCAATATCAAGAATTCCGTCAATTATCCAAACTGCGATATGGGCTTGTGCAAGGGCGTATGCCGCATTGCCATTAACCATAAGAATATTAAAAATATGATTGGGCAGTTTGCATCCGTTCTGGGCCGCGCGGATATGAATATTGCCAACATGGCAAACCAGAGCAGGGGAGAATATGCGTATTCTTTGTTTGATCTGGATACGCAGGTGCAGGCGGAGACAGTAGAAAAGATCCGGCAGATTGACGGTGTGCTGAAGGTACGTGTGTTAAAGTAGGAAAAACGAAAGAGAAGCGTCTGGTGCGAATACGCCGGACGCTTTTTAGCGCTTTTTTTTCAGGAAGACATATGCTATAATAAGAAAAACAAAAGGACGAGAGGATAAGATTAATGGCACAGATAAAGGCATTTCGGGCAATCCGCCCGAGGGCAGATATTGTGGATAAAGTGGCGGCATTGCCATATGATGTATATAACCGGCAGGAAGCGAAAAAGGAGGTAGAGCGGGAGCCGCTGAGTTTTTTGAGAATTGACCGGGCAGAGACGCAGTTTGAAGATGAGACGGATGTGCATGCACCGAAGGTATATCAGAGGGCACGCGACCTCTTATGGGGGATGGTAGAGGATGGCAGTCTGATAAAAGAAGAGCAGGAGAGTTTTTATGTATATGAGCTGACAATGGACGGACGTTCACAGACAGGGCTGGTAGCGTGCGCTTCGGTGGACGATTATTTAAGCGGAGTGATTAGGAAGCATGAAAATACAAGGGAAGAGAAAGAGCTGGACCGTATCCGCCATGTGGATACCTGCGATGCTCAGACCGGGCCTATTTTTCTTGCTTACCGCCATAACGGCGTGATACAGGAATGCATGAAGAAGGCAAAAGCGCAGACACCGATTTTTGATTTTACTTCACCGGACGGAGTCACGCACAGAGGCTTTCGGATCTCGGAGCCTGAGATGATGGAGACGATCCGTGAAGCGTTTGCGGGGATTTCCAGGATCTATATAGCGGACGGACACCACCGCGCCGCATCGGCAGTTAAGGTTTCCTTAAAACGCCGGGAAGAAGCAAGGCTGCGCGGCGAACAGGCGGAGGCGGTACATGAGTATGATTATTTCCTGTCCGTGCTGTTTGCGGAGGAAGAGCTTTGCATTATGGATTATAACCGCGTCGTGCGGGACTGGAACGGATATACAAAGGAAGCGTTTTTGCGCCGGATTGAAGAGATCTGCGAGGTACGGGAAAATGTCGTGATGGAGCACCGCTGCGAGGGCGGCGTCTGCGGCATGATGTATGTAAATGTGCCCTGCAGCCCCCGGGGAAAGGGGGAGATGGGGATGTATCTTGACGGAACCTGGTATCGACTCAGGGTAAAACCGGAATACGAATCGCAGGATCCGGTGAAAGGGCTGGATGTATCCGTGCTGCAGGATAGGATTTTAGAGCCGGTGCTGGGGATCAAAGATCCCAGGACGGATGAACGAATCCGCTTTGTTGGAGGAATCCGCGGGCTGGAAGAGCTGATGCGCATGGCGGATGCGTGCGGGGGCGTTGCCTTTTCCATGTATCCCACATCCATGCAGGAGCTTTTTGCGGTGGCGGATGCAGGACGGTTGATGCCGCCGAAATCCACATGGTTTGAACCGAAGCTGAGAAGCGGATTATTTATACATGCATTGGGGTAATGTGATTATAATATAAATTAATGGAGGGTTTTGAAATGGCAGAAGACAAGTTATATGATTTGATGGATTGGGCAGGGATTGAAGCGCTGGTTTATTCGGAGGAGGACCATCCCCATTCAGTTCTGGGGCCGCACATTATGGAGGAGGGGATTCTGATTCAGGCGTATATCCCCACTGCGGACCGGATTATCGTGCAGATTACCGGGAAAAAAGAATCTTATGAAATGACGATGGAGGATGAAAGCGGCTTTTTTGCGGTATTGATTCCGGGAAAGAAGATTCCGCAGTATACGCTGTATATTATTTTTGATAACGGAACTTCGATGGAGTATGCCGATCCCTATGCGTTTGAGCCGATTCTTACAAAGGAGGATACGGCAAAGTTTAACGCGGGCATTTGCTATGATATTTATGAAAAGCTGGGCGCCCATCCGATGACGGTCAACGGAGTGGAGGGCGTGCATTTTGCAGTCTGGGCTCCCAATGCCGTAAGGGTCAGCCTGGTTGGCGATTTTAATTTGTGGGATGGCAGGCGCCTCCCTATGAGGCGGCTCTGGGACAGCGGCATTTTTGAATTGTTTGTCCCCAATATTGCTGCCGGCGAAATGTATAAGTACGAAATCAAGGCAAAGGGCGGGTTGACATTTTTAAAAGCGGACCCGTATGCCAATCGGACGGAGAACCGCCCGAATACGGCGTCTATTGTGGCGGACCTGAACGGATTTGCGTGGTCCGACGAGGAATGGATGAGCGCGCGCAAGCGTATGGATGGCAAGAAACAGCCGATGGCAATATATGAGATGCATCTTGGCTCCTGGAAGAAGCCGGAGGATCGGGATTTCTATAATTACCGGGAGCTGGCGCCGATGATTGCGGAATATGTAAAGGAGATGGGATATACCCATATTGAATTGATGCCGGTGATGGAGCATCCGCTTGACGGCTCCTGGGGATATCAGGTGACCGGCTATTATGCGCCCACTGCGCGCTATGGCTCGCCGGAGGATTTCATGTATTTTATGAATTATATGCATGAGCAGAAAATCGGCGTAATCTTAGACTGGGTACCGGCGCATTTTCCGCGTGATACCTTCGGCCTGGCGGGGTTTGACGGTACTTGCCTGTATGAGCATAAGGACCCGCGCCAGGGAAGCCATCCGCACTGGGGAACGCTGATTTACAATTACGGAAGGCCGGAAGTATCCAATTTTCTGATTGCCAATGCCTTGTTCTGGGCAGATAAATACCACGCAGACGGAATCCGTATGGATGCGGTGGCGTCTATGCTTTATCTGGATTACGGGAAGAATGACGGGGAATGGGTTGCTAATATCTACGGCGGCAATGAGAACCTGGAAGCGCTGGAAATGTTAAAGCATCTGAATTCTGTTTTTAAAAAGCGTAAGGACGGAGCCATCCTGATCGCGGAGGAGTCCACGGCATGGCCTAAGATTACGGGCAGCCTCGATGACGGGGGCGTTGGCTTTGATTATAAGTGGAACATGGGCTGGATGAATGATTTCATAGGCTATATGTCTCTTGACCCCATTTACCGCGCGGGCAACCACGGCGGGTTGACATTCAGCATGATCTATGCCTACAGTGAGGATTTTGTGCTCACGCTGTCCCACGATGAGGTGGTACATGGCAAATGTTCTATGATTAACAAGATGCCGGGAGATTTGCAGCAGAAATTTGCCAATCTGCGTGCGGCTTACGGCTATATGATGACACATCCCGGCAAGAAGCTTCTGTTTATGGGGCAGGAATTTGCCCAGTACAGGGAGTGGAATGAAGCGGTTGGGCTGGACTGGCAGGATCTTGAACAGGAAGAGAACCGTCAGATGCAGGCGTATTGCAAAGCGCTGCTGGAATTCTATAAGAGCCATCCGGCATTATATGAGCTCGATTTTGACAGCGACGGCTTTACCTGGATCAACGCGATTTCTGCCAATGAAAATATGCTGGTATTTACGAGGAACACAAAGAAAAAAGAAGAAATGCTGCTGGTGGTCTGCAATTTTTCGCCGCTTGTGCATGAAAACTATCTGATTGGCGTTCCTTATCCCGGCAAATATAAAGAAATTTTTAACAGTGATAAGAGCGAATTCGGCGGAGAAGGAAATACCAATCCGCGGGTAAAACAGTCGAAGAAAGCGGAGTGTGACGGGATGGAGGATTCCATTACGGTCAGGGTTCCGCCGATGGGGATTTCTATTTTCTCTTATGCGAAAGCTGAGTTGAAAGCGTCTTCCAACAAAGCCGGAAAGGCGAAAAAGGATGCGGCGGAAGCGGGCAAAAAAGGGAAAAAGACAGCAAAGAAAATTTCCCTGAAGGATGAATTAAAAAAGAAAGTAGAAGAGGCAGAAAAAAATGAGTGACCAGGAGCAGAATCACAGCCGGACCCATACGCATGTGCGGGAAGACGGCACGGTTTATGAACACAGCCATGCAGACGTACATAGCTACGATCATGAAGGGCATAGCCATCACAGCCACACGCATACGCATGATCCTGAGCAGGTAAAAAGCGTATTAAACCGCTTATCCAGGGCGATCGGGCATCTGGAATCCATCAAACGCATGGTAGAAGGAGGCAGAGACTGCAGCGAAGTGCTGATCCAGCTTTCGGCAGTAAAGGCAGCGATCAATAATACCGGAAAGCTGATCCTCCAGGACCATATCCAGCACTGTCTGGTGGACGCCGTGGAGACCGGCGATATGGAGACAATAGAAGAACTGAATAAGGCGATAGACCAGTTTATCAAGTAAATGGAATGTCCGTGTTCCCCAAATTCTTTTATGCGCATATAGTGGTAAAAGAAGAAAGAGAATATGGACATTTTTGTGTGCAAAAATGCACACAGCCTGTCCTTATGGAAAGGAAAAGCAGATGGGGACAATAGCGGATGTGACAGCGCTGATTATATCCAGAGAAGGAAAAAATTCTTATACGCAGAGTTATTTAAGAGAGCAGGTATTTAACGGTTATTCCGACTGCTCTTCCCTGGTATGGAAATGCTATCAGAAAGGAATGGGGATTTTTATCGGAACCTGGACCGGAGAGCAGATCAATAAGGGAAGCCTGGTGTTTGCCAACAGCGATGAGGCGAAAAAGGGGCTGGTACAGTCGGATCTGGGAAAAATGCAGGAGGGAGATTTGATCTTCTGGGGGCCTTCCAGGGGAGATTCGCGCCATGTGGAATATTATGTGGGCAATAATCAGATTTCCGGGCACGGTTTCGGGATCGGGCCGGTGCGGAAAACTGCAACGGAATACAGGCATAGCTATCAATTGCTGGAAGTCCGGCGCTATACATCGGAAAATACGCCGGTCGTTAAAAATTATCTGGCAAAGGGCGATACGGGGGCAAAGGTAGCCGCTATGCAGGAAAAACTGATTGCGCTTGGCTATTCCTGCGGAAATTATGGGGCAGACGGCGATTATGGAAGCTATACGGTAGCGGCTGTAAAGGCGTTCCAGAAGGACTATAAATTAACGGCAGACGGAATCTACGGACCGCTGACTCAGAAAAAACTGGAGGAGGCATACGATAAGGCGGGCAAAAATGAAAAAGTCGACGTGCCTTCAAAGCGAAAGGTGCTTTTTACAGGAATGTGCATTGCGGATGATGTGAACGTGAGGCTGTGGGCGGGCACAGAATACGCTGCGATACAGTCGCATCCCAGGCTTAACAGCAAGGAGCTGGTAGAAGTATTGGCTTACACACAAAAGGATGTGATGGGAGAGGATTGGTATTATGTACGGATTGATGGGAAATATTTCGGATTTGTAAAGGCGGAATATATTAAACAGATATAAAAAAAGCTTCTGGCCGGATTTGAACCGGCGACCTACGCATTACGAATGCGCCGCTCTACCAGCTGAGCCACAGAAGCTTATGTTCGGTAATCGATTACCGACACAAGCAATATTATATAGAATATGATCGAAAATTGCAAGTACTAAATTAATTTTTTTGGGCGGTAACAGAGCAGTCCTGTTCACCGCCGTTTTGTATTGAATTTAATACACATAAAACCTATTGACATAGTACAAAAAGATGTTATAAACATATTATTCTACCAGGAAATATAAAATGGGTAGTAAGAGGAACATAAGGTAACGGAAGATGGACGGCAGGCATAGAATAGAGAAGTTTTTTCTCCCAAAATGGGGTTGCATTGGCATAGCACTGCGAGTATAATCGGAACGGTGTGAAAAGATTAAAGGTGATATTCGGAAAACAAATGGAGGAAGGTTTATGAAAGCGTTTGATTATGGAAAGGTAAAGGATCCGGAATTTTTTTGCGATAACCGGATGGCAGCCCATTCTGATCACGTGTGCGGCGCTTCGGAAAAGGAAGCAAGAGAGGGACGAAGCAGCTTTCGGTATTCTCTGAATGGCATGTGGAAGTTTTCTTATGCCCGGGATTTCAAAAGCGCGGTATCCGGCTTTGAGGAGGAGGATTTTGACTGTCATGGCTGGGATGAGATCCGTGTCCCGGCAAATATTCAGATGGAGGGTTACGATGCGCCCCAGTACGCCAATACCCAATATCCCTGGGACGGCAGGGAAGCGGTGCTGCCGGGACAGATCCCAAAGCGGTTTAACCCGACAGCCAGTTATGTGAAATATTTTTATCTGCCGCAGCAGATGAGCGGGAAACGGGTGTTTGTGTCCTTTCAGGGGGCAGAGAGCGGGCTGGCGCTGTGGCTCAATGGCAGGTATGTGGGTTACAGCGAGGACAGCTTTACCCCATCGGAGTTTGAGCTTACTCCATACCTGAAAGAAGGAGAAAATAAACTGGCGGCGCAGGTTTATAAATGGACCTCGGGAAGCTGGTGTGAAGACCAGGATTTCTTCCGCTTTTCCGGGATTTATCGGGATGTGTACCTCTATACAGTGCCCCAAACGCATGTAAATGACCTGCAGATACGGACACTGCTGGATGATAAATATGAGAATGCGGTATTGTCTGTGGAACTGGAGGTTTGGGGAAGCGGAAGCGCCCAACTGGTGCTGAAGGACGAAGATGGGACGGTAAAAAGCATCACGGCAGAATTTCCCGGGACAGAAAAAGAAGGCTTGGCAAACCGCTATGCAGCCAGTATGGAGGTGGAGCGCCCGGCGCTGTGGAGCGCGGAGATTCCGGCGTTGTATGATCTGTGGATCCATGTGAAAAATGAAGCGGGCGACGTAGTGGAGGTGATCTGCCAGAAGGTGGGCTTCCGCCGTTTCGAGATGAAAGACCACATGATGCACCTGAATGGGAAAAGAATCGTGTTCAAGGGAGTGAACCGGCATGATTTCAGCTCCCTTACCGGACGTGCGACTTCCCGTGAGGAAATAGAGCGGGATATCATTACGATGAAACGGAATAATATCAACGCGATCCGTACCTGCCATTATCCGAACCAGACGTTTCTTTATGATCTGTGCGACCGGTACGGGCTGTATGTCATCGACGAAACGAACCTGGAGACGCACGGCACATGGGAACTCTATGCGCGAAAACAGGAGGCGAAGGAGCTTATATTGCCCGGAGACCGCCGGGAATGGCTGGGAGCGGTGCTGGATCGTGCCAACTCCATGTACCAGCGGGATAAAAACCATCCGGCGATTCTGATCTGGTCCTGCGGCAATGAGTCGTTTGGCGGAAGCGTCATATATGAAATGTCGCAGCAGTTCCGCCGGCAGGATTCCACCAGGCTGGTACATTACGAAGGCATATTCGGCGACCGGCGTTATAATGACACCAGTGATATGGAAAGCCAGATGTATACGCCGGCGGCAAAAATACGGAGCTTTCTGGAGAAAGATAGGAGAAAACCGTTTATCTGCTGTGAATATTTGCACGCTATGGGCAATTCCTGCGGCGATATGCGCAGTTACATGGCACTGACGGAAGAGGAGCCGTTATATCAGGGCGGCTTTATATGGGATTACATCGACCAGTCCATCACGGCAAAGGACCGCTACGGAAAGGAATATCAGGCATATGGCGGCGATTTTGATGACCGCCCGACGGATTACAATTTCAGCGGAAATGGCATTGCTTACGGTGGGGAAGAGAGGGCGGAATCCCCGAAGATGCCAGCCGTGAAGTTCCATTACCAGGGGCTGTCCGTATTTCCGGCAGAAGAAGAGGTGCGGGTGGTAAACCGCAATCTCTTCCTGGATGCCGGGGCTTATGAATGCGTGGCGATTCTCGAACGTGAGGGCGGGCAGGTGTGCAGCAGCCATATGGATGTGGCGGTAGCGCCCCTGAGCGAAGGCGTATTTCCACTGCCGTTTGAGAAGCAGGAGATTCCCGGGGAGTATGCGGTGACGGTATCTTTTCGGCTGCGGGAGGATACCCTCTGGGCAAAGGCGGGACATGAAATGGCATTTGGACAGTATGTGTACCGGGTAGAGGAAAAGAGTGAAAGGATCGGGGAAACGGATTCCGGCACAGGCTCTAAGGTATCGTCCGATGCCGGCTGCCCCGGTGTGATCCCAGCCGGCGGGATGCCTCTCTCTGTTTGGTGCGGGAAGGGAGCTTTGGCTATGGAAGTGGTTCGGGGCTGCGTCAATATCGGCGTTAGAGGCGCCCATTTTGAAGTGTTGTTCTCACTGCTGAACAGCGGTATGGTTTCTTACCGCTACGGCGGAAAGGAGCTGCTGAAAAACATTCCCCATCCAGAGTTCTGGAGAGCGCCGACCGACAACGACATGGGCAGCGGTATGATGGACCGTTATGGACAGTGGAAGCTGGCAAGCCTATACGTAGGAACGAAAACCAGCGGTATGAATCCTGCGGAGCCCGTGCTTGAAATTTTGGAGGACTCTGTGGTAGTTACGTACACCTATTGCCTGCACACGACCCCGGCGGCTTCGTGCCAGGTTGCGTATACGGTGTTCGGAGACGGGACCATCCGCACAAAGCTGATCTATGACCCGGTGGAGGGATTGGGCGATATGCCTCTGTTTGGCATGACCATGAAGCTGGATGCGGACTATGACCGCCTGGAGTGGTACGGAATGGGACCGGAAGAGACTTACAGTGACCGCCAAGACGGCGCGAAGCTGGGAATCTACCGCAACCGGGTGGCGGATAATCTGGCGAAGTATCTCGTGCCCCAGGAATGCGGCAATAAAACAGGCGTGCGTTGGGCAAAGGTGACAGACGCCCGGGGTAGAGGGCTTCTGTTTACCGGCGATGGGATGGATTTTTCGGCATTGCCTTATACTGCACACGAGTTGGAAAACGCCGCCCATACATGGGAACTGCCGCCGGTGCATTATACGGTCATTCGGGCAGCTTCCGGTCAGATGGGCGTCGGAGGCGATGACTCCTGGGGTTCCGTTCCCCATGAAGAATTTTACCTGAAGCCGGAGGGACGGATGGAGTTTGCGTTCACATTTAAGGGAATTTAAAAGAGCGGATACTTTGAAGATATTTTACAAGACTTTTTCACGCTGCGGCAGTATAATGAGTGCCAAAGGAGTGAAGACATGAAAAAAGAAACGAGGACGGTAGTCTATGATGACGAACTGCGGCTGGAAGCCTGCCGTTTTGAGGGAATTGTGCAGCCGTTCCCAACCATGCCTGTGTACAGAGTGCCCGCAGGAGATAGAAAAGGCGAAAATACGATAAGCCAACGATAGAAATAGCTTGTAAAAAGCCGGCAGGTCATATATAATTACATACATATTTACTATGAAAACCGGGAGGTGCTTTATGGAGTATAAGATTGATACAAGGTGCATACATGGGGAAGGCGGGAATACCAGAGAGCATTCTTTTGGGGCGGTGTCGGTTCCGATTTACCAGACGGCGACCTTTTCGCATCCGGGGATCGGACAGTCAACGGGTTATGATTATTCGAGGGAAAGCAATCCTACCAGAAGTGAACTGGAAAAGATCGTGACGTCCTTAGAAGGGGCAGAAGATACGGTGGCATGTTCTACCGGGATGGCGGCGATCGTCCTTTGTCTGGAGCTTTTGGATCAGGGCAGCCATGTGGTATGCTCGGAAGACCTGTATGGAGGTTCCGTGCGTATCTTTAAGGAGGCGGAAAAGAAACGGGAATTTTCGTTTTCTTATGTGAATACAGCGGATGCCGCGCTGGTCGAGCAGCATATCTGTGAGGCAACCAAAGCGCTTTACATTGAGACGCCGAGTAATCCGACGATGGAGGTCACCGATCTGAGAAAGATGAGGGAGCTGGCGGACCGTTACGGGCTGCTGCTGATTGTGGACAACACATTTCTCACTCCCTATTTTCAGAATCCGATTGCCTTTGGGGCGGATATTGTCGTGCACAGCGGAACAAAATTTCTTGGCGGGCATAACGATACGCTTGCTGGTTTTTTGTGCACCAGGGAACAAGCGCTGGCAGAAAAGGTGCGCTATTATTATAAGACGGTGGGCAGCAGCCTGTCGCCGTTTGACAGCTTTTTGCTGATTAGGGGAATTAAGACGCTGTCTATTCGCCTGGAGCGGCAGCAGGAAAATGCCCTGAAGATTGCCGGGTGGCTGCAGGAGCAAAAGAAGGTCGGGCAGGTATATTATGTCGGACTTTCCTCGCATGTCGGCTATGAGACCAATCTTGGACAGTCCCGCGGTTTCGGCTCCATGATTTCTTTCCGAACGGACACGGAGCAGACGGCGAGAAAGGTGCTGGAACGGGTAAAGCTGATTGCTTATGCGGAGAGCCTGGGCGGGGTAGAGACGCTGATTACCTATCCAATGCTGCAGACGCATGGGGACGTTCCGGTAGAGGTGCGGGAAAAACTGGGCATCACTGAGAACTTTTTACGGCTTTCAGTGGGAATTGAAAATGCAGACGACCTGATCGCTGACCTTGCGCAGGCGTTAGAGTAGAAAACATATAAAAACAGGCAGGGGAAACAGTATGACATTTGATTTTGATAAGGTAATTGAACGGAGAGGTACCAATTGCATAAAGTATGATTTCGCAAAGGAGAGGGGAAAAGCCGAGGACGTGCTGCCGCTTTGGGTGGCAGATATGGATTTCCAGACGGCTCCGTCTATCCTTGAGAGCCTGGAAAAGACGGTAAAGCATGGGATTTTTGGCTACAGCGAAGGAAAAGAAGCGTATTTTCTGGCGGTATATGGGTGGTACAAAACGCATTTTGACTGGGAAGTGCAGAGGGAATGGATGGTGAAAACACCGGGGATTGTCTTTGCTATTTCCAATATTATCCGCGCGCTTACGAAAGAGGGAGAGAGCGTGCTCATACAGCAGCCGGTGTATTATCCGTTTGGCAAGGCGATTACCAGCAACCAACGCAAGCTGGTGAACAATCCGTTAAAGCTGGTTGACGGGCATTATGAGATCGACTTTGAAGATTTCGAAAACAAGATCATTGAAAATGAGGTAAAGATGTTTGTCCTGTGCAGCCCCCACAACCCTGTCGGCAGAGTGTGGAAGGAATGGGAGCTGAAAAAAATGGGGGATATCTGTCTCAGGCACGGGGTGCTTGTGGTAAGCGATGAGATTCACAGTGATTTTGTCTGGCAGGGGCATCGGCATCGGATGTTTGCTTCCCTGTCGGAGGAGTATGCACAGATTTCTCTTACCTGCACTTCGCCAAGTAAAACATTCAATATCGCCGGATTACAGATTTCCAATATTTTTGTTCCGAACAAAAAGCTGCGGGACGCCTTGCGGCTGGAGCTGGTGCGCGTAGGCTACGACGAGATGAATATTATGGGGCTGGTGGCGTGCCAGGCGGCTTATGAGGGCGGTGAGGAGTGGCTGGCGGCCCTGAAAAATTATATATGGGACAATTATCTGTTCCTGAAAAAATATTGTGAAAGCAGGATGCCGAAGCTTCGGGCAATGGAGCTGGAGGGAACCTATCTTGCATGGGTGGATTTTAGGGAGATGGGCATGACAGAGGAGCAGAGGGAGGACCTCATTGTAAATAAGGCGCGCCTGTGGCTGGACAGCGGCGCGATGTTCGGAGCGGAGGGGGAAGGCTTTGAGCGGTTCAACCTTGCGTGCCCGAGAAAAACACTGGAACAGGCGTTAACACAACTGGAGAATGCCATGCAGTAGAGAAAGAGGACAAAGGAGAAAAAGAAATGCTTCAGCAGGTATCGATTTTTGCAGAAAACAGCAAGGGAACAATGCAGAAGATTACAGCAATTCTTCTGCGGGAACAGATTAATATCTGGGGTTCGGTGACGAATGACAGCGCAGAATACGGGATTATCAGAATGATCGTCTCAGAACCGCAAAAGGCGCTTCAGGCTTTGGAAAAGGCGGGCTATATGACCCGGCTTACGGATGTCCTCGGCGTGGAGGTGGAGGACCGGGTGGGCGCGCTCAATGCGCTGCTGGTAGCCTTTGCTGAGAGCAATATCAGCGTCAATTATATTTACCTTTCCTTTAACCGTGATTCGGGGAAGCCGGTTATGGTGCTCCACGCGGATGAGATCTGGGAAGTGGAAGAATGCCTCAGCGCAAGAGGATTTTCCCTGCTATAATAAAATATCCTATCAGTTCAGTACCTTTGTCGCGATATTCTGATAGAACTCCGGTTCGTGGCAGATGAGCACGATGCTGCCTTTATATGCTGCCAGCGCGCGTTTTAATTCCGCTTTGGCATCGACATCCAGATGATTCGTAGGCTCATCTAAAAGTAGGATATTGGTTTCCGTATTGATGATCTTGCAGAGGCGCACCTTTGCCCGTTCGCCGCCGCTTAGCACACGCACCTGGCTCTCGATGTGCTTGGTAGTGAGCCCGCATAGGGGCGGTTATACGCCGCTTTAAGCTGGGTTTTTTTCATGGCATAGACCTCCTGGAAATGGTCATAGTCTCCGGGATAGCGGTCAAGCGCGCGGTTCTCCATATGGCAGATAAGATTGATTATGCTGTTTAAAAAGGGGATGTCATGAGAAATCAGGATAAACGCGTTCTCATAATCATTCAGATAGCGTTTCAGCCATTCAGGCGGAAGGAAACTTCTCCTGGACTATTTTTACAAATTCGTATAAAATAGGTTACGTGCAGTGATTTGGAAGAAAAGCTGCGGATTATAGAAGCTTAGGAGATAAGAAAATGAAGAAAGTAAGAACACGTTTTGCACCAAGCCCGACAGGAAGGATGCATGTTGGAAATTTAAGGACCGCTTTATATGCTTATCTGATTGCCAAGCATGAAGGCGGAGATTTCCTGCTTCGTATAGAGGATACCGACCAGGAGCGTTTTATGGAAGGCGCCCTGGAGATTATTTACCGCACGCTGGAGCATGCGGGCTTGAAGCACGATGAGGGACCGGATCTCGACAAAGGCTATGGTCCTTATATACAGAGCGAGCGCCAGGCGCAGGGAATTTACCTGGAATATGCGAAGAAGCTGGTTGAAAAAGGAGAGGCATATTACTGCTTCTGTGACAAGGAAAGGCTGGAGTCGCTAAAGCAGGAGGTGGCAGGAAAGGAAATCGTAGTTTACGATAAGCACTGCCTGTATCTGTCCAAAGAGGAGATTGAGGAAAAACTCTCGGCGGGCGTACCCTACGTGATCCGCCAGAATGTGCCGAACGAGGGGACGACAAGCTTTGAGGATGATATCTATGGGAAGATCGAGGTGCCAAACGCAGAGCTGGACGATATGATCCTGATTAAATCGGACGGATATCCCACCTACAATTTTGCCAACGTGGTGGACGACCATCTGATGGAGATTTCCCATGTGGTCCGGGGGAATGAATATCTGTCTTCCGCGCCGAAATATAATCGTCTGTATGCGGCGTTTGGCTGGGAAGTTCCAGTGTATGTGCATTGCCCGCTGATTACGGATGAGAACCATAAGAAGCTCAGCAAACGCTGCGGTCATTCCTCTTATGAGGACCTTTTGGAGCAGGGATTTTTGCCGGAGGCGATTGTCAATTATGTGGCGTTGCTTGGCTGGTGTCCGACAGACAACAAAGAAATCTTTACGTTGCAGGAACTGGTGGAAGCGTTCGATTATCACCATATGAGCAAATCCCCGGCAGTGTTTGATATCAATAAGCTGAAATGGATGAACGGCGAATACATTAAGGCGATGGATTTTGACCGTTTTTATGAGATGGCGCTGCCCTATATGAAGGAAGCTATTTCAAAGGATCTGGATTTAAAGAAAATCGCCGCGATGGTGAAGACAAGGATAGAAGTATTCCCGGATATCCCGGCGCTGATTGATTTCTTTGAGGCGGTGCCGGAGTATGACAGTGCGATGTATGCGCATAAGAAAATGAAAACGACGCAGGAGTCTTCCCTGGCAGTGTTAAAGGAAGTGCTGCCGGTGCTGGAGGCGCAGGAGGATTACAGCAACGATGCGCTTTATGAGCGCCTGGTGCAGTTTGCGAAGGAGCGGGAATATAAAAACGGTTATGTAATGTGGCCGATACGTACCGCAGCCTCCGGCAAGCAGATGACCCCGGCGGGCGCAACCGAGATCATGGAGATCATCGGCAAAGAAGAGACGATTGCGCGCATCCGGGCGGCAATTGAGAAATTGGAGAAATAATCGATGGTTTTATCGGAAGCACAAAAGAAAGCAATAGTTCATAAAGACGGACCCGCCATGATCCTGGCGGGTCCGGGTTCTGGGAAAACAACTGTGATTACCAGGCGGACACAGTTTCTGATCGAACATTATGGCGTTTCACCTGCGCACATTCTGGTAGTGACCTTCACAAAAGCGGCGGCGATGGAGATGCGGGAGCGTTTTCTTGCCCTTCGCGGGGAGGTACGCACACAGGTCCGTTTCGGGACATTTCATTCCGTATTTTTTGAAATTCTGAAGTATGCTTATCATTTTACGGCGGCGAATATTGCCGGCGAGGAGAAAAAGTATGCTTATTTAAAAGAAATCATAGGAAAAATGGAGCTGGAGATTGAGGATGAAGCGGATTTTATCCGTGACCTGATGCAGGAAATCAGCCTGGTAAAATGTGAACGGATTTCTCTGGAGCATTACTATTCCACCAGCGTCTCAGAGGAGATTTTTCGCAAGATCTACGGCAATTACCAAAGAAGGCTGGAGCAGGAAAGCCTTCTGGATTATGATGATATTATGGTCTATACGTGGGAGCTTTTCAGCCAGCGTGCGGATATTCTGTCGGGATGGCAGAGAAGGTATCAGTATATTCTGGTCGATGAGTTTCAGGATATCAATAAGCTGCAGTATGATATCATACGCCTGCTTGCAAAACCGGAGAACAATCTGTTTGTGGTGGGCGATGACGATCAGTCGATCTACCGTTTTCGCGGGGCAAAGCCCGAGCTGATGCTGAATTTCCCCAAAGAGTATCCCGGTGCGGCGCAGATCGTCCTGGATATTAATTTCCGGTGCCCGGGGAACATTGTGCGGGCGGCTTCGAGGGTGATTGGGCGCAACACGGTCCGTTTTGAGAAGGTTCTCAGGGAAATAAAGGGAGATGGCGGGCAGATCGTATATGCCGCGTTTTCAAACCAGACACAACAGAGCCTGGCAGTGGTAAAAAAGATACAGGATTATAAAGAGCGCGGATACGATTACCGGGATATGGCGATCCTCTACCGCAGCCATACGGAGGCAAGAATGCCGTCACAGAAGCTGATGGAATATAATATTCCTTTTCAGATGAGGGACCTTGTGCCGAATCTGTACGAGCACTGGATTGCCAGGAATGTGATCGCTTACCTGAAAGCGGCGGCGGGGAATATGGAGCGCAGAAATATGCTGCAGATTATAAACCGTCCCAAGCGGTATATCGGCAGGGAGTGCATGGACGAACCGGTTGTGGATTTTGAAAGGCTGCGCCGCTATTATGACGATAAGTACTGGATGATAGAAAAGATTGATAAAATGGAAAGTGACCTTCATATTTTGTCGCGCATGGATCCTTACACGGCAGTTAGCTACATCCGTCATGGGATCGGCTATGAGGACTATTTAAAGGAATACGCGCAGTTTCGCCGCTTGAACCCGGAGGAGCTCTATGAGGTACTGGACCAGCTTCTGGAGAGCGCAAAGGGAAGCAGGACGCATGAAGAATGGTTTCAAAAGATAGAAGAGTATGGTGAGATGCTGAAAACGCAGGCGAAGGATCAGAGGAAAAAGGAAAATGCGGTTACGCTGGCTACGTTTCACGGCGCAAAAGGGCTGGAGTTTCCCGTTGTATTTCTGGTGGATGTCAATGAGGGAGTGCTCCCCTACAAAAAAGCGATCCTGGCTGCAGATATTGAGGAGGAGCGCAGAATGTTTTATGTAGGCATGACCAGGGCCAAAGATCACCTGCATATTTATTATACAAAAGAAAAATGCGGCAAGAGCATAAAGCCCTCACCGTTTTTAACCGGGTTGATTCCCTGACTATTCTTCGAGCTCATCGAGCTCCTGCTCGTCCAAAAGCTCGTCAAAGGCGTCGGCAACCATATCATATTCGTCGTCATCCTCTATATTTTCCAATGCCGGCGCGCCGTTTTCTTCTTTGAAACGGTATAAAAATACCTCTCCGTCCTTATTTTCCCCATTTTCATCAAGGGGAAGAAGCGCGATATACTGCTTCTGTGCAACCGGGAAGATGGTAAGGATTGCACATTCCAGAACCTCTCCGTTATCCAAAGTAAGTGTTACGGTTGCGTGTTCGCTTTCACAGTCACTGCCGCAGCTTGTGCAGTCGCCGCTGCATTTTGCATCAAATTCGCTCATATCTTTGTCCTTTCTCTTTGTGGTTTCTTATCCAACACTCTAGCAGATGTGCCGGGAAAATGCAAGAAAAATGCCTGATAATTTGTAAACTATTGTTTTCAAACGAAGTTAAGATGTGATATACTAAAAGCAATACGCACCAAAGAAAAATACCAGTTGAAAAAGAAAGGGTAGAAGATATGCCAAAGGAACGCATGATTGAGACAGTGGAGAGTAAGGCAGAGCAGCTTTTGGAGTTGGGAGCGGTATTGGAAAAGGGGGGCGTCCGTTTTTCGGCAGTGGTTCCTCAGGGGGAAAAGGCATCCCTGCTGTTGTACCGCGCAGGGGAAGAGACACCCGAGGCAGAACTTCCCTTTCCCGAAAAATCAGTAGTGGGAAATATCTATACCATGAAAGTGACGGGCTTTTCGTGGAAAGAATATGAGTATAACTTTAAGATAGACGGCGTGGTGACAGCGGATCCATATGCGAAGAGGCTTAGCGGGCGGGCAGCCTTTGGCGAAAGAGACGGGAGAGGGGTACGCTGCGGCTTCGCTTTTGAAAAATATGATTGGAAAAACGATGAGAACCCGCTTATCCCGTATGAGGATGCCGTCATGTATCATCTGCATGTGAGAAATTATACGATGAACCGCCGGTCCGGGGTAAGGCATAAAGGCACGTTTGCCGGTTTAAAAGAAAAAATCCCCTACCTGAAAGCGCTTGGTGTAAATCAGGTCAAGCTGATGCCTGTCTATGAATTTGACGAGTGCCCGGCGCCTAATGGGGCGAAGGCGGCGCATGTGCCGGAGATTGCTGGGAAGAATCGGATGAACTGCTGGGGGTACGGGGAAGGCAATTATTTTGCCCCCAAACAAGCCTACGCATATGGAAAGGACGCCGTCCGGGAATGCAAGAATATGATAAGGGCATTTCATGAAAACGGCATAGAGGTTCTTTTGGATTTTTACTTTACGGAGGGCGCCAGCCTGCGCCTGATGACAGATTGCCTGCTCTATTGGGTGCGGGAATATCATATTGACGGTTTTCAGATATTCGGAGAGGAAAATGCCGGACGCCTGCTTGCAGCGGATCCGGTATTTGCAAAGACAAAGATCCTCAACACCTATTTTCCGGACAACTGGCAGAAAAAAGAGGGATCGGGTTATCGCAACTGTGCGGAGCTAAATGACGGCTTTTTGTCGGATATGAGAAGGATTCTGAAGGGTGACGAGGGAGTCCTGGAGCAGTTTGCATACCGCTGCCGGAGAAATCCGCAGCAATTTGGCGTAGTGAATTATCTGACAAACCATGACGGGTTTACGCTCTGTGACCTGGTTTCCTATGACGTCAAGCATAATGAAGAAAACGGCGAGGGAAATGAGGACGGCGCCGTATATAACTTCAGTTGGAATTGCGGCGTGGAGGGGGAAACAAGAAGAAAACAGGTACTGGAGCTGCGTACCCGGCAGATGAAAAACGCGGTGCTGCTGCTGATGCTGTCGCAGGGTGTGCCAATGCTGATGGCGGGAGATGAATTCGGCAATTCCCAGAACGGCAATAACAATCCTTATTGCCTGGATAATGAGGTGTCCTGGGTGAGTTGGAACCGCTGCGCGAAAGGGAACGCATTTATGGATTTCGTGACAAAGGCAATTGCGTTTCGCAAAAGCCACGGGTCATTTTATGGAAAAGAAGAACTTAAAATGATGGATTATCGCGCCTGCGGCTATCCTGATTTGTCCTATCACAGCAAACGGGCATGGTATGGCGGATTTGAGTATAGCAGCCGGCAGCTTGGTATGCTTTACTGCAATAAAGAAATGGAGTTTCTTTATGTGGCATATAATTTTCATCCGCTTGAACAGGAGCTGGCGCTGCCCAAACTGCCGGAGGGGATGAAGTGGTTTAAAATCGTCGATACTTCCTGTAAAGAAAGTTTTCTGGAAGAGGAGCATGCGGTGCCCAATGAAAAGAGGACCTGCCTGGTTCCGGCAAGAAGTATCAGTGTATTGATCGGTAGGGAGGCGTAATGGAAAATGAATCCAATAGGGCATTTTAAAACGATTACGGAGCATAAGCTTCTGGTGATGGAGCATTGCTTTAAGATGGGGCTGTATAAACAGGGGCTTCTTCATGATCTTTCCAAGTATACGCCCACAGAGTTTTTGGTAGGAGCAAAATATTATCAGGGAACCAGAAGCCCGAATAATGCGGAGCGCGAGGAGAAAGGGTATTCTGCGTCCTGGCTGCATCATAAGGGAAGAAATAAGCATCATTTTGAATACTGGATCGATTACAGCCTGGAGGATACGGAACACGCTATGAGCGGCATGCGTATGCCGAGAAAATATGTGGCGGAAATGCTGGCGGACAGGATTGCCGCCTCCAAAGTATATAACAGGGGCACCTATACGCAGCATGACCCTCTTGCTTATTTTAAGAAGGGCAAGGCGCATTATATGATTCATCCGAAGACGGAGAAAGAGCTGGAATTTATGCTCCGCTATCTGGACAGGTACGGAGAAGACGCCTGCTTTGACTATGTAAAGCATGTATATTTAAAAAAAGTGCCGCGCCGCTGTAAAAAGAAAGCGGCATGGCACGTGTGCGATAAAAGGGCATGAACGGTAAACTATTCGGGATAGACGAGGCGTTCCGGTTTGATATCGGTAAGGACGTTATCAAGGAATTTTTTTGCCAGGTAATTCGCCATTGGAAGGTTCATGTCCAGATAATTTCCGCAGTCTTTGGCGGCGGCGCCCGGCACCTCGCCCTTAAAATCGCGGATAAAAGTGAACATTTCCTGCATTAAAGGCAAGATGTCGCCGGATTCGTAATCGCCTGCAAGCAGCAGATAGAAACCGGTCCGGCAGCCCATCGGTCCGAAATAGATGGTTTTGGTGCCGAATTCACTGTGGTTGCGCAGGAAGGTGGCGCCTAAGTGTTCGATCGTATGCATTTCCGCAGTGTTCATGACCGGCTCTTCATTGGGAGAGGTCATTCGCAGATCAAAGGTGGTGATGATTTCTGCGCCGACGGGATCTTTTCTGGATACATAGACGCCGGGCTGCAACAGAATATGGTTAATCGTAAAACTGGTTATTTTTTCCATAATGGTACTCCTTTGGTTTGAGATTTTAACTTTGTATTTTCAGTATGCGCCATGAAAGCGGAAATGTCAATTGACTTTATAAATTGCCAATGATAGAATAAAAATAATGGCATTTTTATACAAAAAGAAGGAACTTGAAACAGGAAGGCGAGAGAAATGATAAACGACAAGAAAGTATTATTCAGCGGCATGCAGGCTACTGGGAACCTTACGTTGGGAAATTATTTGGGGGCTTTGAAAAACTGGGTGAAATTAAGCGATGAGTACGAATGCTTCTACTGTGTGGTGGATGAGCATTCCATAACCGTGCGCCAGGACCCGGCAACGCTGAGAAAGCGCGCCAGAGTACTTTTGACCTTATATATTGCGGCAGGGCTTGACCCGGAGAAGAACTGTATTTATTACCAGTCCCATGTATCGGGGCATGCAGAGCTGGCGTGGATTTTAAACTGCTTTACCTATATGGGAGAGCTGAACCGCATGACGCAGTTCAAGGACAAATCAGCGAAGCATGCGGACAATATCAACGCTGGGCTTTTCACATATCCGGTGCTGATGGCGGCGGATATCCTGCTGTTCCAGACGGATGTGGTGCCGGTGGGAATCGACCAGAAGCAGCATCTGGAAATCACGAGGGATATCGCGAAGCGTTTCAATGGAATCTATGGTGAGACCTTTACGATACCGGAACCGTATTTCGGGAAGGCAGGGGCAAAGATCATGAGCCTGCAGGATCCGTCAAAGAAGATGTCAAAGTCCGACGAGAATCCGAATGGAAGCATCTACCTTATGGATGACGCGGATACGATTATCCGCAAATGCAAACGCGCCGTTACCGATTCTGAGGCGCAGATCCTTTACCGGGATGAGCAGCCGGGCGTAAAGAACCTGATCGATATTTACCGCGCATGCAACGGTATGACAGCGGAAGAGGTGGTAAAAGAGTTTGACGGCAAGGGCTACGGAGAATTCAAACTGGCAGTCGGGGAGGCTGTTGTTTCTCAGTTAAAGCCTCTTCAGGCAGAGGTGGCACGCCTGGAGAAGGACAAAGCCTATCTTGACGGGATCATTAAAAATAATGCGGAGAAGGCGGCGTATTATGCCAATAAAACGCTTCGCAAAGTACAGAGAAAAGTGGGATTCCCGGACAGAGTAAGATAATGTGAGCTGCAAAGTGGGAGAACAGTTGGGGGAGAAGAATGGTGAAGGACCTGTTGGAGAAAAATAGCGATCTGTTTTCTGTCCTGGAGGACAGCTTAGAGGGATCCTATATATTTATGTGTGATATGAAGCGCGGATATTCCAGATGGAGTAAGGGAGCTGTGGATTACTTTAATCTTCCGGGCTGCTATATGTATAATACGCCGGTTATCTGGACCGAATCTATCCATCCTGAGGACCGCCATATTTTTCAGGAGGATTTTGGCAGAATTGTAAGCGGAGAATGGAATCATCACGATTGCGAGTACCGGGCGCTGAACCGGTTCGGAGTCTATGTCTGGCTGCGCTGCAAGGGAACGGTGCTCCGCGATGAAAGTGGAGAGCCGGAGCTTTTTGCCGGAGCGATAACGAATCTTGGGCATATTGGAAAATATGACGCGACGACCAATCTGAAAAATATTTATGAGTTTCGCAGTGATTTGTCCAGATGGATTCAGGAAGAGGCGCAAAAAGTGGGCATTCTGATGATGGATATCAACAGTTTTTCACGGATCAACGAGCGTTATACCTATGCTTTTGGCAACCGTGTCCTGCGCAACTTTGGCAAACAGATACGGGACCATTGTGAAGGGAAAGCCACTATTTACCGAATGGATGGCGACAAATTTGCCTGTTTTTGCCCGGGATGCGGAAGAGAGGAACTGAGAGAGTATTTTGAGCAGTTTCAGTACATTGCGGCAAATACCGTGCGCATCGATGGGGAAGAAATCCGTTTTTCCCTGTCCGGCGGGGCGGTGCTGTATCCCAATCATGGGAAGGACGCGGAAGAGATACATAGAAACTTAGAGCATGCCCTGCAGTGGGCAAAAAAAGAGCGCAAAAGGACATTGGTGATGTTCTCAGACGATATCCTGCACCAGTCCATGCATGAGCTGGAGATGACGGAAGAACTGAGAAATTGTGTGTACCATCAGTGTGAGGGATTTTTCCTTTGTTATCAGCCGATCGTGGATACGGTTTCCGGTAAGCTGCAGAGCTGTGAGGCGCTTTTGCGCTGGAAGAACAAGAAAGGCGAGGTGGTTCCGCCGATGGAATTTGTCCCCATCCTGGAAGCGACAGGGGAAATCTGCCGGGTAGGGAACTGGATTATCGAGACCGCTTTGTGCCAGCTTGGCAAATGGCATCAGATCCTTCCGAATCTGAAGATGAATGTCAATGTGTCGTATCTGCAGTTTCATTATCCTGAATTCAAGGAATTTGTCATGTCGCAGCTTGAGCGGTTCCATATCCGGCCGGAGTGCCTGGTGCTGGAATTGACAGAGACCTGCAAGATTATGGATATGGAAGAGCTGAGGGCGGAATTTGAATATTTCCGTCAACGCAGCGTAAAGGTGGCGCTGGACGATTTCGGCACCGGGTATGCTTCGGTCAGCGTACTGAAAGACCTTCCGATAGACTGGGTCAAAATCGATCATGGCTTTGTCTCCCAGCTTATGAAGAACCAGACGGACAGGCATATTATCGAATACCTGATTAGCCTGTGCCGGAAGCTGGGGATTGTTGTCTGCGTGGAGGGGATTGAGACTGACGATATCCGCTGCCTTGTGGAATCCTATATGCCGGACAGCATGCAGGGGTATTATTTTTCAAGACCGGTTATTCCCGAGGTTTTTTGTGAAAGATTTTTATATAGTTAAGAGAAAAGGGGACTGCGTAAGCGGTTCTTTTTTTGTGTTTGCGCGACTTTTTTGACTGGGCGAAAAATTTTCATGGCGTATTTTTGGCAAAAGATATTGACAAAAGGATATTTTGTGCTATGATAATAACATACTAAACAACTAGGTAATATATGAAAGTGCAAGGAGGGAAGTTATTATGGGAAAAATTTATAAAGGTTCCATAGAGTTAATCGGCAATACACCGCTGGTTGAGGCGGTGAATCTGGAGAAAAAATATCAGTTGGAGGCAAAGATACTGATTAAGCTTGAGTATTTTAACCCGGCTGGAAGTGTAAAGGACAGGATCGCCAAAGCGATGATTGAGACTGCGGAAGCGGAAGGAAAGTTAAAGCCGGGGGCAACCATTATCGAGCCGACGTCCGGGAATACAGGAATTGGGCTGGCGGCGATCGCGGCAGCGAAGGGATACCGGATTATCCTGACTATGCCGGAGACAATGAGTGTGGAGCGCCGGAATATTCTCAAGGCTTACGGTGCGGAGATTGTGCTCACAGACGGAAGCAAGGGAATGAAGGGCGCCATTGCCAAAGCGGATGAGCTTGCGGCGTCGATCGAAGGAAGCTTTATTCCGGGACAGTTTGTGAACCCGGCAAATCCGAAAATACACAGAGAGACAACAGGACCCGAGATCTGGAACGATACCGATGGGGATGTGGATATTTTTGTTGCCGGCGTCGGCACAGGCGGAACCATTACCGGTGTGGGCGAATATTTAAAGAGTAAAAAAGCGGATACAAAGATTGTGGCGGTAGAGCCGGCTACTTCACCGGTATTGTCTGCCGGCAAGAGCGGCCCGCACAAGATCCAGGGGATCGGGGCAGGCTTTGTACCGGATGTCCTCAATACCTCTGTTTATGACGAGATCATTCCGGTCGAGAATGAAGACGCCTTTGCTACCAGCAAAGAGCTTGGAAAAGTAGAAGGATTTTTGACGGGAATCTCCTCGGGAGCGGCGCTGTATGCGGCAATTGCGCTTGCAAAGCGCCCGGAAAATAAAGGAAAGACGATTGTGGCGCTTCTTCCCGATAACGGAGACCGTTATTACTCTACGCCGCTGTATACAGAAGCTTAATTTATCCGGCATATTTTAATACCCTCTTGCATATATTGAACAATATAGGTAAGGGGGTATTTTTATGGACGAAGTTCTGGAACAGAGTAGGACAGATGGGCAGGAATCTCTTACAAGGTTTGAATTATACATACCGAAATGGGTGGAAACACTTCCCGTTACGCATCCGGTAAAGGCGGGGCTGGTGAACGCCGCCTCTGAGCTTCTGCAAAAAGAAATGACAGAGGAAGAGCTTGAGGAGGAAGGGATGGGGAAGATACTGGGACTGGATTTTGTAAGCAAAGCCTCGCTGGAGAGCAGGAAGGAGGGGAATCCGGGCAGTGTAAAGATCCGGGTGGACGTGGATGACGCCTGGTATTATCAGATGTTAAGCAGTCTTGCGGGCGTGGAGATCACAGGAGAGTACCAGCTAATCTCCATGATAAGGGAGTTTTCCGGGCTGAAAAAAGAATACGAAAAAGCGCAACAGGCGCTGGAATCTGTGAGAGGGACCGGATACGGCGTGATTACGCCGGAGCAAAATGAAATCCAACTGGATGAGCCGGTGCTGATCCATCAGGGCAGCAAGTATGGGGTAAAGCTAAAGGCATCATGCCCGTCGATCCATCTGATTAAAGCAAATATTGAGACGGAGATCTCGCCGATTGTGGGAAATGAACAGCAGGCGGCGGACCTGATCGCGTATATCAAAGACTCGTCACAGACAACAGAAGGGATCTGGGAAACCAACATATTTGGAAAGTCGATCGAACAACTAACCGAGGATGGGATTCGCACCAAGCTTTCGCAGATAGGAGAGGAAAGCCAGCAGAAGCTGCAGAAGATTATGCAGAGGATTGTAAACGAGACGGCAGGCGGCTTTATTTGCATCATTTTGTAATCGTGTTGGCGGGAAGAGTCACATAAACAAGACTTTCCCGCCTTTATAACATTTAGTTGACAAAAAGTGAAAAAATCGTTATAATAAGTTTGAAATTTTAATAATTCTGTAACATAAACATAAAGAAACTGGAAAGAGATTGAAAAAAGCTTATGAAAAAAAGGCGATTTCTGGTTCTTGCCGCACTGTTTTTTTTGATGATTATCATACCATCGGTAAAAGGGGAGGCTGGATGGAAAAATTACAGTTCGGGAAGACGGAAATATTATGTGACTTCCACGAAAAAGTATGTGAAAAATTCGTGGTACAAGATTAAGGGGAAATGGTTCTATTTTGGCAAAAGCGGTTGGCTGCAGACCGGAAGGATCAAAGTCGGCGGGAAGTATTATTATTGCGATAAGACCAACGGCATGGTAACCAGCAAGCGGGTCGGCAATTATTATTATGACAAAAACGGCGTCATGGTGAAAAACCGCTGGGTGAAAAATTATTATTACGGCGCGAATGGCAAAGTAAAATACGGACAATTCACCGTAGACGGGAAGACCTACTATTGTACGAAGGAAAGAGGCAAGCTTACCAACTGGTGGCAGGACAAGCACTATTACGGGGAAGACGGCGTAATGGCTACGAGCACGTGGGTGGGGGACAGCTACGTGAATAAAAACGGGAAGATTACAAAGGGCAATAAGAACCCCAAGAATCCTCCCACCGAAGCGGAGGTCCGCCTGCTGGCAACTTTAGTTTACCTGGAAGCCGGCAATCAGTCCTATTACGGGAAGCAGTGCGTTGCCAGCGTGGTTGTGAACCGGATGGAGAGCAGCCGTTTTCCGAATACTTTAAAAGGGGTTATTTATCAAAGCGGACAGTTTACACCGGCGATGAATGGAAGCCTGGATTCCCTGGTGCACAGTAAAAAGACGATTCAAGCGCAATGTGTAAAAGCGGCGCGGACTGTGCTGACAAGCGGTTCCGTGCTGAAGGGGTATTATTTTTTCAATACATATTATGGAAGCAAGAAGATAGGCGACCATTATTTTAGTTGATGATGTACATGGGACAATCATGTTGCAGACCTGAGATTCGGCAATGCAGTGTGGGAGGTAAATAATGAAGAAAAAGAGCAGAGTAATCTTATTGTTGGCGCTGATTGCAGCGCTTGCGGCAGGCTTCTCGATCCA
Source organism: uncultured Marvinbryantia sp. (assembly GCA_964487425.1). Lineage (GTDB taxonomy): Bacteria > Bacillota > Clostridia > Lachnospirales > Lachnospiraceae > Marvinbryantia. The sequence goes on along the minus strand of CAZAQD010000008.1, from coordinate 20,252 downwards.
GGCAGGCGCCGAGTGGCGCAAGGTGAATTCGAGCGGGGACAGGCAGTACTACAATGCAAAGGGAGAGCTGGTAAAGAATAAGTGGGTCGGCGCCAGGCATTTGAATGAGAGCGGGCTTATGGACCGCAACAAATGGCTGCGCGACGCAAATGGCAAGAGGTGTTATGTCGGAGACGATGGGCGCAAAGTGACCGGCTTGGTAAAGATCAAAAAGGCATACTACTATTTTGACTCTAATGGCGTTAACAAAACCGGCTGGCAGACCATAAACGGTAAGAAATATTATTTTCTCTCTACCACCAGAAAAGCGATTGTAAACTGCGTTTATACCTTTAAGAACGGACAGGCATACTGTTTTAATAAAAAAGGACAGATGCAAAAGGGCTGGCAGGAAATTGACGGAAGCTATTATTACTTTAAAAATTACCGCAAAAAAGGCTGGCTGACCCTGAACGGGAATCAGTATTACCTGATTAAGGCACAGAATGGCAAGCGCGCGGAGGGCGTTTTCAGCATATCCGGGAAATTATACTATTTCGATCCTGATACCGGCGTGATGCAGAATAATACGACGGTGACATGGAAGGACCGGGAGTATATCGTCGGAAGCGACGGCGTATGTACGCTTGTACCGGACGCCAGTGCACCTTCTGAGGAGATGGTATTCTTCCTGCGCTATGAATCGGGGACAGAGGCGTACAATCAGACGGGCGGCGATAACGGCTGTGCCTGCGGCGCATACCAGTTTGATTACCGCTATGCGCTGCTGCCTTTCATAAAATATGCATACAACGCCAATCCGTCTGTGTGCAAGCTGTTTAAAAAGTATGCTGCTTATAAAGACAGCCAGAAGACGAAGCTTTATAATAACACTACGTTCTATAAAGCATGGCAGAAGACTTATAAAGCAAATCCCAAGACCTTCTCAGCGCTTCAGGACAGTTATGCGAAGCTGAACTATTATGATAATGTGGAGCTGCAATTAGAAGCGGCGGGAATTGCCATTGCCAGCCGTTCCGACGTGGTGAAGGGCGCGATCTTCAGTTATTCGATCCAGCATGGACCGACTGCGGCGATCAGTGCGGTAAAATCCTTCAAACCCACCAGCAGCATGACGGACAAGAAATTTATTAAAAAGCTTTATGCGAAGCGAATCAAGGATTATCCGGCGTATTCTGCCCGCTATACCAGTGAGCGTGATCTGGCGCTGAGCCTTTTGAAATAGACGCATGGGATAGAAAGCCGGGCTTTCGTCAAAGTTCTTGACAGTAAAGCCCGGCTTTTTTATAATGATAGGGGGAAGTGAGAGCTTTCCCCTATCATTATAAAAAAAGCGGAAAGTGTAATGGCGCAATGAGCAGTAATTGGGATTTTAAAATAGAAAAATTAGACGGGCGGGCGATGGAGTTGTGCCGGAAAAAATGGGACAGTATTGCCAAGCCTTTGCACAGCCTCGGAAAGTTAGAGGATTATCTGGTGCAGATTGCTGGGATTACCGGACAGGCTGATTTTTCGCTGAATAAAAAAGGGCTTGTCATCATGTGTGCCGATAACGGCGTGGTGGAAGAAGGCGTGACGCAGTCGGGACAGGAGGTTACGGCGCTGGTGTCGGAAAACTTTCTTAACTGCAAGGCAACGGCTGCGGTCCTCTGTAAAAAAGCCGGCGCGGATGTGATACCGGTGGATATCGGCATTGCGAAGGATACGGCGCTGCTTAACAGAAAGATTGCATACGGCACTAAGAACATGGCAAAAGAACCCGCCATGACAAGAGAGGAAGCAGAAAAGGCGATTTGGATCGGCATAGACATGGTTAAGGAGCTTGCGAACAAAGGGTACCGGATACTGGCTACCGGGGAGATGGGAATCGGTAATACGACGACCAGCAGTGCCCTGGCTGCGGTATTTCTGGGAAAAGAAGTACAGGAGGTAACCGGAAGGGGCGCGGGGCTTACGACAAAAGGGCTGGAGCGGAAGATAAGCGTGATAAAGAAAGCGATTGCGCTTCACAGCCCCGGGTTTCATGATACCATCGACATCCTTGCGGCGCTTGGCGGGCTGGATATCGCCGGGCTTACCGGTGTTTTCCTCGGCGGGGCGCTTTATCATATTCCTATAGTGATTGACGGCTTTATCTCCTCGGTGGCAGCTCTGGCAGCGACGCGTATCTGCCCGGCATGTAAGGATTATATGCTGGTATCCCATATGTCGAAGGAGCCGGCGTCGCAGATGCTTTTACAGGAGCTGGGGATGGAAGCGGCGCTTCAGTGCGAGATGTGCCTCGGTGAAGGGACAGGCGCGGTTATGCTGTTTCCGCTTCTGGATCTGGCATATGAAGTGTATACGAAAATGAGTACTTTTGATGAGATTGAACTGGAGGCATATCAGCCGCTCTTATGACAGCGGGCAGGCGGCAGAGGAAGAAGCTTATGTTTGCGGTAGTGACAGGTGGAAGCGGAAGCGGAAAATCAGCATATGCGGAAAAGCTGATAACGGATTCCGGTATTGAGAAACGGTATTACATAGCAACGATGAAATGTGGTGACGAGGAGAGCAAAAAGCGGATCGCCCGGCATCGCGCCATGCGCAGGGGCAAACATTTTGAAACGATCGAGTGTCCCTGCTGCCTGAGTTCGGTAACGGTTGAAAAGGGAAGCGCGGTTCTTCTGGAGTGCATGTCGAACCTGGTGGCAAACGAGATTTTCACAGACGGCGGGATGCGAGGTTGCGCTGAGGTGCAGGATGAGGTGATCGGCGGGCTTGAGCGGCTGCTTGGGACGTGCGCGCTGCTGGTGGTGGTGACGAATGAAGTGTTTTCGGATGGCGTCCGGTATGACAGCATGACGCAGGAGTATCTGAGGTGCCTGGGAGAGGTGAACGGAACAATGGCGGCGATGGCGGATCAGGTGACGGAGGTCGTCTATTCGATTCCGGTCATCCAGAAAAAGAGAGGCGAATGAAGTGGCGAATAGTATTTATGCTTTGATCATAGCATTTTCGATGTATTCCAGAATTCCCATGCCCAAAATTGAATGGACAACAGAGCGGATGCGCTATCTGCTCTGTTATTTTCCGCTGGTCGGCGCAGTGATTGGGCTGGCGATGGAGGTATGGCTGCATTTTGGCATGAAAATTGTTGGAAATGAATCTTTTTTCACGGCGGTGTGGATCCTAATCCCGATCCTGATTACAGGAGGTATCCATATGGATGGCTTTTTAGATACCTCGGACGCCCTTAATTCCTATAAGCCGATGGAAGAAAAGCTGGAGATTCTGAAGGATTCCCATGCCGGGGCATTTGCCATACTGATGGGCATCTGTTATTTTGTACTTTCCTATGGCGTATACAGCGCGGTTACGAAAAGAGGGATGGCGGTTCTGGCAGTGGGTTTTGTCCTCTCGAGGTCGCTTAGCGGGCTGTCCATTGTTTGTTTCAAAAAGGCAAAAAAAAGCGGGCTTGTGGCAGCTTTTTCAGATGCAGCGCAGCGAAAGCAGGTCGGCATCGTTATGACCCTCTATATTTTGTCCTGCCTGGCGCTGCTTTTGTGGCTGGACCGGTTTCTGGGAAGCGTATGCTTTGCCTCATCCCTGCTGGTGTTTGGCTATTACCGTCTGATGTCTTATAAGAAATTCGGCGGGACGACAGGGGATCTTGCGGGATTCTTCCTGCAGGTGTGCGAGCTGGCTCAGGCTGCGGCGGTTGTGATTGCGGAAAATTTGCGGTAGAAAGGACTAAGGATTATGGAACTGGTGATCGGAGGAGCGTTTCAGGGAAAAAGAAAAGAGGCATGCCGGCTGTTTTCCCTGGAGGAAACACAACTGATAGACGGCAGTACCTGTGATCTGCAGGAAATCTACCGCTGCAGGGCGATTTTTCATTTTCATGAGTATGTACGAAGGAGCCTGAAGGAAGAAAGAACGGTTGAAAAACTTGTGAGCGGGCTGTTGGAAAAAAATGCGGATATTGTAATCATTTCAGACGAAATTGGCTATGGGATTGTGCCGCTTGACGCATTTGAACGGCTATGGCGGGAGCAAACCGGGCGGGTGTGCTGTCAGATTGCCGGGCAGGCAGCCCATGTAATACGTGTTGTCGCAGGAATTGCAACGGTCATAAAGGGAACGAAAATATGAAGATATGGATGATCCGGCATGGAAAAACAGAAGGAAATCTGCAAAAACGGTACATTGGCGCCACGGACGAACCGCTGTGCGCGCAGGGCGTGGAGGAGTTAAAGCGGCAAAAAGTGCCGGGAAGGATGGATGCGCTCTTTGTAAGCCCCCTGCGCCGGTGCAGAGAGACGGCTTCCATCCTTTTCCCCGGACAGGAACAGATTGTGGAAGATGATTTTCGCGAATGTGATTTCGGAGAATTTGAGAATAAGAATTATATGGAGCTGGCAGAGGATTCTTCTTATCAGAAATGGGTTGACAGTATGGGGAGACTCCCCTTCCCGGGCGGCGAGAGCAGGGAGGCATTTCAGAAGCGGTGCGTAAGCGCCTTTGATCGCATGCTTTTTTTAGCGGGACAAGAGCACTGGGATACGGTTGGAATGGTCGTTCACGGCGGTACGATTATGAGCATCATGGAAGTCGCGGCGTTCCCGAAAGGAAATTATTATGAATTTCAAACAGCGAACGGCTGCGGATATGAGCTGCAGTCCAGAAGCAAAAGAGGCGATACGGGCTTTTTCTACCGTATCATTGGAAGTGATGGTGACAAATTATGATAGCGTTTTTAAAAGGAAATTTAGTTACGGTAAAGGAAAATAAAGCGGTTCTGGAAGTAAATGGAATCGGCTATAATGTGTTTGTGACGGCAAGCGATGCCGCAAGGCTGCCGCAGACGGAAGGGGAAGTCCTGCTCCATACCTATCTCCAGGTGCGCGAGGATGCCCTGCAGCTGTTTGGGTTTTTGCACAGGGATGATATGGAGGTTTTTCAGCTTTTGCTGGGCGTCAACGGCATCGGACCCAAAGCGGCGCTGGGGATTTTATCAGCTTTTTCTGCGAATGACCTGCGGTTTGCGGTGCTTGCAGGGGATGCGAAGATGATTGCAAAAGCGCCGGGAATCGGCAATAAGACGGCACAGAAGCTGATTCTGGAATTAAAAGATAAGTTCAATCTGATGGATGCGTTTGAAGAAAAACTGGCGGATTCTGCGCCTGCGCCGGATCTGTCCGACAGCAACAGTAGTGAAGCCGTGCAGGCGCTGGTAGCGCTTGGGTATCCGGGCGGAGAAGCCCTCAAGGCGGTAAGGGCGGTGACAGGCAGCGGAAATATGAGTACGGAAGCCATTCTGAAGGCGGCTTTGAAAAAAATGTCTTTTTAGGAGCAGAGGATGGGAAAAAGGATTATTGAAACAGAGGTAATGGAAGAAGATGTGCGGGTGGAGCCCAGTTTAAGGCCGCAGACGCTGGATGAATATATCGGACAGGAAAAGGCGAAGCAGAACCTGAAGATTTATATTGAAGCGGCAAAACAGCGGGGGGATTCGCTTGACCATGTATTGTTTTACGGTCCTCCGGGGCTGGGAAAGACAACGCTGGCAGGGATCATAGCCAATGAGATGCACGTGAATATGAAAGTTACATCAGGGCCTGCGATTGAGAAGCCGGGCGAGATGGCGGCGATTCTTAATAATCTCCAGGAGGGTGACGTCCTCTTTGTGGATGAAATTCATCGCCTCAATCGGCAGGTGGAGGAAGTTTTATATCCGGCTATGGAAGATTATGCCATTGATATTATGATTGGCAAGGGAGCGGCGGCGCGTTCCATTCGCCTGGACCTTCCGAGGTTTACCCTGGTGGGCGCTACAACGCGGGCAGGGCTTTTGACGGCGCCGCTGCGCGACCGCTTTGGCGTGATCCACCATCTGGAGTTTTATACGGAAGAAGAACTGGCGACGATTATCCGCCATTCCTCAAAAGTACTGGATGTGGAAATCGACGCGGCGGGGGCGGTGGAGCTTGCCAGGCGTTCACGCGGCACGCCCAGGCTCGCCAACCGGCTTTTAAAGCGCGTTCGCGATTTTGCCCAGGTAAAATATGACGGCGTCATCACGAAGGAGGTGGCGGCTCTTGCCCTAGACCTTCTTGAGGTTGACCGTTACGGGTTGGATATGACAGACCGCAATCTGCTGTTGACGCTGATTGAAAAATTTTCCGGCGGACCGGTCGGGCTGGAGACACTGGCGGCGACGATCGGGGAGGATGCGGGTACGATTGAGGATGTGTATGAACCCTATCTTTTGAAAAACGGATTTTTGAGCAGGACGCCAAGAGGAAGAGTGGCGACAGAGAAAGCCTATCATCATCTGGGCTTGCAATTATAGAAAAACTCGGTTATACTATATTCAGTTTTTATACAATCCGGGGAGGAACTGACATGTCAGCAAAGAACCAGACGCAAGTTTTGATTAATGGACAGATTTTTATTATCAGCGGTTATGAGAGCGAAGAGTATATTCAGAAGGTTGCACACTATATCAACAGTAAACTGACAGAGTTTCAAAAGCTGGACAGCTACCGCCGGCAGTCGAATGAAAAGAAAAGCATTATAGCCCAGTTGAATATTGCGGATGATTATTTTAAGGCAAAAAAGCAGGTGGAGATATTGGAAGAGGGGATCGCTGCCAGGGATAAGGAGATTTTTGATCTGAAGCATAATCTGATCGATATGCAGAGAAAGCTGGATGAACTGAAAAATAAATAGCTTCTCATAACGGGAAGCTTGTAGTAGGGCTGCATGGAAATCCTATCCGAGGGTTTGAATGCAGCCTTTTTAGACCGCGCATTCTTTAATATGGGAGAACGAAGATGAAAGCAGAATTGTTAGCGCCGGCAGGTTCTTACGAGAGTATGACGGCAGCGTTCGCCGCGGGAGCGGACGCCGTATATATAGGCGGCACAAAATTCGGAGCAAGGGCGTATGCGGATAACCTTGACCGTGAGGCAATGATAAAAGCCATAGATTACGCGCATTTGAAGGGAAAGAAGCTTTACCTGACCGTAAATACGCTTTTAAAGGACAGAGAAATGGAAGAGCTCTACGGCTATCTGAACCCGTTTTACCGGGAAGGGCTGGACGCGGCGATTGTGCAGGATATGGGGGTGCTTCGATATCTGAAAAGGGAATTTCCGCATATGGAGCTCCATGCCAGCACGCAGATGACGATCACCGGGATACACGGGGCGAAAGCATTGAAAGAAGCGGGCGCTTCCCGCGTTGTTACGGCGAGGGAGCTTTCCCTGAAAGAAATTGCCGGGATTCATAAAGAGGCGGCGATCGAAATTGAGAGCTTTATTCACGGAGCACTGTGCTTTTGCTATTCAGGGCAATGTCTTTACAGCAGCATGCTCGGCGGAAGAAGCGGTAACCGGGGGCGCTGCGCGCAGCCGTGCAGGCTTCCGTATAGCTTGACGGACGGCAAAAAAACGCTTAATGCGCAGGAAAACAGATACCTGTTAAGTCCGAAGGATATCTGTACGCTGCAGATTCTGCCCCAGATCCTCGAGAGCGGCGTTTATTCCCTGAAAATCGAAGGCCGGATGAAGCGTATGGAATATACGGCGGGGGTGGTACAGATTTATCGCAGGTATCTGGACCGCTGCCTGTATGAGCCGGATAAGGACTATCAGGTGAAGCGTGAGGATATGGAAGACCTGATGGATTTATATAACCGCGGCGGATTTTCAAAAGGATATTATGTGCAGCATAACGGTGCGGATATGATGTCTTTTTTGCGCCCCAACCACTGGGGGACGGAAGCGGCAAGGATTGTAAGCGCAGGCAAATATACGTTAAGATGCCGGGCGCTGAAGACGCTTGAAAAAGGAGATGTGCTGGAATACCGTGCCGGAGGGCAGGAGCAGGAGTTCGTACTGGACCGGCAGGTGGGCGCAAAAGAGGAATTCTCTTTAAAAGCGCCGAAAAACCGCAAGGTAGGGCAGGATCTTTTATACCGCACGAAAAAGGAAGCGCTGCTTCAGAAAATCGCCTCTGAATTTGCAAAAGGAAAATATCCGCAAAAAATTAATGGGAAATTAATACTTTCCAGACAAAAGTGTGCTATACTAGCAATTAACTTCCACAATTTACAGATAGAGGCGACGGGAGAAATACCGCAGCCGGCGCAGAACCGCCCGTTGCGAAAAGAAGACCTGGAGCGGCAGCTTCGCAAGACCGGCGGGACGCAATTCCAGTTTGATAAGCTGGAGATAGAGCTTGACGATCAGTTATTTATGCCGATGCAGTCTGTGAAGGAATTGAGAAGAAGAGGAATCGAAACGCTTTGCAATGCAGTCATCGCAGTCGGGAAAAGGGATTCGGATGAGTTTCCGAAGCCCTGCAAGGAGCAGGAGCGCGCCAAAAGCGGAAACGTCCCCTACCTTGCAGCTTCAGTGGAGACAGAAGAAAGCCTTGCGGCGGTTTTGAACTTCCGGGAAGTGAAAAAGATTTATCTGGAAAGCATTCTTTTTGAAAGCCGGCAGTCTTTTGAGGAGCAGGCAGAAAAACAAATTCAGAGGTGCCATGCACAGGGCAAACAGTGTTTTTATGTGATGCCCTGGATTTTTCGGGAGAAGGCGGCGGCATATTACGATGCCGGCGCGCTTGCCATTTTAGAACAATTTGACGGCGTTCTCATAAAGAATGCGGAGGAATATCAGTTTCTGAAAACAAACGGTTATAAAAAACAGGTAATCGCAGATTATAATTTATATACATGGAACAGGGAGGCGCGCGTTTTCTGGCAGGAAAGAGGGATCGCGTACGATACGGCGCCGCTGGAATTGAATGCAGAGGAGCTCAGGGCGCGGGGATGTGCCGGAAGTGAAATACTTATCTATGGCTTTGTGCCCCTGATGGTATCCGCGCAGTGCCAACTGAACAATACGGTGGGCTGCTGCCATCAGCAAAGGACGGTTTATCTTAAAGACCGTAAGCACAAGCTTTTCGCGGTGCGCAATCAATGCTCTTTTTGTTATAATCTGATTTATAACAGTACGCCGATGGAGCTTCTGGAAAATGCTAAGGAGGTCCTGGCGCTGCAGTCTTTGGGCGTGCGGCTCGGGTTTACGACAGAAGATGAGAAAAAAACAGCGGAAATAACAGAATCCTATATAAGGGCATTTTGTAAACGCGAGGCGCCCGGACGGGAGCCGGAAGAATTTACAAGGGGACACTTTAAACGCGGAGTGGAATAGGTGAGAATGTGATAAGCTTAATCATTCAGTTTTCTAAATATGCAATCATTTTACTAATGGCGATCTATACGATGCAGAGCTATATCGTGTTTGCCAAGAAAGATGAGGAGGACAAAGAATTTCTGTTTCTCAGGCAGAATCTTATGATGTTTATGATACATTGCATTTCTTTCATTGTGATGTATCTGCGGACGGCGGATATGCAGCTAATCTTTTTTTACGGGGCACAGTTTATTTATCTGGCGGCAACGCTGGTGTTCTTCCGCAACCTGTATCCCAGGGCGTCTAAGCTGGTTGTCAACCATATGTGCATGCTGATTATGATCGGACTGGTTCTGAATACCAGGCTGGATTATGAGAAGGCGATGAAGCAATTTAAGATCGTGGCGGCGTCGACGGCGCTGGCGCTGGTGGTTCCGCTGGTGATACGTAAAATGCGGACGTTGACGAAATGGACCTGGCTCTATGCGGCTGCCGGGATTGGCGCGCTGGCGATTGTGGCGCTGGCGGGAGATACGACCTATGGGGCAAAGCTTGGCTTCTCATTTGGCAGCTTCAGTATCCAGCCGACCGAATTTGTCAAAATTATTTTTGTGTTCTGCATTGCGGGTATGCTGGGAAATGCGAAAAATTTTCTGGATATTGTGATTACGACGGCGATTGCGGCGGCGCATGTGCTGATCCTCGTGGTTTCCCGCGACCTGGGAAGCGCGCTGATCTTTTTTATCACGTATCTGATTATGCTGTATGTGGCGACAAGAAAGATTATTTATCTTTTGGCAGGGCTTTTGGCAGGGATGCTCGCGGCAGTGGCTGCGTATTTCCTGTTCAGCCATGTGCGGGAACGAGTCGATATCTGGCTGGACCCCTTTGCGGATTACCAGGGGAGCGGCTACCAGATCGCACAGTCGATGTTTGCAATTGCCGCCGGAGGATGGTTTGGAACCGGGCTGACACAGGGTTCTCCGGCAAGCATCCCCATTGTAGAGCAGGATTTTATGTTTGCCGCCATCAGTGAGGAGCTGGGCGGAATCTTTGCGGTTTGCTTTATTTTGGTATGTATGAGCTGCTATATTATGTTCGTCAATATTGCCATGCGCCTGTCCAACCGCTTTTACCGGCTGGTAGCGCTGGGGCTGGGGACGATGTATGCAGTGCAGGTGTTCCTGACAATCGGCGGCGCCATGAAATTCATTCCGATGACAGGAGTGACGATACCGCTGGTAAGCTATGGCGGAAGCTCCATGCTGAGCACTGTCATGATATTTGCGATTATTCAGGGACTTTACATTCTGCGCGAAGACGAGGAGGAACAAATTGAGAGAATCAGACAAAGAGAACAGTTGGGAAGGCAGGGATACTTCCGATACTGAGATCAAGATCCCGGAGTTTGTCGCCGGCAAGGACAATTTCCGGCAGGAGCCTCTGCCGGAGGAGCCGCCGCGCCCGAAGCCGGCTTCGAAAAAACAGAGAAATAAAATTTATGGCAGAGTGGCGTATCTGTTTTCCGCTATGTTTCTTGCGCTGATCGGATATATGGTTTACTTTCAGGTGAAGCTGAAAGATGAAATCAATAAAAGCCCGTACAACAGCAAAATGGATGCGCAGGAAGAGTATGTTATCAGGGGAAGCATCTATTCGGCGGACGGGGAAATCCTTGCAGGGACCAATATCGATGAGAACGGAAACGAAACAAGGGTTTATCCGTTTGGTAGTACCTTTGCGCATGTCGTGGGATACACGACAAATGGAAAAGCCGGGCTGGAATCCATTTATAATAACGATCTGATGACTTCCAATCAGTCGATTATCGACCAGGTGGGAAGCGAAAAGAATAATCAGAAGCTTCAGGGGAATAATCTGATCCTGACACTGGACAGCCGTATGCAGTCGGCGGCGTCCCTTGTTTTGGGGGCGTACCGCGGCGCAATCGTGGTCATGGAGCCTTCAACAGGAAGAGTGCTGGCAATGGTGTCAAAGCCGGATTTTAATCCGAATGAAATTGAAGATACCTGGGAGATACTGACCGCTGATGATTCGAACAGCCCGCTGCTTAACCGGGCTATGCAGGGGTTGTATGCGCCGGGTTCCACTTTTAAGATCCTTACCGCACTGGAATACATGAGGGAGCATCCTGATGATTATATGGAGTACACCTACAATTGCCAGGGAGCTACGTCACAGAATGATGTGACGATCAAATGCTTTGATTATGAGGTGCACGGTTATGAGGATCTGCAGGCTTCCTTCCAGAACTCCTGCAATACATCCTTCGCCAACATAGGGCTGCAGCTTGATAATGATAAATTTGCCGATTTGTGCGAAGAATTTCTTTTCAACGGGAAGCTGCCTACGGTCATGCCTTACAGCAGCAGCCAGTTTGTGCTGAATGGCGACTCCTCTTACGGGGAGACTATGACGACGGCGATCGGACAGGGGGATACCCTTGTTTCTCCTTTCCATATGGCGCTGATTACTTCGGCAGTGGCAAATGACGGAGTGCTGATGTACCCGTATCTGGTAGACCGCATTGAAAATGTGGATGGCGTAGTGGTGAATGAAACAAAGGCAATGCAGTATAAGCAGTTGATGACGGCACAGGAGGCTTCTGTTTTGACGGAATTCATGACAAGCGTTGTGCAGAGCGGTACAGCGGCTTCCCTGTCGGGGCTGGGATACACTGTTGCCGGAAAAACGGGCTCTGCCGAATATGAAATGGACGGCAATACCGGCGAGGAGGAAAATTTTTCCACGCATTCCTGGTTTGTAGGCTTTTCCAATGTCGAGGACCCGGATATTGTTGTCAGCATTATTGTGGAGGACGGCGGAACAGGAAGCTCTTCAGCCGTACCGATTGCAAGACAGTTATTTGATACTTATTATTCGATACAGTAAAGGGTTGCACTTTTTCCTGAAAAGCGATATACTTAATTCATATCAAAACACAACGCGTAACAGGAGGAATTGCAATGATTGAGGCAACGAGCTGTGGCGGTGTGGTCATATTTCGAGGCAAGATCCTGCTTTTATTTAAGAGCTACAAGAATAAATACGAAGGCTGGGTCCTGCCAAAGGGAACTGTAGAAGCCGGTGAAAAATATGCGGATACTGCGCTCCGTGAAGTTTTGGAAGAGACGGGTGTAAAAGCAACGATTATAAAATACATTGGGAAAAGTCAATATTCCTTTAATGTACCGGAAGATGTGGTGGAAAAGGATGTCCACTGGTATCTTATGCGCTCGGAGAGCTACTATAGTAAACCACAACGCGAGGAACATTTTGTAGACTCTGGATATTACAAGTATCATGAGGCTTATCATCTTCTGAAATTTGCCAATGAAAGGACGATGCTGGAAAGAGCATATGAAGAGTATCTGTCATTGAAAAAGGTAAATCAATGGGGAAACGGTAAAATGTATTTTGATGAAAAAGACTGATGAGCGTGTCATCGGTCTTTTTGTACAATAGAGAGTATCGCTTAACAGCAGGAATAAAATCAGAAAATATGGCAAGGATGTAGATATGAAATGGTATCGGAAGCTTTATCTCGGAAGAGGCTTGGAAGGGAAAAAAGACAAGCTTATAAAAAAACTGGAGTGCAATGCCGGGGCGCCGGGGCTTTATGTGGTTACGCTTGCCGCGAACGGGAAGGATTTGTTTGATATTTTTTCAGCAGATATGCTGCTGATACCGGTGACACATGGGCATTGTCCGCTGATCGTAGGGCTGGCGAAGAGAAAAAAAGAAGCAATTGAAATGACGGAAGAAATCATTATGTCATGCTGGCGTGAGACGGGAAAATTTGACGTCTGGGCGTATTTAAAGGGGCAGGCAGAGATGGACGGAGAAGCGATCGAGGAATATCCGATGGATAAATTGAGACGACGCGGGAGAGGACTATTTAGAAAGAATGAATAGCAGGTGAGAATATGCTACATATTATTTGGGGAATACTGAGAATACTGGGCATCCTGCTGCTGGCTATCCTGTCGTTGGTAGTGGTACTCCTGCTGATTTTCCTGTTTGTTCCGCTGTGCTATCGCCTGCGGGCAGAGATACAGGGAGGAGAACCCGGCGGAAAAGGAGAGGTATCCTGGCTTCTGCATCTGGTTTATGTGAGCGCAGAATACCGGAATAAGAAAATAACATATGCCGTAAAAATATTAGGGCGTACGCTGTTTGGCAGTGAGAAAGAGCAGAGGGATCCGTGGGACGATACCGGGATGGAGGAAGCGGTTCACAGAAGGCCGACGGAAATACTGCAGGAGAAAGCGGATGTAACGTTCCGGCAGGAGGAAAAGACAGATAGAAAGCTCCAGCCGGAAGAAGGAGCAGATATAGAGTTCCAGCCGGAGACACCGGAAGAGACGGATAGAAAGCCCAAGCCGGATCGCCCGACAAAAGAGGCAGATGCGGCAGAGAAAGCGAAGAAGTCCAGGCGGGCGGTTTGGAAGATAAAACGATTTTTTGCAGGGCTTTCCGGCGCTTTTTCGCAGTTTCGGCAGACAGTTTTGCGATTGAGAGAAAAAATCAGCCTGTTTTCGAAGATATACCATAATCCCAGGACTCAGGCGGCTTACCGCCAAATAAAAAAGCAAGCGCTTTACCTGCTGCGCCACGTCTGCCCGAGAAAATGGGAAGGGGAGCTGCTGTTTGGTATGGGGGACCCTGCCGATACCGGAGAGATTCTGGCAGTGCTTTGCGTGCTGGAAGGGTTTTCGGGCAATCACCTTCAGGTCGGTGCGGATTTTGAAAGGAAAGTGCTGGAAGGGGACTTTTACCTGAAAGGGCATGCCCGGGGATGCCATTTTGCGAAAGCGTTCCTGGCGCTGTTTATGGACAAAAATGTAAGAATTACAATAAAAAGATTTTTGAGGATGAAGAAAGAATAAAAGGAGGAACGGACATGGCAACAGAGAATAATTTTCAATCAAAGGTGGAATCCCTGTTTAAAGGGATGGACGGATTTATCCAGTCAAAGACAGTAGTGGGAGACGCGATTACGGTCGGGGATACGATTATCCTGCCGTTAGTGGATGTTTCTTTTGGCATGGCGGCAGGCGCAATTGAAGGAAAGGACAGCAACCGGCTGAAAAACAACGGAGGCGGCGGTATGGGCTGCAAGATGACGCCGAGCGCTGTGCTGGTAATTCAGAACGGAACCTCCAAGCTTGTCAATGTGCGTAATCAGGATGGGCTGACAAAGGTTCTGGATATGGTGCCGGACTTCGTGAACCGCTTTGCGGGCGGCAACGGTTTCTCCAACGGCGGGGACGCCCAAACTAAAACGGACGATGTATGCGGCGCGGATGAGGAATAGGCGTGGAATAGAATCAAATCTGTGAAAACGGCATAGAATAATAGAAAGAAAGACCGGGAGAATGTTCATGAAAAGGGTAGCGGGTTATACACTGTTCTGGATTGCGGTAGGGATGCTGATCTCCCTCTTTATCTCCAACACCTTTTGGAGCGTTCTTTTGGTCTTTACGCTTTTATTGATCGGATACAATTTGTTTTTGTGTTAAAAAAAGCCGCTTCTGCTGAAGCGGCTCCTGCGTACAATATTAAGCTCTTTCTACTTTTCCGGATCTTAAACAGGAAGTACATACGTACATCTTCTTGGCAGCTCCGTTCACTTTCACTTTTACAGACTTAATATTTGATTTCCACATTTTGTTTGACCTTCTATGAGAGTGGCTCACGTTGTTTCCGAAATGAGCGCCCTTATCGCAAATAGCACATCTGGCCATAACCGCACCTCCTTATTACTTATTCGTCTTTGCCTTAATGCACAGACTGACAACAATTATATTTTATCAGAATCTGTGTAAATTTGCAAGTAGAAAATAAAAAAAGATATTTCCTTTTTAAGAAAAAGTTGGTATACTGTTAAATAAGTATCTATGATTATGATATTTGGAGGTAAATTATGAAAGGACGTATGGAGAATGAACTGGGCACCATTTCCATTGATATGGATGTGATTGCCACATATGCAGGCAGCGTTGCGGTTGAATGTTTTGGCATCGTGGGTATGGCTGCTGTTAGTGTAAAGGACGGGCTTGTAAAACTGTTAAAAAAAGACAGCTTAAAGCACGGCATTAATGTTTCTCTCAGCGAAGATAATAAGATTTCTTTGGATTTCCATGTAATCGTCTCTTATGGCGTCAGCATTTCGGCTGTTGCTGAGAATCTTATGAGCAACGTAAAATATCGCGTAGAAGAGTTCACCGGTATGGAGCTTGAGCGGTTGAATATTTATGTAGAAGGTGTAAGAGCTATTGATTAAGGAGGAACTCTAAAGTGTGTAGAAGTACGATAAATGCACAGTTATGTGCCAAAATGTTTTTGGCTGGCGCCAAGAATCTGGAAGCAAACAAAGAATGGATTAACGAGTTGAATGTATTTCCTGTCCCGGACGGGGATACCGGCACCAACATGACGTTGACGATTATGTCGGCGGCAAAAGAAGTGGCGGCGCTTGAAGATCCCTCAATGGAGGCGCTTGCAAAAGCGATTTCTTCCGGTTCCCTTCGCGGGGCAAGAGGAAATTCCGGTGTTATTTTATCTCAGCTTCTGAGAGGTTTCACAAAAGGAATCAAATATGTGGAAAAGGTGGATACCGTTGCCATCACGGAGGCATTCCAGAAAGCGGTGGCGACCGCCTATAAGGCAGTTATGAAGCCGAAGGAGGGCACCATTCTTACGGTTGCCAAAGGGTACGCAGACAAAGCGTCCGAGCTGGCTTTGGAAGGCGTAGAGATGAAGGAGCTGCTGGAACAGTCCCTTGTCTATGCGGAGGAAGTGCTGCAGAAGACGCCGGAAATGCTCCCCGTCTTAAAAGACGCCGGCGTGGTGGATTCCGGCGGACAGGGCTTGATCCAGGTGTTAAAGGGCGCATTGGACGCATATCTCGGCAAGCAGGTTGATTATTCGATTGAGACAGAAAAGGCTTCCGGGCAGCCTGCCGGCAAGGCAGAACCCCAGGCGCCGGCAGAGATCAAATTTGGTTACTGTACAGAATTTATCATTATGACAGAAAAATCGATGCAGGGCGAGGAAGAACTGAAGTTCAAGGCATTTCTGGAGAGCATCGGCGATTCCATTGTTGTTGTGGCAGACGAGGATATTGTCAAGGTACATGTTCACACCAATGATCCCGGCGTTGCCATCACGAAAGCTTTGACTTACGGCGCATTGTCAAGGATGAAGATTGATAATATGCGCGAGGAGCATCAGGAAAAGCTGATTAAGGACGCTTCCAAGCGCGCGGCAGCAGAAGCGGAGACAAAAAAGGCAGAGAAACCGGCAATGCCCCATAAGGAAGTCGGGTTCATTTCCGTTTCCATCGGGGAAGGATTTGGCGAGATCTTCAAAGGGCTTGGCGTGGATTACCTGATCGAGGGCGGACAGACAATGAATCCGAGTACGGAAGATATGCTCAATGCCATTGAGCAGGTAAATACAGATGCGATCTTTATTTTGCCGAACAATAAGAATATTATTTTGGCGGCGAACCAGGCGCAGGCACTGACAAAGGATAAGAAAATTGTGGTCATTCCCAGCAAGACTGTGCCGCAGGGAATCTCGGCAATGATTAATTATGAGATGGGTAAATCGCTGGAAGAGAATACAGAGGCGATGACCCAGAGCCTGCAGATGATTAAGACGGGACAGGTTACGTATGCGGTCCGCGATACCCATATTGACGACAAAGAGATAAAGGAAGGCGACATCATGGGCATTGGCGACCATGCTATTTTGGCAATTGGAAAAGAAATTGAAGCGGTTGCAAAAGAGACGGTCGGGCTTATGGTAGAGGAGGATTCCGAACTCATCAGCATCTACTATGGGGCGGATGTGAATGAAGAAGCTGCCAATGCGCTTGGCGAAGAGCTTATGGAACAATATCCCGATTGCGAAGTGGAAGTATATGCGGGCGGACAGCCGATATACTATTATGTGGTATCTGTAGAGTAAATTGAGAGGTAGTATATGAATCGAAAATCGTCCCTTACGGAAATTAAGGGGATCGGTGAAAAGACAAAGCAGATATTCGAGAAAGCAGGCGTGAATGACATCGGCAGCCTGCTTTCTTATTATCCGCGTACTTATCAGAAATATGAAGAGCTATCAGACAGCGCTCATGCGGTTGAAGGAGAGATGCTCGCCATCTACGGACAGATTGAGAAGGCAGTGTCCGTGCAGTATGTGAAACGGCTGCAGATTGTATCAACCGTCGTAAGGGATGCATCAGGTTTCCTGCAGGTACGGTGGTATAATATGCCCTTTCTTAAAAATACAATAAAACCGGGGGCATCTTATGTGTTCTACGGCAAAGTGGCAAAGAAGGGCAGCCGCCTGCTCCTGGAGCAGCCTGCCCTCTTTGATCTTACCCGGTACCGGCAGATGCTTTGCGAATTACAGCCGGTATATGCGCTTACAAAAGGGCTGACGAATCATATGATCCGTAAGGCAGTCCGGCAGGCGCTTGATGCGATAGACCTCACAAAAGACTATTTAAGCAGTGAGATTCGGAAGAAATACCGCCTTGCCGAATATGGTTACGCGGTTGAGGAAATTCATTTTCCCAAAGATGAGCATCACATGTCCCTGGCGAGAAGGCGGCTGGTATTTGACGAATTCTTTTTGTTTTTACTGGCGCTTAGGCAGTATAAGGAGCGCAGGGAGCTGCAGCCGAACCATTTTGAAATTGAGCGCAGGCAGGTGACGGAAGAGGTCATCGGGCATCTGCCTTACGCCCTTACATCCGCACAGAAAAAAGTGTGGGAAGAAATTCAGAGGGATATGACAGGAAAAAGCGTGATGGCGCGGCTGATACAGGGGGACGTGGGGTCCGGGAAAACGATCGTGGCGTTCCTTGCCATGATTCTGGCAGCGGCAAATGGGCTGCAAAGCTCCATTATGGTGCCGACGGAGGTGCTTGCAAGACAGCATTTTGAAGCACTGCAGTCTCTGCTTGCGGAACAGAATCTGGAATATACGCCGGTATTGCTGACCGGTTCCATGACGGCCAAGGAGAAGCGCCAGGCACGCGAAAAAATTGCCGGCGGGGAAGCCGACATGATTGTGGGAACCCATGCGCTGATTCAGGAGAACGTGATATACAAAAAAATGGGGCTGGTGATTACGGATGAACAGCATCGGTTCGGCGTAAAACAGCGGGAGACACTGGGAAACAAAGGCGGTGAGCCGCATACACTGGTGATGAGCGCCACGCCGATACCCCGGACGCTGGCGGTGATCCTTTATGGTGATCTGGAAATTTCTGTGATCGATGAACTGCCTGCCAACCGTATTCCGATAAAAAACTGTATCGTAAATACAAATTACCGCCCAAAAGCCTATGCTTTTATAGAAAAGGAAGTACGAAACGGACATCAGGCATACATCATCTGCCCGATGGCAGAAGAGAGTGAGATGATTGAGGCAGAGGATGTGCTCTCTTACACCAAGCGGCTTAAAGAGCAGTTGCCCCCGGACATCTGCGTGGAATATCTTCACGGCAAAATGAAGCCAAAAGAAAAAAACGAAATTATGGAACGTTTCCTGAAAAATGAGATTCAGGTCCTGGTATCCACGACGGTGGTAGAGGTTGGCGTAAATGTGGCAAACGCTACCGTTATGATGATCGAAAATGCAGAACGCTTCGGACTGGCACAGCTTCATCAGTTGCGCGGGCGCGTGGGGCGCTCTTCCTATCAGTCTTACTGCATTATGATAAATGGTTCGGAGAATAAGAAAAATCAAAAACGCCTGGATATCCTGAACCAGTCAAATGATGGGTTTTACATTGCCAGTGAAGACCTGAAGCTGAGAGGTCCGGGAGATTTGCTGGGAGTGCGACAAAGTGGAATGATGGAATTTAAAATAGGAGATGTCTTTGCGGATGCCGACATATTGAGAGACGCCAATGAGGCGGTGCATGAAATACTGGAAACCGATCCCGAGCTGACGTTGCCACAACATATAGTATTGCGCCAAAAGCTGGAATACTATATGTCAAATGAGCTAAAAAACCTCAATCTATAGTCCCAAATCAGCAAAAAGTGAACAAGGTTTTCAGATTTGTGCGAAAAAAGATTGCTATTTCAAAAAAATAGGTGTATATTCTATTTTGACATAAAATTGATTGCATCATTGAGTAAATATAAATTGTTTTTTCAGTATAAGGAGGAAAATTATGGCTGCTAAAAAGACAGTGACAACAGCGAAAAAAGCGGTTGAGGTAAAGGCAGAGAAGCCGGTAGAAAAGAAAGAAGAGGAAAAGGCTGCAGTAAAAAAGACGGAAGTAAAACCGGAAGCAGAAAAAAAGGCTCCCGCTAAGAAGGCTCCGGCAAAGAAAGCGGCAGTAAAAGAAGAAGTAGTCCTGCAGTTTGACGGTAAGGAGATCAAGACGGCAGACCTGATGAAACAGGTAAAAACAATCTGGACGAAGGAATTGAAGAAAAAAGTTGGGGATATGAAATCCGTATCCCTGTATGTAAAACCGGAAGAGTGCGCAGTTTATTATGTAGTAAACGGCGATGTTACCGGAAAAATCGAGTTATAAATAGAAGAGATATTATACAAAAAACGGCTACAATTTTGCAGCCGCTTTTTGTATGATTCTATTTCAGAGTGTATAACAACAGTTTTTTACATCAGTGTCCCGCTCTGTCCCTGGCCGGACATCTGTCTTTCCTGGGCTTCGATCATTTTCTTTAAAAAAGAAACAGAACAACCATATTAAAAAACCGGGGTTTCCCGGTTCCGGCTCTTGCCGGCGCCGCCTGCCAAAAGGCAATGCCGTATGGAAATCATATCATAAGAAGCGCCATCCTGTAGTTGCTTCCGAAAGGAAAAAGCGGTATAATCTTTTTACGGCAGGCGGATCCTGCAAGCACCGCGCCACGCAAAAAAACGGCACATATGAATGGTTAAATGGGAGGCTGACAATGTTCTGGACAGACGAGGAAGACGAGATACTGAAGGATTTTTTTCCTACAGAGGGGACAAACGTGTGCCTGCGGCTCCATGGACGGA
>CAZAQD010000007.1:14526-52838 GCA_964487425.1 uncultured Marvinbryantia sp. | reverse complement strand
TCATATGATAGTTTTTGGATATTTCCATTGTCTACCATATGGGGAGCATATCAAACCGCAAGTTTGCGGGTTTTTTCGTGATAATTGCGGGATACTGGCAGGTTCAAAATATGTGAGGAACTGTTATATAACTTACAGAAGAATAGATTGACAAAGGAGGCGGTAAAATGAGGCTGTGCATTGCAACAGCTACATGCAAAGTCTATGAAAAACGAAAAAGAAACATTTGTAAAAACTTTTATGGAAATGAAAACCTTTCTGCTGCTGTGGCTTACTCAGTCATTCTCTGGCTTGGGCAGCGCCATGACGAGCTATGCGCTGGTGATCTGGTCCTATTCGCAGTAGGGTTCGGCGCTGAAGACTTCACTTTTGATGGTGTGCACTTATGCGCCTGCATTTTCGGAAGAACAGGCACATCTGGGAGCTGGGAAAAAAGTAGAGGAAAGCAAAGCGGTTATGCCGGCGTTGCCGGATAACCGCTTTTTTGAAATCAATCGTCCTGTACCACCAGTTCTTTGTAGAACTCCGCGTAATCGCTGCGCTGTTCTTTGGTAAACTGGATAGCGGTTCTCGGGTGCTGGTTTAGGAGCCCGGTCATCAGATACTGGAGATCGTATCCCCAGACAATGCCGGATTCTTTCAGGCTGGTCATGTGCTGATCGATAAACTGTACAGCCGGATAAACGTTATATTTCGGGTTTTTCAGAAAGCCAAGAAGCAGCTCCATCGCACAGTTGCCGGCGCCGCGCCCCATATTGGCGTAGGTCGCATCCAGCCAGTCGGCGCCGTCGCCTACGGCTTCAATTGTATTGGCAAATGCCAGTTGCTGGTTATTGTGGGCATGAATGCCGACCTTCTTTCCGTATTTTGCGGCAGCGTTCATATAGGTGTCCACCATTCTGGCGATCTGCTCCGGGTAGAGCGCGCCGTAGCTGTCTACGATATACAGGCAATTGACCGGAGTTCTGCCGAGCAGTTCCAGGGCGGCAGCAATATCTCCTTCACGTCCGTTGGAGATCGCCATGATATTGCAGGTGGTTTCATATCCCTTCGCGTAGGCGTCTTCGATCATTTCTACGGCAGTGGGGATCGTATGGAGATAAGTAGCCACGCGGATCAGGTCGATAGGGCTGTCGCTGCGGTTGATGATATCTGTTTTGTAATCACATCTTCCGACGTCTGCCATAACGGCAATTTTCAAGTCGGTATTATTGTCGCCGACCACTGCGCGGATATCATCGTCATTGCAGAATTTCCACTTGCCGTATTTGTCCATATCGAACAGTTCCTTTGATGCTTTATATCCGAATTCCATATAATCAACGCCTGCCCGTAAGTTGGTCAGATACAGCGCTTTGACAAATTCATCTGAAAAATAGAAGTCATTTACCAGCCCTCCGTCGCGCAGTGTGGCGTCTACCACACGGATGTCTGAACGATAATCCATTAATTTTGCTATTTCTTTCATAATCCTTTTCTCCAAATCCGTATCATTTTCGCTTTAATACTTTAAATTGCGAATGTAATGATTATATGATAAACGGCTGTGTTTGTCAATGGATAGAGAATGTGATATACTATCCTGAGTTATTATTTGCAGAAAGTATGAGGATTGAAAGAAAGATGAGAGAGCAGCTGACACAAAACGATGTGAAAAAGATAGAGGAAGAGATTGAGTACCGCAAACTGGTGGTGCGAAAAGAAGCCCTGGAAGCGGTCAAGGAAGCGCGCGCGCACGGAGATTTGAGCGAAAATTTTGAGTATCAGGAGGCAAAAAAGGATAAGAACAGCAATGAGAGCCGTATCCGTTATCTGGAGCGGATGCTGAAAAACGCCAAAATTGTCTCGGATGAATCCAAAGAGGATGAAGTGGGGCTTAATAATACGGTGGAAGTTTATTTTGAGGATGAGGAGGAAACGGAAGTTTATAAGCTGGTTACTTCCATTCGCGGGAATTCCATGAAGGGGATGATTAGCATTGAGTCTCCGATGGGAAAGGCGATCCGGGGGCATAAGGAGGGAGAGCGCGTGTATGTGAAGGTGAATGAAAACGCCGGATATTACGTTGTGATCCGTTCCATCCAAAAGACGAGCGACGACAGCGAAGATCAGATCCGCGGGTTTTAAAAAGCGGACCTAGATCCAACCGCCGTCTAATTTTATAACCTGCCCGGTCAGATAGGCATGGGATTCGCAGAGCGAAAAGGCAAGATCTGCCACTTCGCAGGGAAGCCCCATGCGCCCGGCAGGAATTTCTTCTATCAGCATTTCTTTTTCTTCTGCGGAAAGGAAACCGTTCATCTGCGTATCGATGACGCCGCAGGCGATGGCGTTCACCTGAATATTGCCGGGAGCCAGTTCCTTCGCCAGTGCGCGGGTAAACGCGTTAATCCCGCCTTTGGCGGCAGAGTATGCCACTTCACAGGAAGCGCCGACACAACCCCAGACCGAAGAAATATTCAGGATCTTGCCGCCGCCGTGCTTTAACATCATGGGGATGGCAAGGCGGCTTGTGTAAAAGGCAGAGCTTAGGTTAGTATGAACCAGGCGGTCCCATTGGGCGCAGGACATATCCGTCAAAAGCCCGGTGTAAGAGATACCGGCATTGTTTACCAGCACGTTGAGGTAGGGCGTGGCTGTGCCGATTTCTTTGAAAAGCTGTTCTACCTGACTTGCGTCTCCCATATCCGTGCAAAAACAACTGCAGGAAATGTGACAGGAGGCTTCCAGTTGTTTTTTCAGATCCAGAAGAAGCGCTCCCTGCTGAAGGCAGGTGAGAAACAGGTCGTACCCTTTTGAGGCGAATTTTTGGGCAATGGCTTTGCCGATGCCGCGCGAGGCGCCGGTAATCAGTGCAGTTTTTCGTTCCATAATGAGACTCCTTGTGTGAATTTGACATCTGTAAGAAAGTATAGCATAAATCGAAACAGGAAAAAATAAATTTTTACAAAAATCCATGATTTTTGTCTTTCTTTTTTGGTGATTTTGGAGTACAATTAAAAAAGACAAAGTGTATTGAGGTGAAAAGCATGATTTCTAATCAGATATTACAGAGTACGATAGAGGGAATGAAGCAAATCAGCAGAGTAGACATGTGCGTGATTGATACAGAGGGAAGTGTGTTGGCATCTACGTTTCCGGAGATGGGAAATTATGTGGAGCCGGCGATGCTTTTTGTGAACTCTCCGGCGGACAGCCAGGAGCTGCAGGGATATCAGTTCTTCAAGGTCTATGACGAGACGCAGCTTGAGTATATTCTGCTGGCAAGCGGCAGCAGCGACGACACCTATATGGTGGGAAAGATGGCAGCGTTTCAGATTCAGAATCTTCTGGTAGCGTATAAGGAGCGTTTTGACAAAGATAATTTTGTGAAAAACCTCCTGCTGGACAATTTGCTGCTGATTGATATTTATAACAGGGCGAAGAAGCTTCATATTGAGACAGATGTGCGCCGCGTGGTCTTTATCCTGGAGACGAGTATTGAAAAGGATAACACATCCCTGGAAGCGGTTCGGCTGTGCCTTGACAACCGGCAGGGCGATTTTATCACGGCGGTTGATGAGAAGAGTATTATCATCGTGAAGGAGTTGACGGCTTCGGACGACTATAAGGAGATGGACAGAGTGGCGATGCATATTCTGGACAGCCTGGATGCGAAAAAGCGGGAAAGCGCCCATATTGCTTACGGAACGATCGTCGGGGAGATCAAAGAGGTGTCCCGTTCCTATAAGGAAGCGAGGATGGCGTTGGATGTGGGCAAGATTTTCTTTGACGAGAGGGATGTCATCGCATACAGCTCTCTTGGGATCGGCAGGTTGATTTATCAGCTTCCCATTCCTCTTTGCAAGATGTTTATCAAAGAAATTTTTGACGGAAAATCAACAGATGATTTTGACGAAGAGACTCTGACGACGATCAATAAATTTTTTGAAAACAGCCTGAATGTGTCCGAGACATCCAGACAGCTTTATATCCACCGCAATACCCTTGTGTACCGTCTGGATAAGCTGCAGAAGAGTACCGGGCTTGATTTGCGGGTGTTTGAGGATGCGATTACCTTTAAGATTGCCCTGATGGTAGTCAAGTATATGAAATATATGGAGTCGGTTGAATTCTAAAGGGACCGCCCCCGGTGGAAAATGCCGCGCATCGGCATAGGAGAAAGATTTTTTCATAAAATAGTAATAGAAGATGTGAGAGGGGGATTTGGTACAGCGCAAGGTGCCGGATCCCCCTTTTAAAGGAGAATGTATGGAAAACGATGGCAAATTTGTAAAAGGAATGTTCTGCGGAGTGATCCTGGCGCTGGTATGTCTGGGCGCTTCCCTGGGCTGGCAGCGGTGGAAGCTTTCAAAATATCTGGGAAAAAGCAGTGCGCAAAGCGGGACGGTGCAGGTAGAAGAACAGTTGGACCTTGACGGGAAGGCGGTACGGGCGAAGCTGGAGGAGATACAGCAGTTGGTAAATGACTATTACCTGGGCGAAGTGGACGGCGCCGCAATCGAGGAAGGGATTTACGAGGGGATGCTGGAAGAGCTGGGCGATCCTTACTCTGTATATTACAGTAAAGAGGCGCTTGATGCGATGGAGGAAGCGACGAACGGCGTTTATTCAGGAATCGGCGCGGTCATGACGCAGGATCCGCAGACAGGAGAGATCTATGTCGTGCGCTGCTTTGACGGGACGCCGTCTGCGGAGGCTGGGCTGCTTGCGGGCGATGTGGTTACGGCGGTCGATGGCGAAGCACTGGGGAATATGGATTTAAGCGAGCTTGTGTCGAGAATTAAGACCGGCGAGGGGGACAGCGTTGTCCTGACGCTGCAAAGAGACGGCGAAACGCTGGAGAAGGAGCTGGAGCGCCGCGCGATTGAGGTGCCTACGGTAGAAGGGGAAATGCTGGGAAACCAGATCGGCTATATCCGCATACTGGAGTTTGACAGCGTGACGACGGAGCAGTTTCAGACGCAGTTGGAGAGCCTGGAGGCGGAAGGGATGGAGAAGCTGATCGTGGATGTGCGCGACAATCCGGGCGGCGTCCTGCAGGTGGCGTGCGAGGTCCTGGATACGCTTCTGCCCGAAGGCCTGATCGTGTATACGGAGGACAAATACGGGGAGAGAAAGGAATACTTTTCGGATGACGAGGACCAGTTTGATAAGCCGCTTGTGGTGCTGATTAATGAAAACAGCGCCAGCGCATCGGAAATTTTTGCCGGGGCGGTGAAGGACTACCAGATGGGGACGCTGGTGGGCACGACGACGTTCGGCAAGGGGATCGTGCAGAGAATCTATAGCCTTTCAGATGGAAGCGGCATTAAGCTGACGATTGCCAAATATTATACGCCGAATGGAAACGATATTCATGAGATCGGAATTGAGCCGGATGTAGAGGTGGAGCTTGCGGCAGATGCGCAGACGGACAATCAACTGGAAGAGGCGATAAAAATAATCGAAAATACAAATAATTCTAATGATTAACAATCATAATGTGCGGGCGGGTTTCCGGTTGACAAACCGGGTACCCGCTGTTATCATTTTTTCAGGACAAAGGTGTTCTGCCAGGGGAGTAGAATGCCTTTTTTCTTTGAAATATCAGAAAATGGATGATGAACATTGTAAAAGGAGAGATGGAAGTGAAATATACGAAGGAAGATGTAATCAGGCTGGTGCAGGAGGAGGATGTGGAATTTATCCGGCTGCAGTTTACGGATATATTCGGCACCTTAAAAAATGTGGCGATCACAGCCAGCCAGTTGGAAAGGGCGCTTGATAATAAATGTATGTTTGACGGGTCGTCAATTGAGGGCTTTGTGAGGATAGAGGAGTCGGATATGCACCTGTATCCGGATCTGGATACCTTCACGATATTTCCGTGGAGGCCGCAGCATGGCAAGGTTGCAAGGCTGATCTGTGATATCTACAGACCGGACGGGACGCCGTTTGAGGGGGATCCCAGGCACGTGCTGAAGCGGGTTTTAAAAGAGGCGGAAGAGATGGGGTATCAGTTTGACGTAGGCCCGGAGTGTGAATTCTTTCTGTATCATACCGACGATAACGGGCAGCCGACCACGATTACTCATGAAAAAGCGGGATACTTTGACCTGGGTCCGGTAGATCTTGGGGAGAATGCCAGAAGAGATATGGTGATGACGCTGGAGGACATGGGCTTTGAGATCGAAGCCTCCCATCATGAGGTTTCTCCGGCGCAGCATGAGATTGATTTTAAATATGACGATGCGCTGGTTACAGCGGATAATATCATGACCTTTAAGCTCACCGTCAAAACGATTGCCAAGCGGCATGGGCTGCATGCAACCTTTATGCCGAAGCCGAAGGAGGATATCAACGGTTCCGGGATGCATATCAATATGTCGCTTTCGAAGGATGGGAAAAACATTTTCGGAAATTCAGAGGATCCGGCGGGATTAAGCCCGGAGGCGTATTATTTTATCGGCGGGATTTTAAAGCATATCAAAGATATGACGGCGATTACGAACCCGATCGTTAATTCCTATAAGCGCCTGGTCCCGGGATATGAGGCGCCTGCCTATATTGCCTGGTCCACTCAGAACCGGACGCCGCTGATTCGGATTCCGGTGAGCGTGGAGGAGCATACGAGAGTAGAGCTTCGATGTCCCGACCCGGCGAGCAATCCTTACCTGGTACTGGCTGTGTGCCTGGCGGCGGGGCTGGATGGGATCAGGAACCGGGTGATGCCGCCGGCGAGAGTGGATAAGAATATCTTTAAGATGACAGAGGAGGAGAAGGAGGCAATGGGCATTGAGTCGCTTCCGAACAATCTTCTCGATGCAGTCAAAAGGCTGGAGAGCAGCGAATTTATCCGCGGGGTGCTTGGAGAGCATATCAGCAGCAATTACTGCAAAGCAAAACGGGCGGAATGGGAACAGTACAGCCGGACAGTAACAAATTGGGAGCTGGAACAGTACTTATATAGAATTTAACCTCCTGACAGATAATAGAATGATTAGAACAGGAGGTGCAAAGAATGCCAAGTATCATTGTGGTATTTCCAAGAGTGGAAGATGCAAAGAATATTCGGAATATACTGATCCGCAATGGATACCATGTGGCTGTTGTTTGTACCAGCGGCGCGCAGGCTCTGCAGGCGGCAGATGATCTGGACAGCGGAATCGTCGTGTGCGGCTATAAATATCGTGACATGATCTATACCCAGTTAAAGGAGGATCTGCCGGCAGGCTTTGAAATGCTGCTTGTGGCATCCAGGAACATATTGGAAAATTGCCCGGACAGAGAAATCGTATGTCTGGAGCTACCTTTGCGGGTGCACGATATGGTCAATACGATCGAGATGATGCAGGCGGGGATCGCGCGCAGGAAGCGCAGGGAAAAACGGGCTCCAAAGGAGCGTTCGCAAAAAGATATAAAACTGATACAGGATGCGAAGGCACTGCTGATGGAGCGCAATAATATGACGGAAGAAGAGGCACACCGGTATATGCAGAAATGCAGTATGGATAGCGGGACAAATCTGGTTGAGACAGCAGAGATGGTATTTACATTAATGAAATTCTGACGAAAGGAAAACAATATGAAAAAGCTGAAATTTACGAAAATGCATGGGATCGGAAATGATTACGTTTATGTAAATTGTTTTCAGGAAACGGTAGAGAACCCGGAGCAGACGGCGATAACCGTGAGCGACCGCCATTTTGGGATTGGCTCGGACGGGTTGATCCTGATTAAACCGTCGGATGTGGCAGATGGAAAAATGGAAATGTATAATGCCGATGGCTCGCAGGGGGCGATGTGCGGAAATGGCATCCGCTGCGTAGCGAAGTATATGTACGATTACGGTATCACAGACAAAACGAGCATCCGCGTAGAGACGAAGAGCGGAATCAAAGAGATGGAACTGACGCTAAAAGACGGCAAAGTGGACACCGTAAAGGTGAACATGGGGACGCCGGGTTTAAAAAGCGCGGATATCCCTGTCCTTTCTGAGAGGGAGCAGGTGCTCGATGAGGCGATAGAGGTAGACGGGAAAGAGTGGAGGATTACCTGTGTTTCGATGGGGAACCCTCATGCGGTTACTTATATTGACGATGTGAAGAATCTGGAAATCGAAAAGATCGGACCGAAGTTCGAAAACCATGAGAGATTTCCGGATCGTGTCAATACGGAATTTGTGCATGTGATCGACCGCTGCACAGTGGAGATGCGCGTTTGGGAGAGAGGATCGGGAGAGACGCTTGCCTGCGGGACCGGCGCCTGCGCGGTAGCCGTATCCTCTATCCTCAACGGCATGACAGAGGAGGAAGTGACGGTGAAGCTGCTCGGCGGCGAGCTGAAGATCTTCTGGGACAGAGAAGAGAATACGGTTTATATGACGGGACCGGCGACGACGGTATTTGATGGAGAGATTACATTATAACGGAGGAAAAGAAAATGGCGAAAGTAAATGATAATTATTTAAAACTGCCGGGGAGCTATCTGTTTTCTACAATTGGCAAAAAGGTGGCGGCATTTACAGAGGTGAATCCGCAAAAGAAAATAATCCGCCTGGGGATCGGCGATGTGACCCAGCCTTTGGCGCCGGCAATTATTTCAGCGCTGCACGGGGCGGTAGATGAAATGGCGGATGCGGCGACCTTTAAAGGGTATGCGCCTGACCTGGGATATGAGTTTTTGCGCAATGCGATTGCTCAAAATGATTACAGGGACCGCGGATGCGATATCGCTGCCGATGAGATCTTTGTGTCGGATGGAGCAAAATGCGATTCTGCCAATATCCAGGAAATATTTTCCCTGGACAATAAGATCGCAGTCTGCGACCCGGTCTATCCGGTCTATGTGGATTCCAATGTAATGGCGGGAAGAACCGGCAGTTGGGATGCGGGAACAGAAACATGGAGCGATGTAATCTATATGCCGTGTACGGCAGAGAATGGTTTTGCACCGGAGCTTCCGAAGGAAACGCCGGATCTGATCTATCTTTGCTTCCCCAACAATCCGACCGGCTCCACGATCACGAAGGAGCAGCTTCAGGTGTGGGTGGATTATGCAAATAAGGTGGGTGCGGTGATTATCTATGACGCAGCCTATGAAGCGTATATTTCCGAAGCAGATGTGCCGCATTCGATCTATGAGTGCGAGGGGGCGAGAACCTGTGCGATCGAGCTGCGCAGTTTTTCCAAAAATGCCGGCTTTACCGGAGTGCGCCTGGGCTTTACCGTCGTGCCAAAGGAATTAAAAGCGGGCGATACCTGCCTGCACGGGCTTTGGGCGAGACGGCACGGCACCAAATATAACGGAGCGCCGTATATTGTACAAAAGGCAGGCGAAGCGGTTTATTCTCCCCAGGGGAAAGAACAGCTCAAAGAACAGGTGGCATATTATATGAAGAATGCCCGCGTAATTTATGAGGGCTTAAAGAGCGCAGGCTATACGGTATCCGGCGGCGTGAACGCGCCCTATATCTGGCTGAAGACACCGGGCAGCATGACATCCTGGGAGTTTTTTGATTACCTTCTGGAGAAAGCCAATGTAGTCGGCACGCCGGGTTCAGGCTTCGGCCCAAGCGGTGAGGGATATTTCCGCCTGACGGCGTTTGGCAGCTATGAAAACACGGCAGAAGCCATCGAGAGGATCAAGAGGCTGTAAAAGCGCCTCTTGCTGCCGATCGGGCAGACTCTGAAAATTATTCAGATAAGAACAAAAAGAAACAGTTGACAAGTGATACCAGATATGGTAAATTGATTTTAGTTAGAAACAACTAACTTTAAAAATAATTACGGGCAGCGTTTTGCCCGTTTATTTAAGACTGGTAGTTAGTCTGAACTAATAAAAATTTACGTATAGTAACTGTGGGGTTTAGGTATCATAAAGGAGAAGACTGCGTATGAGTGTAGTGATAATAGGCGGTAATGAGTGTATGGTTTGCCAGTATGAGGAAATCTGCAAAAAGCATGGCTGCAGGGCGAAGGTGTTTGTAAAAGAGAAGGGCGGATTCAAAAAGAAGCTGGGCTCACCGGATCTGATGATTCTTTTTACGAATACGGTGTCTCATAAAATGGTGAACAGTGCCGTGACGGAAGCGAAGCGCAGCAAAATAAGGATCGAGCGCGTGCATTCCAGCAGCGCGGCGGCGCTTACCAGCGTACTGCAGTCTTATTGCGAAGCCTAGACGGAGGGAAATGCATGTTAGAGGCAAAAATGGTGGAACATTGCGCGCCGACTCTGGCGGGTATGAAGACTGCGAATTTATTTCGTTATCGGTGTTCTTCTGCTGATGCGCTGCAGGAAGAAGTGCGGTCGCAGAACCGGAAGCTGAATAAAAAAGGAGTGTTTATCGAAATACTGAAGGCGGACGGCTGCCAGGCGTTGCTGTATGTCTACCGGAGGAATCGGCTTGAGGAGGACCTCGCCAAAGAGGGGGTCATGAAGCTGCTGTCCGGGTATGGATACAGCGAACAAAATGTGGAAGGCTGCCTGCGGCAATTAAAGGCGCGTCTGGCTGATTATGAATGCTTTCCGCATGAGGTTGGCGTATTTTTGAGTTATCCTCTCGGCGATGTCATTGGATTTATCGAGCAGAAAGGGAAAAACTGTAAATGCTGCGGCATCTGGAAGGCATACTGCAACGAGGGCGAGACGATGGCACTTTTTGCAAAGTACAGAAAGTGCACGGACGTGTACAGGAAGGTATTTGCCAGAGGACGCACGATCACCCAACTTACCGTAGCGGCTTAAAGCGAAAGCTTGCCAAATATATAAAAATAAAGAAAAAAGGATGGTAAAACAAAATGAGTAAAGTAGCAGTAGTATATTGGAGCAGCACCGGAAATACAGAGGCAATGGCAAATGCAGTGGCAGAAGGCGCAAAAGCGGCGGGCGCAGAAGTAAGCCTGCTGGAGACATCCGCATTTTCCGCTGATAAGGTTGACGAGTTTGACGCGATTGCGTTTGGATGCCCGGCAATGGGAGCAGAGGTGCTGGAGGAAGATGAATTTGACCCGATGTTTACAGAATGCGAGAGCAAGCTTTCAGGAAAGAAGATCGCTCTGTTTGGTTCCTACGGCTGGGGCGACGGCGAATGGATGGCAGACTGGGAGAACAGATGTAAGGATGACGGCGCTGTTCTGGCAATCGAGAGCGTAATCTGCCTGGAGACACCGGATGATGAAGCAACAGAAAAATGCAAAGCGCTGGGAGCAGCGCTTGCTTAAAGGAGAAATTGTGATTACGAGAGAGGATATCTTTGACAGGCTGAGGAAAAACGGATGCCGGCTCACAAAGCAGCGCGTTGTGCTGATCGATGTGATTTTAGAAAATGGCGGCGGGAGCTGTAAGGAAATCTATTACCAGGCGGTAAAGAGAGATAAGAATATCGGTATTTCGACGGTGTACAGGGTAGTGCGGGAATTGGAGAAGATGGGGGTAATCAGCCGGGAGTATGTCTATCGGCTGGAAGACTCCTTTATTGATAAAAATTCTCAATAAATACAGTTAGGTTTGACTAGTATCAGAGGAAGGGACTATCATGAACCTACATAGAAAGTACATGCGAGGAGGAAGCAATATGATAGATGTGAAGAAGCTTGGTCTTTTTGCTGGCGGAGTACTTTTTGGTACAGCGGGTATCAGGGTGTTATCCGGGAAGGACGCGAAGAAGCTGTATACGAATTGTACGGCGGCGGTTCTCAGGGCGAAGGACTGTGTGATGAAGACAGCGACGGCTGTTCAGGAAAACGCAGAGGATATTCTTGCGGAAGCAAAACAGATCAATAAAGAGCGCGAAGAGGCGGAAGAGAACCGGATGATAAGCGATATGGAAGAGAAGAAAGAAGAGGCGGCAGAATAAGTGGAATTTGTAATCAAACATGAAATTCCAGGAAGGCTGAGAGTTCATCTGTCTGTAAAGCGTATGAGTTTTCGGGAAGCGGATGTGCTGCTTTATTATCTGCAGAGTTTAGAATGTGTAACGGGAGCAAAGGTCTATGAAAGAACGGCTGATGCTTCCGTCTGCTATATAGGGGACAGAACGGCAGTCATCGAAAAGTTGCGAAGCTTTTGCTATCAAAAGGCAGAGGTTCCTGAGGCGGTACTGGAGAATTCCTGCAGGGAATTGAATGCACAGTATCAGGAAAAATTAATGAGTAAAGTGGTTTTAAGGGCAGGCAGCAAGCTGCTGCTTCCTTATCCAGTCCGGGCGGTGTGGACAGGGGTGAAATCCCTGAAATACATCTGGAAGGGTCTAAAAAGCCTGGCAGAAAGACGCATAGAGGTGTCTGTGCTGGACGCCACGGCAATCGGGGTGTCCGTACTTAGAGGGAACATGGATACGGCGGGTTCTGTGATGTTCCTGCTCGGAGTGGGAGAAATCCTTGAAGAGTGGACGCACAAGAAGTCCGTCGGGGATCTTGCGCGCAGTATGTCCCTGAATATTAAGAAGGTCTGGGTAAAGGCGGATGGACAGGAGATACTGACAGACGCGGACAAGGTGGCGCCCGGGGATCTGATTGTGGTACATATGGGAAATGTGATCTCCTTTGACGGGATCGTTGCGGAAGGGGAAGGACTGGTCAACCAGGCATCCCTCACCGGCGAGGCATTGCCGGTGCACAGAGAGAAAAACGGATATGTTTACGCCGGGACGGTGCTGGAAGAGGGCGAGCTGGCGGTCGAGGTGAAGAATACGACCGGCTCTACACGCTATGAGAAAATTGTGGCGATGATCGAAGAGTCGGAGAAGCTGAAATCTTCTCTTGAAGGCAAGGCGGAACGCCTGGCGGACCGTCTGGCGCCGTATACCCTGGCGGGTACAGGAATGGTGTGGCTGTTGACCAGGAATGTGACGAAGGCGCTGTCTGTTTTGATGGTGGACTTTTCCTGCGCGTTAAAGCTTGCCATGCCCATCAGCGTGCTGTCGGCGATCCGCGAGGCGGGAGAGCATCATATTACGGTAAAAGGCGGAAAATATCTGGAAGCGGTAGCGGAAGCGAAAACCATTGTGTTTGATAAGACGGGCACGCTGACAAAAGCGAGGCCGACGGTGAAGGAGATCGTTCCGTTTTGCGAACTGGCAGAGGATGAGCTTTTGAGGATTGCCGCCTGCCTGGAAGAGCATTTCCCGCATTCAATGGCAAAAGCAGTGGTGCGGGAAGCGCTGGAGCGCGGGCTGGACCACGAAGAAATGCACTCGAAGGTGGAATACATTGTGGCGCATGGGATATCTTCTTCTATTGATGGGAAAAAGGTAGTGATCGGAAGCGCGCATTTTGTATTTGAGGACGAGCAGTCTGTGGTGGAAGAAGCTTATCGGCAGCAGTTTGAAGCGCTGCCTGCCGAATATTCGCATCTCTATATGGCGATTGAGAAGAAGCTGGCGGCGGTGATCTGCATTGAGGATCCGCTGCGCGAGGAAGCTGCCGGGGTAATTGCCAGCCTGAAGGCTGCCGGCTTTGAAAAGATTGTGATGATGACCGGCGACAGCGAGCGGACGGCATCGGCGGTGGCGGCAAAAGTAGGCGTAGACGAATATTACGCGGAGGTGCTGCCGGAAGATAAAGCGGGCTTTGTCGAGCGGGAGAAGGCGACCGGCAGAAAGGTGCTGATGATAGGCGACGGAATCAATGATTCCCCGGCGCTCTCGGCTGCGGATGTGGGTATTGCCATCAGCGATGGCGCGGAGATTGCCAGAGAGATCGCCGACATTACCATTGCGGCGGACAGCCTGGAACAGATCGTCATTCTAAAGCGGCTCAGCGATGCGCTGATCGGGAGGATTTCCAGAAATTACAGGCGTATTGTGGGAATCAATACGGGGTTGATTTTTCTGGGCGTGGGTGGCGTCATACAACCGACAACTTCGGCAACGCTGCATAATCTGTCCACGCTTGGCATCAGCGTACAGAGTATGACAGAACTTTTGAAAGAAAATTGAGGTTTGAAAAATGGGAAATGTAATTATTATAGCGATTTTGGTGATTCTTTGCGGTACGGGGCTTTCCTCTTATATCGGGCATGTGAAAGGAAAGGGCGGTGGCTGCTGCGGCGGCGGAGAGGATACCGTCGCGGAAGAAAAGGAGCTGGATGCGCCCAAGCTTGGGGAAAAGGTGATACAGATTGAGGGAATGCACTGCGACAACTGTAAAAACAGCGTTGAGCGCGCCGTTAACCGTATGGATGGCGCCATGTGCAAGGTAAATCTGAAAAAGAAGCTTGCCGTAGTGGAATACAGCCGGGAGCCGGATGAGTCCGAGCTGAAGCGTGTAATCGAGAATCTGGGCTTTGAAGTGAAAGGTATTTCATAACAGCCGGTAAGAAAAAGATCCGAAGCGTTCGCACCGCGAACCGCGGATCTTTTTCTTATGCCGGAAAATACCCCTTTTGCGTTCGGGCAAAAATCGGTAAAATGGACAAAAGAAAAGGGGAAAATGGGGGATTGTTTGACATAAGTATAGAGGAATGTTATAATAAATCACAATATCAGAACGGATGATATGGTACAGGAGAGGGATATGAGGCTCGCAAAATGGGATAATTTAAAGTTTTTCCTGATATATTGTGTGGTATTTGGACATCTGACGGCAAGCATGTCGACGGATTCTTTGCTGCTTCGGGGTCTGTATGTATTTGTTTATACTTTTCATATGCCGGCTTTTTTGTTTGTTTCCGGTTTGTTTTCCAAGCGTGCGATAGACAACAGGAGAATTGATAAGGCGGCAGTATATTTGATTTTATATCTTTTTATGAAAATATTCCGCTTTCTTGTGTATTCCATCCTCAATGGAAAAGCCAGCGGGTTTGACCTGCTTTCCGAAGGAGGAGTGCCCTGGTTTGCGTTGGCGCTGTGTCTGTATTATCTCATGACGATGGCGGTGAACGGGTTTAAAAAAAGTTATCTGCTGGTTGTCACCGTGTGCGTGGGGATGATTGCAGGGTATGATTCTTCACTGGGAAATTTTCTGGTTGGTATGCGTCTGCTGACCTTCTATCCGTTTTTCATGGCGGGTTACTGCATGCCGATTGAGAAGCTTACACAGTTGACAGAGAAAAGGGCGGTAAAGGCAGCCTCTTTTGCCGTCGTCGCCGCTGTCTTCTGTATTTGTTTTGCTTATAACAGCCGCATATACGGCAAGATGAGTTTTTTGAAAGGGAAGACGGCATTTGAAAAAATGGGCATGCTTCCCTTTGGGGGAATCTACAGGGGGATCTATTATGTGGCGGTTATGGTGCTGATTATTTGCATCATAGCGCTGATTCCGTCTGTGAACAGCCCCTTTGCTGCCTTTGGCGGGAGAACGATACAGGTCTTTGCGCTGCATTATCCGATTTTGCGCATCCTGTTAAAAGTATTTCATTTAAAAGAGCATTTGCAGGCATTGTGGCCGGCGCATTACGGGCTGTTTGTGCCGATCGTGGCGTTTTTGCTGACGGTTGTACTGTCGCTGCCCTGCTTTGCTCCGTTTTTTCATTGGCTTATGTATCCGGCGAAGAAGCACGGTGCAAATAAGTAGGGAGGAAGGATAAAAATGGGTTTTTATAATTTGTACGGAAAATATGGCTCTGCCCTGGCATTTATCGACGACAGAGGGCAAAGCATCACGTATCAGGAGCTGGATGCCTGGACAGGGGAGATGGGCGCGGTTTTTGGCGGAAGGGCATTGGCGTTCTGCCTTTGTGAGAACAGCATGGGATCAGCAATGGGCTATCTGGCATGTTTAAAGAACCGGGTGGTGCCGCTTTTGCTGGACAGAAAGATAGACGGGGAATTATTAAGGCATTTGCTGGAAGTTTATCAGCCGTCCTTTTTGTATTACCCCTCCGATATGGAAGGACAGTTTGAAGGGTACATCCCCCTCAGGGAAGCATACCATTATATTCTGGCGCAGGCGAAGGAACCGGTGGAGACTGCGCTGCATGAGGATCTGGGACTGCTGCTTACCACGTCCGGTTCTACCGGCAGCCCCAAGCTGGTGCGCCAGAGCTACCGGAATATTCAGTCGAATGCGGAGGCAATAGCGGAGTATCTGGAGCTGGATGCCAACGAACGCCCGGTTTCGACCCTGCCGATGAATTATACCTATGGGCTGTCGATTATTAACAGCCATCTGCAGGTAGGGGCAACCATTCTGCTCACCGATAAGACGATGATGATGAAAGCCTTCTGGGAGTTTATGAAAAGCCAAAAGGCGACCTCCTTTGGCGGAGTACCGTTTACTTATGAGCTGCTGAAGAAAGTCCGCTTTTTCAAGATGGATTTGCCCGATTTGCGCTACATGACGCAGGCGGGCGGCAAGCTGTCCCCGGAGCTTCATCGTGAATTTGCCCAGTGGGCAATGGAAAAGGGAAAAAAGTTTATCGTCATGTATGGGCAGACGGAGGCGACGGCGCGCATGGGATACCTTCCGGCGGAAAAGAGCCTGGAAAAATACGGAAGTATGGGCTATGCGATACCGGGCGGGCGCTTTCTGCTGATCGATGTAGACGGCAAGCCGATTGAGGAAGCGGAGAAGGTTGGCGAGCTGGTTTATGAAGGCGACAACGTGACGCTGGGCTATGCGCAGTGCAGGGAGGACCTTGCCAAAGGTGATGAGCGCAAGGGGCGCCTGGTGACCGGCGACATGGCAAAACGTGATGAGGACGGGTTCTATTATATTGTCGGGAGAAAAAAGAGATTCCTGAAAATTTTTGGCAACCGTGTGAATTTAGACGAGGTGGATCAGCTGATAAAAAGGCAGTTTGAAGGCGTGGACTGCGCTTCCACCGGCGTGGATGATAAGATGAAGACTTATATTACGGATCAGGAGCGCGTGGACGAGGTGCGCAGATACCTCTCGCAGACGACGCATTTGAGCGAATCCGCATTTGAGGTGGTATTTATTTCCGAGATTCCCAAGAATGAAGCGGGAAAAACGTTGTATAATAAGCTGCCTGCATAAAACAGAAAAGAAGAGAAGAGAGGGAAAAAGAATGGATAAAGTAATTGCAATTTTGGAAGGAATCAAATCCGGGGTGGATTTTGCCAACGCGCAGGGGATCGTAACCAATAAAATCATTGATTCGATCGACATTGCCGCGCTGATCTCTGAGATCGAAGAGGCGTTTGATATTGAAATCGGCATGGAGTATATGGAGAATGAAAACTTTGATTCTGCCGCTGCCATATGGGAGATGGTACAGGAACTTCAGGAAGCATAAGGTGAGAGGCTTATCATGTCTATTACATCAGTTACTTTTTTGATTTTTCTTTTATGTGCTTTTCTGGTATTTTACCTCTGCCCGGTAAGATCCCGGTGGATTGCGCTGCTGCTTGCCAGCGTGTTTTTCTATATCCAGGCAGGCGCATGGTACTTTTTGCCGTTTATATTGGCTTCTTCCGCCGTGATCTGGTTCTGCGCGCGGCAGATTGGGCTTCTGTATGAGGAGCAGGAGGAGAAGCTTCACGCCGAGGGGCTTGAGAGAAGCGCGAAAAAGGAGATTCGGGAAAAATACAGAAAAAAAGCAAAAAGATACCTGCTGGCGGCGCTGGTCCTCTGCGTCGGCTTTCTCTGTGTAACCAAGTTTACCAGATATGCCGTCCGCTATCTGAACCTGCTTGCCGGCGCTTTAAACGGCAGCCAGCCGTTTCACGCGGAATGGCTGTTGGCGCCGCTGGGAATCTCTTATTATACGTTTTCCACCGTGGGGTATCTGCTGGATATCTATTGGAAGCGCTATGCGTATGAAAAGAACTTTTTCCGGTTCTTTTTATATGCTATTTACTTCCCGCACATTGTCCAGGGACCGATCTCACGCTACAATCTGCTGGGGCAGGAACTGAAAAAGGAGCTGCGGTTTGATTCCAGGAGAATCGCCTTCGGTATGGAATTGATGCTCTGGGGCTTTTTTAAGAAGCTGGTGATTGCGGACAGGCTGAATATTTTTGTGTCCACCGTGTACGACGGAAGCGAGCATTCGGGCAGCGTGTTTCTGATGGCGATGCTTTTTGACGCCTTCCAGATCTATACGGATTTTTCCGGTTATACGGATATTGTAAGGGGCGCCTCCCAGATCTTTGGCGTGGAGCTGGAGCAGAACTTCAATCATCCGTTTTTCTCCAGGACAGTGCCGGAATACTGGCGCAGATGGCATATGACGCTGGGAGGATGGTTTAAGGATTATGTCTATTATCCCTGTACGATCTCCTCTTTTATGAAGCGCCTGAACAAGAAAAATAAAGCCAGGCTGTCGGAGCGGGGCTGTCGGTTTGTCGCGGTAGTGATCCCGGTTTTTCTAACCTGGGTGTTGACAGGCTTATGGCACGGCACCGGCAAGACCTATCTTTGCTGGGGGATCTATTACAGTATCCTCATTACCATTTCCGCCGCATTCCAGCCGGAGTTTAAGTGGATAACCCAAAAGTTGAGAATCCGTACGGAATGCTTTCCCTGGCGGCTGTTCCAGATGGTGCGCACATTCTGCTGCTTTATGGGCGGGCGTTTGTTGACCAGCCCCGGGGGACTTGGCAGGACGCGGATGATTATAAAAAATATTCTCTTTAATCTGCGCCCGTGGAACTTCGCAAACGGTACGCTGCTTAAATTCGGGCTGAACGGGCAGCAGATGGTTTTGGCGGCGTTTAGTATCGTTGTGCTCTGGGCAGTAAGTATGATGCAGGAGCGCTTTGCCGTGCGGGAAAAGCTGGCGGAGCAGAACCTTGTCTTTCGCTGGGCAATCATTTACCTGGCGGTGTTTGCGGTGCTGATTTTCGGCATTTACGGGATCGGATACGATTCTTCGGCATTTTTATATGAACAGTATTAGGAAGAGATGATGAACGTGTTGAGCAGAAAAAAAATAGTAAAAGGAATCTGTTTCCTGGCTATTTTTGCGTTGCTATTCCTGCCGTGCCAGAGAGTACTGCAGGGGAAATGGATATGGAATATCAAAGGGAAGACGACGGACAATATTACCTCCACATGGGATGAGTACCGCAAGCTGGATGCCGACAGTATCGAGGTCCTGTTTGTGGGGACAAGCCATGTTTACTCCGGCATCGATCCGATGTATATCTATGAGCAGTCGGGAATTACCAGCTATGTCCTGGCGGGACCGGGGATGCGCATGGATCTGACCTATATGACACTGGAGGAGGGGTTAAAGACCCAGACGCCCGAGGTGGTGCTGTTGGATATGTCGGCGGTGCACTGGCAGAGTCAACAGACGGAAGCGAAAATCCATAAGGTTTTGGACCAACTGCCGCTGTCGAAGTCAAAAATAGAATTTGCGTTTCGAAACGACAGTGACGAATTAACGCCGCTGGATGTCCTGTTTCCGTTTTTCCGCTTTCATTCACGGTGGGATGAGCTGACGGCGAATGATTTTAAATATCTGATAAACAGACTGGATGAGACTTTTGTCCGCGGACATTTTATTTCCTATAAAAACGTGGCTGCCAATTTTCAGTTTGAAAAAGATGTGGAGTATGTTTTAACGGAGCGCAACCGGGAGTATTTCCAGCGCATCGTCGATCTTTGCCAGGAAAAAAATGTGCCGCTGCTTCTGTACAAGATCCCGTCGCCTGCCTGGTACCGAAGCCAATCGGAGGGTGTAGCGGCGCTGGCAGAGGAGGTCGGGCTTACCTTCTGGGAGCCTTACTATGAGCTGGAGGAGATTGGGTTGGATGTGAATACGGATTTTCGCGATGAAAACGAGCATCTGAACCAGTACGGTTCGGAGAAATTCTGCGATTATCTGGTATCATATCTGCAGGAACACTATGAATTGACGGATCAGCGGGCGAAGAATACACAGTGGAATGAAGACCTTGAGCAGTATCAGCAGATCAAGCAGACCATGCTGGAAAAAAGCCTTGCTGCCGATTAGGAGTATGATGGAAGAGAAGAACAATGTTGGAAAAATGCCGCGTGCATCCCTGCATACAACCTGCCGGGGAGAAGGCGCGCCGCTTTTGATGATTCATGGAATCATCAGCGACAGTACCTTTTTTGAAGAAAGCGCTTCGATACTGGCGCATTTCTACCGGGTGATTACCTATGACAGGAGAGGGTACGGGCTGAGCAATCAGGAGCAATATGAGGATTATACGGTATCTGCCCAGGCGGAGGATGCGGCAAATGTGCTGCGGGAGTACTGCCGGGAACCAGCCTGGATTCTTGGTAACAGCGCAGGCGGCGTGATCGCGCTTGAACTGGCGCTTACGCATCAAGAGCTTGTGCGGGGGCTGGTACTGCTGGAGCCGTCGCTGGGCTATGTGGAGGAAGAGCGGGAAAAGCTGCTTGCCTGGAACCGGGAATTAAACGGATATGTGGCGGAGGGGAAGGGCAAAAAGGCGCTTCCGGCGTTTTCGCGGGTGACGGGGA
Organism: uncultured Marvinbryantia sp.; assembly: GCA_964487425.1. GTDB lineage: Bacteria > Bacillota > Clostridia > Lachnospirales > Lachnospiraceae > Marvinbryantia. The sequence goes on along the minus strand of CAZAQD010000007.1, from coordinate 32,493 downwards.
CGATGCAGAAGCGAGAGTCCTTTTCTTTGCAGGAATTAAGGCGTACGTATCAGAATTTGTCTGTCTTTTTGGAGGGCGAATTAAATGAGGTGCAGCATTATCTTCCGCCGATTGAGCGGCTGCAGGCGATCGCCGTGCCGGTTGTGGTGGCGGTGACAGAACGGGGGCGCAAGAGCGTGTTCGCAACGTCCTCCCAAACGGGCGCGCAGAAGATCGGCTGGCAGGTCGTACATTTTCCGGGCTACCATAATGTGGCGCAGGAAATGCCGCTGGATTTTGCGCTGATGTTAAACGGCGTGATTGCTGGCATGGAATATATCAATGAAAATAGCAGAGAGAAAAAATAGCTGCTGCCCGGTTGGGAATAACCGGGCAACAGCTATTTTTATAAGAGCTGAATACCGTGTGCCAGCGCTTCTGCGGCTGCTTCTGGATGCCACAGGGAAGCCTGCACCTCTCCGATATGCGCTTTTCTCAAATAAAACATACAGATACGGGACTGTCCGATACCGCCGCCGATGGTATAGGGAAGCTCCTTGTCCAGGATCGCCTTCTGGAAGGGAAGCTTGGCGCGCTCCGGGCATCCGGCGATTTCAAGCTGGCGCAGCAGCGCTTCTTCATCCACGCGGATTCCCATAGAGGAGAGCTCCAGGGCGATATCAAGAACGGGATAATACACAATGATATCTCCGTTTAAAGCCCAGTCGTCATAATCCGGGGCACGGCCGTCATGCTTTTCACCGGAAGCCAGCCTGCCGCCGATCTGCATAATGAAGACGGCGCCCTTTAACCGGGCGATTTTGTATTCCCGCTCCTTAGGAGTACAGCTCGGATACATGTCTTCAAGCTCCTGGGAGGTAATGAAGAAAATATCTTTCGGCAGAATTTCTTCTATGTAATCATACTGGATCGCCATATATTTTTCCGTTTTCTTCAGCGCTTTATAGATACTGCAGACCACTTCCTTTAAAGTCTCGACCGTGCGTTCTTCTTTGGCGATGATTTTTTCCCAATCCCACTGGTCCACATAAATAGAGTGGATATTGTCGGTATCCTCATCGCGGCGGATAGCGTTCATATCGGTATAAAGCCCTTCCCCGTGGGAGAACCCGTATTTTTTCAGGGCAAACCGTTTCCATTTGGCGAGGGAATGGACAATTTCTGCCTGCGCCTCGTCCTGTTCTTTGATCCCAAAGGAAACCGGGCGTTCTACCCCGTTTAAGTTGTCATTAAGCCCGGAGCCGGGTGTCACAAATAGAGGCGCGGATACACGCAGCAGATTAAGACGGGCGACAAGCTGCTGCTGAAAAAAATCTTTGACAGTCTTGATGCCCTTTTGTGTATCGTGCAGGTTCAATTCTGATTTGTAACCGGCGGGAATGATAAGATGATTCATGATCGTGTCTGTCCTTTCTGAATAGGTTTCGGCGGCTGCCGTTTGCTATGCCGCCTGCGTGTGCCGGGCGGCTGCCAATAGTAACAGTATAGCAGATTTTTAAAATTATACAAGCGATGTTGCTCTTGATTTTTTTCGGCGGGTGCGTATACTTGTAATAGACTCCCATATAGAGGATTCGCTGCAGAGTTTTTTATCAGCCGTAGGGAAAGAGAGGGAATCAAAACAATATGGAGCAGAAAAAGGCAACACGTTTGAATATACATTATGCAGTAACGATGGGGACATACTGGATGAGCTATGCGCTGGTTTTTGCATTTTCCTCTGTTTACTCTCCAGAGGATTTCGCAATGCCCGCATTGGCACGGTGATGGCGGAGGGCACGGTGATCGTGTGCCTGTGTGCGGAGGAGGGAAAACAGAAATTTGAATGAGGGTAATGAATTCTTTTCATTATTCTATGCCTTGTAATTCATAATATGATATGATATGATCTTACAAGTAAAAGCGATGAAGGAGACTCTTGCTGCGGAACTTGACAGGAATACGGCGTCACCGACTGAGAGCGCCGTTGGAGGGAAAGAGCAAACAGGGAACACTCCGGAGCAGACCATCTGAACATCCGATCGCCCGCGAGGGCATGGCGGAGGAGGAGGGTACGTGGTACGCGTTAAGTACAAATGAGGCAGGGCAAAGGCGCCTTGCGATGGCGGGTGGTACCGCGGATAGTTTGTTTATTCGCCCCGGAATACATAACGTATTCCGGGGTTTTTTACGATACAGGAAACCATCAGGTTTTTGTATCACAAACGCTGCGCAGGATGCAGGCGGTTTTCAAAAACAGGAAGGAGAAGGATAGATGAGCAGCATTTACAGAGACCGGACATTAAAACAGATAAGCGAAGCGGATATTGATAAAGAGGTAAGAGTGGCAGGATGGGTAGAGAACATCCGTGACCACGGCGGAGTTTCCTTTGTGGATTTAAGGGATATGTACGCGGTGATGCAGGTTGTGATCCGCGACGGCGGGCTGCTTCGGGGCATCCGCAGGGAGCAGGCAGTATCGATACAGGGAATCATAGAAAAAAGAGAGGAAGAGACCTATAATCCGAAGATTCCTACGGGGACGATCGAACTGGAGGCGCATGAGATTACGGTCCTGGGCGATGTTTACCGGCAGCTTCCTTTTGAAGTGCAGGCAAGCAAAGAGGTAAGGGAGGGTGTGCGCCTGAAATACCGTTACCTGGATCTGCGCAACAAGAAGGTAAAGGACAATATTATTTTCCGCTCACAGGTCATCTCTTTTTTGCGCCAAAAGATGACGGAGCTGGGATTTCTGGAAATCCAGACGCCGATCCTCTGCGCGTCCTCGCCGGAGGGGGCAAGGGATTATATTGTGCCCTCCCGCAAATTTAAGGGAAAATTTTATGCGCTGCCGCAGGCGCCGCAGCAGTATAAACAGTTGCTGATGGTATCCGGCTTCGACAAATATTTCCAGATTGCGCCGTGCTTCCGCGATGAGGATGCCAGGGCGGACCGTTCGCCGGGAGAATTTTACCAGTTGGATTTTGAGATGAGCTTTGCCACACAGGAAGAGGTATTCGCGGTAGGCGAAGAAGTGCTGACGGCAGCTTTTGAGAAATTTGCGCCGGAAGGCTACGAGGTGACAAAAACGCCGTATCCGGTAATCAGCTATAAGCAGGCAATGCTGGAATTCGGTACGGATAAGCCGGATCTGCGCAACCCGCTGCGGATTATCGACCTGAGTGAATTTTTCCAGAAATGTACCTTTAAGCCGTTTATCGGAAGAACCGTGCGGGCGATCCGCGTCCATGCAGATATGTCGAAAGGCTTTCACGAGAGGCTGTTAAAATTTGCCATCGGGCTTGGTATGGGCGGGCTTGGTTATCTGGAGGTTTTGGAGGACGGCTCCTACAAGGGACCGATTGATAAATTTATCCCGGAGGAGAGGAAGCGGGAATTTGCGCAGATCGCCGGGCTGGAAACGGGCGATACCATTTTTTTTATGGCGGATAAGGAAGAGCGCGCCGCTTACTATGCGGGCATGATCCGCACAGAGCTTGGGGAAAAGCTGGGATTAATAGAAAAGAATGCATACCGTTTTTGCTACGTCAATGATTTTCCGATGTTTGAAAAAGACCCGGAAACGAAGAAGATTGGATTTACGCACAATCCCTTCTCCATGCCGCAGGGCGGGCTGGAGGCGTTAAATACGATGGACCCGCTGGATATTCTCGCTTATCAGTATGATATCGTCTGCAACGGCGTGGAACTGTCTTCCGGTGCAGTCCGCAACCATGATATGCAGATTATGGTAAAAGCATTTGAGATTGCAGGATATGATGAGGATGTGCTAAAATCTAAATTCGGGGCGCTGTACCATGCATTCCAGTTTGGAGCGCCGCCTCACGCAGGGATGGCGCCGGGCGTTGACCGCATGATTATGCTGCTTCGAAATGAAGAAAATATCCGTGAGGTCATTGCGTTTCCGATGAGCGGCAACGCCGAAGACCTGATGTGCGGGGCGCCGTGTGAGGTGACCGAACAGCAGCTTCGCGAGGCCCATATTAAGGTGCGCGGCTGATCCTGCCGTAAAATGCAAGTAAAGTGAGGAATGGATGATGGCAAATATAATTTCAGATGAGACAATTGAGTATGTAGGAATTTTGGCAAAACTGGAGCTGACAGAGGCGGAAAAGGAGCAGGCGAAAAAAGATATGGGCAGTATGCTGGATTATATTGATAAGCTGAACGAGCTGGATACCGCAGGCATAGAGCCGATGTCCCATGTCTTTCCGGTAAACAATGTGTTTCGGGAGGATGTCGTGACGAACGGGGATGACAGGGAGAACATGCTGAAAAACGCCCCAAGAGAAAAGGACGGCTCCTATATGGTTCCCAGGACCGTCGAGTAGCAGGGAAGGAGGAAAAGCCTGTGGAGATATTGAGCCTGACAGCCGTAGAGCTGGGAAAGAAGATAAAAGAAAAAGAGGTGACAGTGGAGCAGGCGGTAAACGCCGTCCTTGCACAGATAGAGAAAAAGGAAGAGGAAATCCATGCCTATGTCACGGTGGACCGTGAGGGCGCTTTGGAAAAGGCAGCAGCCGTGCAGAAAAGGATCGATGCCGGAGAACTGACAGGTCCTCTGGCGGGGGTGCCGGTGGCCGTTAAGGATAATCTGTGTACGCAGGGGCTGCGGACGACCTGCAGCTCGAGGATTTTAGAGAATTTTGTGCCGACCTATACGGCGGAGGCTGTGAAAAACCTGGAAAAAGCGGGCGCCGTGATGATTGGCAAGACCAACATGGATGAATTTGCGATGGGAAGCACGACGGAGACGTCCGCGTTTGGCGTCACCAGAAATCCGTGGAATACTGGGCATGTGCCGGGCGGGTCCTCAGGCGGGTCCTGCGCGGCGGTGGCGGCAAAGGAGTGCTTCTGTGCGCTTGGCTCCGATACCGGCGGCTCAATCCGCCAGCCAAGCTCCTTTTGCGGCGTGACCGGCATCAAGCCGACGTACGGGACGGTATCGAGATATGGGCTGATTGCCTATGGCTCTTCGCTGGATCAGATCGGACCTGTAGGCAAAGATGTGCGGGACTGTGCGGCAATGCTGGAGATTATTGCCTCCCATGATAAAAAGGACAGCACTTCCGTGGCAAGAAAAGACCTGGATTTTACTTCGGCGCTGGAGGATGACGTGCGGGGCATGCGCATCGGTATCCCAAGAGACTATTTTGGGGAAGGGCTTGACGCGGAGGTGAAAAAGGCAGTGCTGGCGGCAGCGGAGGTATTGGCGAAAAAAGGCGCTGTCGTGGAGGAGTTTGATTTAAGCCTGGTGGATTACGCGATCCCGGCATATTATACGATCGCCTCGGCGGAGGCAAGCTCGAACCTGTCCCGTTTTGACGGCGTAAAATACGGCTATCGGGCGAAGGATTATGAGGGCTTGCACCAGATGTACAAGAAGAGCCGTTCGCAGGGCTTTGGGGCGGAGGTAAAGCGGCGCATTATGCTGGGTTCTTTTGTGCTAAGCTCCGGTTATTACGATGCCTATTACCTGAAAGCGCTGCGGACGAAAGCGCTGATTAAGCAGGCGTTTGACAAAGCGTTCGCAGCATATGATGTGATTATCGGACCGGCAGCGCCGACAACGGCGCCCAGGCTTGGCGAGAGCTTAAATGATCCGCTGAAGATGTATCTGGGCGATATCTATACGATATCCGCGAACCTGGCAGGCATACCGGGGATGACAGTGCCCTGCGGCATGGACCAAAAAGGGCTGCCTATCGGACTGCAGCTTTTGGGAGACTGTTTCCAGGAAAAGAAGATGATCCGGGCGGCGTACAGCTATGAGCAGAGCGCGGGAAAGGCGGTGTAGCAGATGGGAAAACAATATGAAACCGTTATAGGGCTGGAGGTCCATGTGGAGCTGGCAACCAAGACAAAGATTTTCTGCGGATGCTCTACTGCGTTCGGGGGAGCGCCGAATACCCATACCTGCCCGGTATGCACGGGGATGCCGGGATCGCTCCCGGTATTGAATAAGCAGGTAGTGGAGTATGCGATGGAAGTGGGGATCGCCACAAACTGCCAGATCAACCAGTATTGCAAATTTGACCGTAAGAATTATTTTTACCCCGATAATCCCCAGAATTACCAGATATCACAGCTTTATCTCCCGATCTGCCATGACGGCGGAATTGAGATCGAGACGGAAGACGGCGTAAAGACGGTGCGGATACATGAGATTCATATGGAGGAGGATGCGGGCAAACTGATCCATGACGAGTGGGAAGACTGCTCCCTGGTAGATTATAACCGAAGCGGCGTCCCTCTGATTGAGATTGTGTCCGAGCCGGATATGCGAAGCGCAGAGGAAGTGATCGCCTATCTCGATAAGCTGCGCCTGATTATTCAGTATCTGGGAGCTTCGGACTGCAAGCTGCAGGAGGGCTCCATGCGTGCGGATGTGAACCTGTCTGTGCGCGAAGCGGGGGCAGAGGAGTTCGGGACCAGGACGGAGATGAAGAACCTGAATTCTTTCCGGGCGATTGTCCGCGCCATTGAGAATGAGAGAAACCGGCAGATCGATTTGTTGGAGTCCGGCGAGAAGGTCATTCAGGAGACAAGAAGGTGGGATGATAACAAAGAGTATTCTTATGCGATGCGCTCAAAGGAGGACGCGCAGGATTACCGATATTTCCCAGATCCTGATCTTGTCCCGGTGATAATCAGCGACGAATGGCTGGAAAAAATCCGCCAGAACCAGCCGGAGTTCAGGACGCAGAAGCTGAAACGCTATAAGCAGGAATTTGATATCCCTGATTATGATGCGCAGATTCTGACGTCATCCAAGAAAATGGCGGATATTTTTGAGGCGGCGGTTGCCATCTGCAATAAACCGAAAAAAGTGTCCAACTGGCTGATGGTGGAGACGCTGCGCCTTTTGAAGGAGCAGAACCAGGAGCCGGAAGACCTGATATTTTCACCGGAAAACCTGGCGAAGCTGATCGGGCTTGTGGATGCGGGAACCATTAACAGCAGTGTGGCAAAGACCGTATTCGAAGAGGTATTCCGAAGAAATGAGGACCCCGAGGCTTATGTGGAGGAGCACGGGCTGAAAACAGTCAATGACGAGGGAGCGCTGCGCGCGGCGGTGGAAGCGGCAATAGCGGAAAATCCGAAGTCCGTGGCGGACTATAAGGGCGGAAAAGAAAAAGCGCTTGGTTTTCTGGTGGGACAGACGATGAAGGCGATGAGAGGGAAAGCAGATCCGGCGGCAGTAAATAAGCTGCTGAAAGAAATTCTTTCCTGAGCTTGTATTTTCCAGAAAGAATAGATATACTGGGGAGGAAAGGAGTCTTTCCATGAAGAAACGTATATCTGTTGGGGCTTTTGTGCACCGCCTGCAGATTTTTCTGTTTTTATTGGCAGTAGCCGCCTGCCTTAGCGGCTGCAGCAGGGCAACTATGAATGAGCAGATTGCAGAAAGTATCGGCACATTGGGGATGTATGAGAACAACGAGCCGGTAGAGACGCCGAAAATGAAGGCGGAGCGCGAAATGCAGGAGGTTAAGGATGCCATAGAGGAAGAAGTGACGGAGCATGTGGAAAAAGCCGCGCGCCTGGCAGCTTCCTATGATTATGCAAACGCCCTGAAGGAGCTTGCTGAGATCGACAGGGAATATCAGGATGATGAAAGGGTAATCAGCGCCAAGATCGAGTACCAGCGCCTGCAGGGGCTGATGGAGCTGTACAGCGGCGATATCGCGCATTTTTCAGTCCGAAGCGTGATCGTGGATTCCTCGCTTGCCTATGACGGGGATGATATGTCCTATTACTTTAATAACTGGACGCTGACGGCGGATGAGCTGAAAAGGATTCTGCAGTCCCTTTATGAACGGAATTACATTTTAATGAACATTTATGATATCGTAGTGGAGATTGAGAATGAGGACGGTACGACGAGCTTTGCTTTAAATGAACCTTCGGTGCCGCCGGATAAAACGCCGGTCATTCTTTCATTTACGGATGCGAATTACTACGATTACCTGGACGGCAACGGCTTTTCCGATAAAATGGTGCTGGATGAGGACGGCAAGGTGCAGAATCAGTATACGGACGCCGACGGCAATGTCCTGACAGGGGCCTATGACGTAGTGCCGATTGTGGATGAATTTGTGGAAGAGCACCCGGATTTCTCGCTGCGGGGCGCGAAAGGAATTATCTCGGTTACGGGCTACCAGGGCGTGTTTGGCTATGGGATTGAGACGGGCGCCAGCAATATTGCGGCGATTGCCGACAGTCTGAAAGAGAACGGCTGGCTGATCGCCTGCCAGGGCTATGGAAACAGCTCGATGGAAAGCGAGATGACCTATGAAGAGCTGGTGGAAGATATGGAGACGTGGGAAAGGAAGGTGGGAACCCTTGTGGGGGATACGGATCTTCTGATCTATCCTTACGGCGAAGAAGTCACGGCGGGAAGCGACAAGCACAACTGGCTTCTTGAGCAGGGCTACCGGTTTTTCTTCGGAATCTGGACCACTGTAGATTTCAGGGAAGTAAACAGCGACTACGTGCGCCAGACGCGCCGGACGCTGGATGGGTATGACCTGTACTATTATGGGGACAGCCTGGCGGACTTTTTTGACGTGGATGAGATTCTGGACGATACCAGGCCGGCGTTTGAGTGATTACAAAAACATTAAGACAATTAAAGAAAAGTTATTAATTTTCCCTCTTTACAAGCATGGGAATCTGCTTTATACTCGAACTATATCTTGCGGGAAAATCGGGAGATATCAGAAAAGAGACACTATATATTGTATGTGATGAAGGAGATTCCTGAGCTTGCAGGGAGGGATTTTGTATGTATGTAATAAAAAAGGACGGAACAGAAGAAGCGTTTAATGTAGAAAAGATTGTAGTGGCAGTCAACAAATCAGCTTCCCGTGCGCTTTATACCTTTTCAGAGGAGGAGATCACCGAGCTTTGTGAATATGCGACGCAGAGAGCCGAAGCTATGGGCAGGGAGGGGATTACCATCCAGGAGATGCACAATATTGTGGAGAGCGCCCTGGAAAAAGTAAGCCCAGATGTGGCAAAGAGTTATCGTGACTACCGCAACTATAAGGTGGATTTTATCCACATGATGGACGACGTGTATACGAAAAGCCAGTCGATCCGCTATATTGGGGATAAGAGCAATGCGAATACCGACAGCGCGCTGGTGGCGACAAAGAGAAGCCTGATTTACAACGAGCTGAACAAGAATCTCTATCAGAAGTTTTTTATGAACCGCAGCGAGCGGCAGGCGTGCAAGGACGGCTATATCTATATCCATGATATGTCGGCGCGCCTGGATACGATGAACTGCTGCCTGTTTGACGTTGGCGCTGTGTTAAAGGGCGGTTTTGAGATGGGAAACGTCTGGTACAACGAGCCGAAGACGCTGGATACGGCGTTTGACGTCATGGGAGATATCGTGCTCAGCACAGCGGCGCAGCAGTACGGCGGGTTTACGGTCCCGGAGGTGGACAAGATACTGGAACCGTACGCGGAAAAAAGCTATACAAAATATAAAGAAGAATTCTTAAAATACAGCGACGCAGCCTGGGAGGGATGCCGGGAAAAAGCAAAACAGTATGCGCTGGATAAGGTGAAGCGGGACTTTGACCAGGGATGGCAGGGAATTGAATATAAGCTGAATACGGTGGGCTCTTCGAGAGGGGATTATCCCTTCGTGACGGTGACATTAGGGCTGGGACAGGGAAGGTTTGCGCGTATGTGCAGTATCTCCCTTCTCAATGTACATAAAGGCGGGCAGGGAAAGCCGGGCAACAGAAAACCGGTATTATTCCCGAAAATTGTATTTTTATTTGACAAGGCGATCCACGGCGAGGGCGGAGCCTGCGAGGACGTTTTTGAGGCAGGGCTTGCCTGCTCAGCCAAGACCATGTACCCCGACTGGCTTTCCATGTCGGGCAAGGGGTATATTTCCAGTATGTATCAGCGCTATGGCAGGGTTATCAGCCCGATGGGCTGCCGTGCTTTTTTAAGCCCGTGGTATGAAAGAGGCGGAATGTATCCGGCGGATGAAGAGGATAAGCCGGTGTTTGTCGGCAGGTTTAATGTGGGAGCCGTGAGCCTGCACCTTCCGATGATACTGGCAAAGGCAAGGCAGGAGAGCCGGGATTTTTATGAAGTGTTGGACTATTATCTGGAGATGATCCGCAATATCCATATCCGTACTTATGAGTATTTGGGAGAGATGCGTGCCTCCACCAACCCGCTGGGCTACTGTGAGGGCGGCTTTTACGGCGGGCACTTGAATCCGAAGGAGAAAATCAAACCGCTCTTAAAGCCAATGACGGCATCCTTTGGCATTACCGCGCTCAACGAGCTGCAGGAGCTGTACAATGGGAAATCGATCGCCCAGGACGGGCAGTTTGCGCTGGAGGTGCTGGAGTACATCAACAAAAAGGTTACGGAATACAAGGAGAAGGACGGGTGGCTTTACGCGATTTACGGGACGCCGGCAGAAAGCCTCTGCGGCTTGCAGGTGGAGCAGTTCCGCAAGATGTACGGGATCGTAGAGCATGTTTCAGACCGCCCCTATGTAAGCAACAGCTTCCATTGCCATGTGACGGAGGAATTAACGCCGATTGAAAAGCAGGACCTGGAAGGGCGTTTCTGGGAATTATGCAACGGCGGGAAGATACAGTATGTGCGTTATCCGATCGATTATAACCTGCAGGCGATCAAGAGCCTGATCCTGCGGGCAATGGAGCTGGGATATTATGAGGGCGTGAACCTGTCCCTGGCATATTGCGACGACTGCGGGCATCAGGAGCTGGAAATGGACGTTTGCCCGAAATGCGGATCGAAAAACCTTACCAAGATAGACCGCATGAACGGTTACCTGTCGTACAGCAGGGTTCATGGCGATACGAGACTGAATTCGGCAAAAATGGCGGAAATAGCAGAACGGGTAAGTATGTGATACGGCAATGCCGCCGGGCGAAGGGCACAGGCGTGCCCGGTATATGGCAAATAGGGATGTTAAGCCCCTTTTTGCTTGACTTTTTTGCAGGATAAAGTACAATGATACTGATAATAAATATAAATAAGTTGCTGATCGTATGCGATCACGACGTGAAGGTGCAGCCCGTGTGCCGTTGGAGGGAACATGCAGATTATTATTGTAGGCTGCGGCAAAGTAGGCGCAGTTTTAACGGAACAGTTAAGCCAGGAGGGCAACGATGTAACAGTCATCGACCAGAATAGCGAGCGTGTGGAGCAAATGGTGAATGAATACGATGTGATGGGATACATCGGAAGCGGAACAAGCTATGAGACGCAGGTGGAGGCAGGGGTGGAAAAAGCGGACCTGCTGATTGCGGTAACGGGATCAGACGAGCTGAACCTGTTCTGCTGCCTGATCGCCAAAAAAGCAGGTAATTGCCAGACAATTGCCCGGGTAAGGAACCCGGAATACAGCGCTGAGGTGCATTATATCAAAGAGGAGCTGGGGCTGGCAATGATTATTAACCCCGAGCTGGCTGCGGCGGCAGAGATTGCCAGAGTGCTGCGCTTTCCATCGGCGATCAATGTGGAGACCTTTGCAAAAGGAAAAGTGGAGATTCTGACATTCAGGATCAAGCCGGATTCCGTGTTATGCAACATGCAGGTGCAGGAGATCACCACCAAGTTAAGAGAGGACGTTCTGGTTTGCGTCGTGGAGCGTGGCGATGAGGCGTTTATCCCGTCCGGCGATTTTGTGCTGCAGGAGAAGGACGTCGTGTCGATTGCCGGGGAGAGGAAGAAAACACTGGATTTTTTCCGCAAAATCAATATTAAGGTGAACCCGGTGAAGGATATTATGATCGTAGGCGGAGGAAGGCTGTCTTTTTATCTGGCAAAGATCCTGCTTTGCGACGGCGTCAACGTGAAAATTGTGGAGAAGGACGCCGCAAGATGCGATTTGCTGTGCCAGAAGATACCGGGAGCGACGGTTATTCATGGCGACGGCTCGGATAAGGAGCTGCTGCTGGAAGAGGGGTTGGATTCTGTGGATTCCTTCGCGGCGCTTACCGGGCTGGATGAAGAGAATGTGTTCTTATCGCTTTATGCCAAGAGCAAGGCAAAGATGAAGACGATCACGAAAATCAACCGCATCTCCTTTGACGAGGTGATTAACAGCCTGGATTTGGATACCGTCATTTATCCGAGGAACGTCACGGCGGAATACATTATCCGTTATGTCCGGGCGATGGCGAATACGGTGGGCAGCAATGTAGAGACGATGTACCGCCTTGCGGGGAACAAGGTAGAGGCGCTGGGCTTTGCGATAAAGGAGAATGCGCCGGTACTGGATATCCCGCTGGCGAAATTGAATCTGAAGGACGGAATTCTGGTGGCGGCGATCCAGAGAAACCGGCGCATTATCATTCCCAGAGGAAACGACAGCATGCAGGAAGGCGATACGGTCGTGATTGTAACTACCATTGCGGGACTCAGAGACATTGGCAGTATTTTAAAAAAGAAATAAGGCGGGCTTAGAAATGAATTTTGGAATGATAAGGTATATGCTTGGATATGTATGCTATTTCCAGGCAGCGTTTCTGGCACTGCCGGTTTTGATTGCAGGCATTTACGGAGAATACAGGGTAGGCGCCGCGTATCTGGGGGCGATGGGAATGTGCGCGCTCATCGGGATGGCGGTCCGGTTAAAAAAACCAAAAGATATGAGAATGTATTCCAAAGAAGGCATGGTGACCGTAGCCCTTGCCTGGGTGGTACTCAGCGTAACGGGAGCGATTCCTTTTAAGGTTTCCGGCGAGATTTCTTCCTATGTGGACGCGCTGTTTGAGACGGTATCCGGTTTTACGACTACCGGTTCCAGCATCCTGGAGGATGTCGGCAGGATCTCTTATACGGGGCGTTTTTGGAGAAGCTTTACGCACTGGGTCGGCGGTATGGGAGTACTGGTGTTTATTTTGGCAATTTTGCCGCTGAAGGGCGGGGCGTTTATGAAGCTGATGAAAGCAGAGAGCCCGGGTCCTTCCGTGAGTAAGCTGGTGCCCAAGCTGCGCGATACGGCAAAGTTCCTTTATTCTATTTATATGGGGATGACGCTGATCCAGATTTTTCTGCTGCTGATTACCGGTATGCCGGTATTTGACGCGGTGACGATGACGCTGGGTACGGCGGGCACGGGAGGTTTCTCGGTGCGCTCAGACGGGCTTGACAGCTATACAATGCTGCAGCAGGGGATCATAGCGGCGTTTATGGTTCTCTTTGGCGTGAACTTCAACACGTATTTCCTCTTGGTAAAGAGGAAAGCAAAACGGGCGGTGAAGTCTGAGGAGGTGCTGACCTATCTGGCAATTATTGCAGTTGCGGTTACCATCATTACAGCCAGTATCGTACCGATGTTTCCCAATGCGTTTGAAGCCCTGCACCATGCGTTTTTCCAGGTGAGTTCGATTATCACCACCACCGGATACGCAACGAAAGACTTTAATCTCTGGCCTCCTATCGCCAGAACCGTTCTGGTGATCCTGATGTTTATCGGCGCCTGCGCCGGAAGTACGGGCGGCGGCATCAAGGTTTCGCGTATTATCATTATGGTAAAAGGAATCGGCAAGGAGATTCGCGTGCTGATTCATCCGCGAAGCGTAAAAAAGGTGCGGATGGACGGGCGTGTGGTGGAGCATGAGGTGGTGCGCTCCGTAAACGCGTACCTGGCGCTTTATATTCTGATTTTTATAGGGTCGCTGCTGCTGATTACCCTGGATGAGAAAGACCTGGTGACGAACTTTACGGCGGTTGCGGCAACCTTAAACAATATCGGACCCGGACTGGAAGTGGTAGGACCCATGAGCAATTTTTCTTCTTTTTCCAATTTGTCAAAGCTGGTATTAAGCTTTGATATGCTGGCTGGAAGACTGGAGCTGCTGCCGATGCTGATGCTTTTTGTGCCGTCGGTCTGGAAGAAAAAATAGAAGAAGCTGCGGTAAGAAAAAAGAAAGAACAGGAAGAAGCGCGGCGTGCAAGAGAGCTTGCTGAAGAACCTGTCAAAAAGGTAGAGTTATGTTTGGAGAATGCCATGCCCATCTGTTTATGGATGGGAAGAATTACCGCGAAGCGGTAGCGCGCCATAAAAACGGCGTGGATACAGAACAGGTAAAAAATGTATTAAAGGAATATCAAAAAGCGGGCGTTACCTTTATCCGGGATGGAGGAGACGCATACGGGGTGTCAAAGAAAGCAAAGGAACTGGCGCCGGAATATGGGATCGATTACCGCACGCCTCTTTTTGCCATTCATCGAAACAGCCATTACGGAAAAATCGTAGGATATGGCTTTGATAGCATGAAAGAGTACCGGCAGCTGATTGCTGAGGTTCGCAGGCAGCGGGGCGATTTTATCAAAATTATGATTTCCGGGATTATGGATTATAGAGAATACGGGTTACTGAGCGAAGAGCCTTTGGACGCGGAGGAGATTCGGGAGCTGATACACATTGCGCATGAAGAGGGATTTGCGGTCATGGTGCACGCAAACGGCGACGCACCGGTGCTGGCGGCAGTGCGCGCAGGCGCAGACAGCATAGAGCATGGCAATTACGTCGGCGAAGAGTGTATCCGGGCGATGGCGGAGGAAAACTGTGCCTGGGTACCGACAATCGTAACCACGAAAAACCTGTTGGGATGCGGCAGGTACGATGACGCTGTGCTGCGGCAGATTTACCGGATGGAGTGCGAAAACCTAGCGAAGGCTTATCAGGCAGGCGTACAGCTTGCGCTTGGCAGCGACGCGGGCGCCTATTTGGTGCCTCATGCAAAAGCAGTCGGGCAGGAATATGAAATCTTCCGGCAGGTATTAGGTACGCGCGGGGAGGAAAAACTGCGCCGCCATCTGCAGCAGGGCGAAGATGCAATCCGGGAGCGGTTTCGCGTATAAAAAGGGAGAGAATTGAGGAAAATAGTAATATTTGAAATGATTTTACAGTGAGGTGAATGGATATGATGAAAATTTTGTTTTTTGGAACCAAGAGCTATGACAGACAGTTTTTTGATGATACATGGAAAAGCAGCGAGTACAAGGATCTTGAGCTGGATTATGTGGATACGCTGCTTGCACCGGATACGGCAAGGCTTGCGCAGGGGTATGACGCCGTGTGCGCGTTCGTCAATATGGATTTGAGCGCGCCGACAATCGAGATTCTTTCTGAATGCGGCGTGAAGCTGATTCTGATGCGCTGCGCCGGATTTAACAATGTGGATCTGAAAAAAGCGAAAGAAAAGGGGATCACGGTCATGCGTGTGCCGGGATATTCGCCGGAGGCAGTGGCGGAGCATGCGATGGCGCTGGCGCTGACCGCAAACCGCCATACACACAAGGCATATGTGCGTGTGCGGGAAAATGATTTCAGCCTGAGCGGATTGATGGGAGTGACATTGTATCAGAAGACAGCGGGGATTGTTGGCACAGGAAAGATCGGAGCTGCAATGGCGCGAATCTGCCGTGGCTTTGGTATGCGGGTAATCGCTTATGATACGTATCCAAACAGCTCTCTTGATTTTGTGGAATATGTGGATATGGATACGCTGCTGAAGGAATCGGACCTGATCTCTTTGCATTGTCCGCTGACGGAAGAGACGCATCATATGATTAATATTGATACGATTGCAAAAATGAAGACAGGCGTGATTCTCGTCAACACGTCCAGGGGCGGGCTGATTAAGACGGATGACCTGATTAAAGGAATCCGTGACGGAAAGTTCTTCGCAGTGGGACTGGATGTCTATGAAGAGGAGAATGATAATGTCTATGAGGATCGTTCCGATGCGATCCTGGAACACTCCACCGTGGCGCGGCTTCTGAATTTCCCGAATGTGTGCGTGACTTCCCATCAGGGATTTTTTGCAAGGGAAGCGTTGGAAGCGATCAGCACGACGACACTGGAGAATGCGCTTTGCTTTATGGAAGGCAGGAAAAACGGCAACGAAGTGCAGTAGGAGAAAACATCCATCAGCCATGCAGGGAATCTGTATGGCTGATTTTCCGTGTGTTTCCTTTTACACAAAAAAGGCGGGATTTCATACATTAACATATAAGAATATGGGAGGTATGAGATGCGGCCTTTATTAGAATGTAAAGATGTGAATTATTTTTACCACAGCACTGCAGGCGAAACCCACGCGCTGGATCACATTTCTTTTTTCGTAAAAAGCGGTGAATTTGTGGCGATCGTAGGGCCAAGCGGCTGCGGAAAATCTACGCTATTGTCTCTTATGTGCAAACTTTTAGAGCCGGAGTCCGGCTCCATTTTTATTAACGGAAGACTGCTGGATGCGCATGAGGATTTTCATATTGGATATATGCCGCAGAAGGACCAGCTTTTTGAATGGCGCAATATCTATCGGAATGTTACGTTAGGGCTGGAGATACAGCACAAGATGACAGAGGAAAACCTCGCCTACGCCGCCAGGCTGATGAAAGAATATGGGCTTTGGGATTTCAGAAACGTAAAACCCAGCCAGCTTTCCGGCGGTATGCGGCAGCGGGGGGCGCTGATCCGCACACTGGTGCGCAAGCCGGAGCTATTGCTCCTGGATGAACCGTTTTCTGCGCTGGACTATCAGACGCGCCTGACGGTGGGAGATGACATTCACCGCATCATCAAAAAAGAACATAAGACGGCGGTGTTGGTGACACATGATCTGTCGGAAGCGGTGAGCATGGCGGATAAGGTACTGGTACTGTCCAAACGCCCGGCAAAAATTCTGGCGGAAATCCCCATTGATCTGGGAATTTGCGAACGGACGCCGATGAAATCAAGGAATGCGCCGAAGTTTAAAGAATATTTTAACCGGATCTGGAAGGAGCTGAATGAATATGAAGAGGTTTCATAATCAGGCGTATTCGGAGGAGGTAAAAGAAATAAAAGCAACGTCCGTGCGGCAGCAGGAATATTTGCGGGAGAGGGCGCTCCACCGCAGCTTCGTGCGCGTCATGCGCGTTGCTTTGCTCGTGGGATTTTTGCTTTTATGGGAGCTGGCGACACGCTGGGGCTGGATCGACGGATTTATTTTCAGCAGCCCCAGCCGGATTGTCAAAACCTTTACCGGCATGTTAAAAGATGGAAGCATTCTGGAGCATATCGGAGTGACATTGATGGAAACGCTGGCAAGTTTTTTTCTGGTGGTGGCGGCGGGACTGATCTGCGCCGTGATACTCTGGTGCAGCGAGAAGCTCTCTGAGATTCTCGAGCCCTACCTGGTGGCGCTCAACAGCCTGCCGAAATCTGCCCTGGCGCCGTTGTTGATCGTGTGGCTGGGGGCAAACCGCAGAACCATCATCGTTGCCGGGATGTCAGTTGCCATTTTCGGGACGATTCTTAATCTGTACACAGGTTTTCGCGAAGTAAGCCAGGATAAGATGAAGCTCATTTACACGCTTGGGGGCAGCCGCCTTCATGTATTAACCAAAGTCGTGCTTCCCAGCACAGTACCGGCGACGATCAGTATTATGAAGGTCAACATCGGGCTCTGCCTGGTGGGAGTCGTCATCGGAGAGTTTATCGGCGCAAGGAGCGGGCTGGGGTATCTGATTATTTATGGGAGCCAGGTATTCAAACTGGATTGGGTGCTGATGAGCATTGTTATTTTATGCGTGATTGCGATGGGGCTGTACGCCCTGATTAATGCAGTGGAAAAATGGTATCTGAAAAGGCTGTAGGAAAAACGTGGCAAAAAGCCGTTTTTATGACAAATCATGCTAATTGGGTATTTCCATAAAGGACAGAAGTGTGCTATACTGATAAACAGTGGTATAAAGGGGTATGATGGACATATGAGAGCAGGAAAGAGAAAAAATATTTATAAGCTGTGGATCATGGTTTTGTTTTTGGGCATGAGCATGATCTGTGCCGGGAAGGTGCGGGCGGAGGATGGCAGCGTGCTGCAGGAGGGAACGGAAGCGGCAGAGGCAGTACAGACAGAAGCGCCGCAGACAGAAACACCGACAACGGAAACACCG
>CAZAQD010000007.1:0-14426 GCA_964487425.1 uncultured Marvinbryantia sp. | reverse complement strand
GCGCCATCAACGGAAGCGCCGCAGACGCAGGCTCCACAGTCAGAAGGAACAAAAGAAAGCCAGGGGCTGGATGCGAAAAAGATTGCAAGCCTCATTTATACGAAAATAAGCGGCAAGTATTTGAGCAACAAAGCGGCGGCTGCCCTGCAGAAAAAACATGCGCTGCAGAAAAATCAGGGAAAGATTTTGCTGGCGGGCGGTTCTACCATCAGAAGATGGACGACAGCTGCCGCCCAGTTTGCACCGCTGGCGACGCTGAATATGGGAATCGGCGGTTCCACGACGAGGGACTGGCTTAGCTGGTATCAGCAGCTTATTGTTGACTACCATCCGCAGGCGGTCGTACTGTATGTGGGCGGCAACGATTTTAATGGCAGCACGGTGAAGGGCAAGACGGTGGCGAAAAGATGCCAGCAGCTGCTGAAAAAACTGGTGCAGGAGCTTCCCGATACGCCGATTTATTATGTCGGCGTTTACCCGTCCCTGTTCAGAAAGAAGGATCAAAAGCAGATCAATATCTACAACAGGCAGATGAAAAAATATTGCAGGCAATACACAAACCTGCACTATATTGATATTTCTTCAGCGTTTTATAAAAAGGGAAAACTGCAGTTGGATCTGCTGGTTTCAGACGGGCTGCATCTGAGCAGCAAGGGTTATCATCTGTGGAATAAGGCGGTCGTAAAGCAGGTAAAAGCAGGAATAAAGAAAAGCTAGGGACAGTGGCTGGAATCCGAAATAGGATTCCGGCCGCTTATCATTTTAAAAAGGAAAATCATGGTGAAAAAAGATGGACAATAAAAAAGTAAGAGGAATCGGTTATATCATTCTGTCGGCGTTTTTCTTTGCGCTGATGATCGGATACGCCATTATTGTTTCGATGGCAATTGTGATGTTTTTTTATCAGAAGAAAAAGCCCCAGGGCGCATAAAAGTGCTTACGCCCAGGGCAGGGTGACGAGAAATACACAGCCGCCGCCGGGATGGTCCTCCACCCGGATACTGCCCTTGTGCAGCAGGACGATTTCTCTGGCGATGCAAAGCCCAAGCCCGAAATGTTCCTTTGCACAGTGCGAGGAATCACCGCGGTAGAAGCGGTCAAAGATTTTTGTTTTCTCCTCATCGGGAATCCCCGGACCGTCGTCGGCGACTGCGAGTGTGCACGATGCGGGCGCGGCGGTGAGGCGCAGCTCAATCCTGCCGCCGTATGGCGTATAAGCGAGCGCGTTATCAATCAGAATAGAAAGGGTCTGCGCGATTCTTTCCCTGTCGCAGAGACAGGAGGGCAGAGGACTGTCGGGGAGGGAAACCTCCAGGCGCAGTCCTTTTTCTTTTGCCAGGGCTTCGTATTTTTCATAGGTATCCAAAAGCAGCGTATCCATCTCAACCGGCAACGGGCGCATATTCCAGGAATGGTTGTCCGAGTTGGTAAGCATCAGCATATCCCGGATCAGGACCGTCATCCGTTTCCCCTCAGATTCGATATGGTCAAAAAAGCGCTCCTGCTCCTTGCGGGAGGCGACTCTGGCGGCGGAAAGGGAAGAGAGCATAACCGTTAGCGGCGAACGAAGCTCATGGGAAGCGGAAGCGATAAACTGCGTCTGCTTTTTATGGTTTTCTTCGATCGGGCGCAGCATACGCCGGATAAAAAACCAGGCGAGTACCGTCAGAATTATCCAGGGGATCAGCGCGCCAATCAGAAAAAGTATTCTCTGTCTCAGAATCTGAGGTGCAGAGAGGTTTGCCGGGGAGAGCAGGACAATATCCAGATATCCGTCTTCTTTGGGCACGAAAGCAACAACTACATAATACTCCACCCTCCGGTTGTCATAGATGCGAAAAGCCTGCTGCTGGATCAGGATCTGTGAGCTGCTTATGCTTTCAGCGTTTAAGTGGTATTCTTCGGCTGCGGTGTCCCTTGCCAGCTGCAGCAATTGGCTGTAATTTTCGTGGAGATGAAGCCTATTATAGAAAAGGGGCGTTTCTCCGTCCAGAATATCGATTACCATCTGATAATTGGCTTCCATCTGCGCCAGCCAGGACAGCGAAAATACAGACTGGCTGTTGATATAAGAGAGAAGCGTGCTGGAATTTGTCTGAAAATCAGAGTAATTTTTACTGCTGATACCGTTTTCTGAGACTGCCAGGCAAAAAAACATCATAACCAGCAAGATGGCGCCGATCACCAGGGAGCAGAAAAAGGTCAGGCGGATACGGATTTTTTTAAGCATGGGCAGCCTCCAGACGATAACCGATACCGCGGACGGCGCGGATGGACAGCATACTGTCCAGCGCCTTTAAGCGGCGTCGGAGAAAATAAATATAATTGTCAAGGTTTCCTTCTTCGACCTCGGCGTCCGGTCCCCAGACACGGGAGAGGATGAGAAGCCGGGGCAGAGTCTGATTGGGATTGCGCAAAAACAGCTCCAGCAGCTCGCCCTCGCGCCGTGAGAGGCAGCAGGAGTGCGTTCCTTTTGTGAGGAGCTTCTGCGCTCTGTCGTAGGAAAGGTCACCGAAAGCGACAAGATTGTCGTTCGCATAGGTGACGGGACGGCGCAGAAGGCAGCGGATGCGCGCCATCAGCTCTTCAAAAACGAACGGTTTGACGATATAATCGTCCGCTCCCGCATCCAGCCCGGTCACGCGGTCGGATAACTCGCCAAGCGCGGTAATCAGGATAATGGGGATGTGGATATTGCAGGCTCTGGTATGCTTCAGGACGGAAAGCCCGTCCATGCCCGGAAGCATGCGGTCTAAGAGGATCAGGCCATGTGCCTGCTCCGTAATCAGGGAAAACCCGTCCTCGCCGTCATGGCAGGTATCTACCGAGAACCCTTCTTTTTCTAATTGAAATTTCACAGAGGCGCAGAGCCTCTTATCATCTTCGATCATTAAAATTCTCATAGCCGTCTCCTTGAGATGTCGTAATATTTTTTCTTTATCATACCATAGAAATCTCTAAAATATCTCTAATTCTGTTTTTTGCACATTTTTTGTTTTTTTAGAGAAAGATTAGAGAAAGCTCTGTTATGTTAACACTGTGCACAGAATGAATAGAAGAACGGAGGAATGACAATGAAAAGAAAGAGAGGCATGTCCGTACTGCTGGCGGCGGCTTTGACAGCGGCAGCGCTTAGCGGCTGCACAAAAACAGAAGGAAAAGAAGGGGCAGGAGATGACGCGATACAAAATATAGAGGCGGATGAAACGCAGGAGACAGACGGCGAAGCATCTGCACAGGAGACAGGCAGCGAAGCGACCGGGACAGTGGCGGCAAGCGCCGCCGCAGAGGGCACATCGGCGGCAATCGCAGGCGGTCAGACGGCTATGGGACGCTATATGGAGACGGAGATTCCCCTGCCGGAGGATATGCTGCAGCTAAATGACATCCGCGTTTTGGCGGACGGAACGCTTCGGGTCTTAGGCTTTACGACGGAGACGATGGGAGTGTGGGACTCCCGGGATGACGGCGCAAGCTGGAGCCAGCCGTACACCTTTTTGGATTCATATGCGGACGGCTATATCAACTGTGGGGCAATTGCGGAGGATGGAAGCGTCTTCTGCTGCATCTCGGATGATACGGAAGACAATATATACCTGGTAGTGACAAGCGATGGACAGTGTGAGGAGGTCACGCTGGCGATACCGGAGAAAGACCTCAGAGATGGAAATCAGGATTTCGTTTACTGGGTCCGCTATGCGCAGGAAGGGGAATGGCTGGTGAAGGCGATTGCGGATGAGCACATTTATCTGATCGACGGCGCGAGCGGGGAAATTTTGCGTACCTACAATGAGGATGAGGATTACATCGCCTTCTGGTGGAAGCTGGACGACCGGATCTTTGCGGCTGAGAATGAAGCGATCGTCTGCTTTGATTATGAGAGCGGAGAAGAGATAGAGATGGAGGCAGCGTGGAAGGAAGAGCTGGAGAGCAGAAAGGAAAATCTGTATATAACGACCAGCAACGCCTATCCGCTGCTGGTGTGTACCGGTGAGGACGGCGCTTACTATTACTGCAACACCGAGGGAATTTACCGCTTTGCAAAAGGAGGAACCGTGATAGAAAAGCTGGCGGACGGCAGTTTAAATTCCCTGTCAAAGCCAAGTATCCAGTTGACATACATGCTGGTTCTGGCAGACGGCAGCATTTACGTTACCGTGATAGATGACAGCGAGCCCAGGATTTTGCGCTACCGCTATAATGCGGAGGCGCCCACCGTGCCGGATACGGAGCTCAAGGTTTATGCCATGGAGAACAATGTGGAAGTGCAGCAGGCGATTTCCATGTTTCAGAATGAACACCCGGAATATTATGTCAATTTGGAAATCGGCATGACGGGGGATGACGCCGTGACGGCTTCCGATGCCCTGCGCACACTGAATACAGAGATCATGGCGGGCAGCGGACCGGACATTCTGATCCTGGACGGCATGCCGCTTGCTTCCTATATAGAAAAGGGGATCCTGGAGGATATCAGCGATCTGGTCGCGGAGACAGAAGAGAATGACGGCATCTTTTCGCAGATTGCCAAAGCCTATGAGAGCGACGGGGCAGTCTACGCAGTGCCCAGCCGTTTCCAGATCCCCATCCTGATGGCGGATGAGGAAACGCTGGAGCAGGTAAAGGATCTCGCGTCTCTGACAACTGTCGCCGCTGAGCTTCGTGACAGCGATGGGGAAATGGAACAGATCATGAGCGTATCGAATATTTATTATCTGGTGTATAAGCTCTACTGCGCCTATTCAACAGGGTTGTTAAGTGAGGACGGCGGCATCGATAAGGAGGCGCTGAGCGAATTTCTCGCGGATGCAAAACAGATTTTTGACCTCAACTATTATGAGGAGGAATATGAGGAGTTCTATTACAGCACCTATGGGGATGAGGATTATGATATGAGTACGGTATCCTCTGCCGCTTCCTTCCTCGCAAAAACGGTAAAGATGGAGCAGGTCAACCTGGCGTCCACGCTTGTGCTGGCAACGGCAGCCATGCTGGAGGAGGATGCGGGCATAGGATACAGCCTGACATCGCCGGATTCTCATATTTTCGTGCCGAAGGCAATTGTGGGGATCAACAGCCGCAGTACACAGATTGAGGGGGCAAAGGAGTTTGTAGCCTTCCTGCTTTCCCAAAAGGCGCAGGCGACGAACCAGGGGACCGGATTCCCGGTAAACAGGGCAGCTTTTGAGGAAAATCTGGCGGATGAAAAGTCGATGTCGCTGTCTACTTCTTATACCTTCAAAAATGAGGACGGTATCGAGCAGATGATCGAATATCAGACGCACGCGCCTTCAGAAGAGCAGCTTGACGTTTTTTGGGAGCAGGTGGAGAGCCTGGATACGCCGTGCCTGACCGACGCAGTCATGCAGGAGCTGGTAATTGACCAGGCGTGCAGCTATGTGGCGGGAGAGGTTTCGCTGGAGGAGGCAGTGAACACGATTGAGCAGAAGATGAATCTTTATCTGGCGGAGTAACGCCTTTCAAAAGAAGACGATGAAAAAAAGAATGAAGCAAAAAAAGCGTTGGGAGGGAGTGGTCTTTCTCCTCCCCAGCCTTGCGGGAGTCCTGATTTTTATACTGGCGCCGTTTCTGGATGTGGTGCGGCGCTCGTTTATCGAAGCGGTGGGCGGGACGTTTACCGGCATACGCAATTACCGGCTTGTCATAGAGAACGGGGCGTTTCGGCAGGCGGCGTTTAACACACTGCGGTTTATGGGCGTGTGTATTCCGCTGCTGGTGGCGCTCTCACTGGCGGCGGCCGTGCTTCTGCAAAAACAAAAAAAGTTTGGCAGCGTGTTAAAAAGCATGTATCTGGCGCCAATGGCGATCCCGGTAGCCTCCGTAGTACTGCTGTGGAAGCTGTTGTTTGCCAACGGCGGGATCGTAAACGGGATCTTTAACGCGCTTGGCTGGCAGACAATCGACTGGATGAATACCGGTTACGCCTTCGGGGTGCTGGTATTCAGCTATCTTTGGAAGAATCTCGGATACGACGTGATCCTGTGGCTGGCAGGGCTTTCTTCCATCCCGGAGAGCATTTATGAGGCGGCAAGGGTGGACGGAGCGGGAGAGTGGCGCTGCTTTCGCAGCATTACCCTGCCCAATCTGCTGCCCTCGCTCTATACGATAACGGTTTTGTCCTTCCTCAACTCCTTTAAGGCGTTTCGGGAGGCGTATCTGGTGGCGGGGGATTATCCGCAGGCAAGTATTTATCTGATGCAGCATCTCTTTAACAACTGGTTTCGGGACCTGCAGCTGGATAAACTGGCGGCGGCTGCAGTTATGAACGCGGCGGTAATCCTGGTATTGATTTTGTGCTTGCAGAGGGCATGGGAAAAGGAGGGATAAGGAAATGAAGAGAAGGCTGACGCTGCTTTTGCTGGCGGCGATTGCCCTTATCTGTCTCTATCCTGTGATTTTCCTGCTGACGGGTTCCTTGATGGGCAGCGGGGAATTAAAGGAATATTTAGGACCGGTGTTAAACGGCGGCGGGGGATTTGTCTCATGGCGGCTGATTCCCCTATATCCGACGCTGAGAAATTACGTAGAGCTTCTCTTAGACCTGCCGCAGTTTTTCGTCATGTTCTGGAATTCCGTGCGCTTAACGGCGGGAATCCTGGCGGGGCAGCTTCTGGTGGGCGTGCCGGCGGCATGGGGGCTGGCGCGTTACCGTTTTCCCTTTGGTCGGGCAATCTATATGCTGTATATGATTTTGATGATGATGCCTTTTCAGGTGCGGATGCTGTCGGAATACCTGGTGCTGTATCAATTAAAGCTTCTGGATACCCATTTGGGCATCATCCTGCCTGCCGTCTTTTCCACCTTTCCGGTTTTCATCATGTACCGCTTTTTCGGGGCAATTCCCAACGCGGTGATCGAATCGGCAAAGTTGGATGGGGCGGGAATCTGGCAGATTTTTTTCTACATAGGGCTGCCTTTGGGCGAGGGCGGCATCGTATCGGCGATGGTGCTTGGATTTCTCGAATACTGGAACCTGATTGAGCAGCCGCTGACGTTTTTGAAAAGCAAGTCCCTCTGGCCGCTGTCTCTGTTTTTGCCCAATATCGGGCTGGAGCAGGCGGGAATTGCGTTTGTGGCATCTGTGGTGACGCTGCTTCCGTCGGTGTTTGTGTTTTTGCTGGGGCAAAATGACCTGGAACAGGGGATCGCAGCGGCGGCAGTGAAAGAATAGAGAATGGAGAAGAAGATGAAACAGAAAATAATGGGAATGTTTGGCATATTTCTGGCGGTCATGCTGGCGTTTACCTTATTATCGAGGGCGGCGGACAGCTTGAGCATAGCCAAAGTTACGACCGGAAAGGCAGAAAGAGGGAAGATCACGCACACCGTGAGCGGCAGCGGCAAGGTGGAGCAGAACCGCGAACAGGCGGTTGCCACACTTGCCGGGCAGGTAGTAAAAACAATCTATGTGGAAGAGGGGCAGGCGGTGTCGGCGGGGGACGTGCTGTTTGAGGTGGATACGGAAAGCCTGCAGGAGCAGATCCTGAACCAGAAGCAGGAAATGAAAAAGGAAGAGCTGACTTCAAGCGACGCGGCAAGCAGCCGGGCAGCGCAGGCGCAAAACGACGCTGTCACAAGAAACCGGGCGGCGGAGGATTACAGCGTGGCGTCGAGCAAGGGAAATACGGCGGTTAGCCGGGCGGCGCAGGAGTTAAAAGAGGCAAAGGAAAAGAAAAAAGCGCTGGAGGACGCTTCTTCGGGAGACAGCGGCAGCGATGCAGTGGAGGAGCTTCTGGAGCAGACATGTGAGCAAAAGCAGTTGGAATATGAGCTGGCGGTAAAATACAAGGAAGAGCTGGAGGAGGCGATCGATGAGGCAGTGGAAAAAGCGCTTGCCGCCAACAGCGGGCAGGACACGGCGCGGGTTGTAACCAATGAGCGCGACCTGTTGACGGCGGCAGGGGAGGAAGAGGAGGTGCTGCTGGAGCCGGAGACGGAAGCCGTGCCGGAGGCGGCAGAGATGCAGGATACCCGGTCGCAGGAGACGGTACAGGAAACCGCACAGGCGCAGACAGCGGAAGCAAAGGAGATGGAGGCAGACGCATCGGCAGACGAAGAACAGCTTATCGGCTCCGGGACGGAAAAGGAGCAGATCATTGATTCCGGAACGGAAGCGCAGCAGGTGCAGACGGAAAGCCCCTGGCTGCTGGAACAGCGCATTCGCCAGCAGAACCAGCCGCTGCTGGACGAGGCACAGGATGAGATCGATCAGAAAAAGAAAGAAAAGGAGGAGGCGGACGCTGCGCTTACGGCTTACCAGCAGGAAAAGGCAGCCGGCGCCCAGCAGTCTGTAGAGGAGACAAAGGCGCAGTTGGAGGAAGAGATTAAGACAAAGCAGCAGGCGTATGAGGATGCCGTGACTGCGGCAAACGACAGCCTGCGAAGCGCAGGCAGAGCCATAGAGGACGCGTCTGCGGCAAAAGGGACAGACAGCACGGGCGAGATCGACGCGATCACCAGGGATCAGGAGGAACTGAAGCTGGAAAAGCTCGAGCGGCTTATGGAGGCGGAAGGAAAGGTGACAGCGCCCATTGACGGCGTAGTGATGCAGATCAATATCACAACCGGAGATAAGACGCCGGACGGGACGGCGGTCCTGTTATCTGATCTCGCCTCCGGCAGCAAGCTGGTCGTACAGGTAGACCAGAGCCAGAGCAAGTATATCGCCAGAAATGATGCTGTGACGGTCAAATCAGAGGGGAAAAAACAGCAATGGGATGACATGACGGTGGATACGGTGCGCACAAACGAGGAGGACAAGACGCTTCTGGATGTGATTATCCAACTGCCGGACGACTCGCTGGAGGCGGGGGAGGCGGCGACGATGACGGCTACCAGGAGCTCAGAGAGCTATGACTGCTGTGTGCCCATACAGGCGCTTCATGTGGAGGATGGCAGATACTTTGTCTATGTGGTCAATGAGACAGAGACGATTCTGGGGACGGAGCTTAGCGTACAGCGCATTGACGTCACCGTTCTGGACAAGAACGAAACAAGCGCGGCACTGCAGGCGGGCAGCCTGACAAGCGAGCAGCAGATTGTCCTTTCCTCCGACAAAGAGATCTCGGCGGGCAGCCGGGTACGGATCGAATGATGAGCAGAGAAAAAAAGTACAGGAAATATGGAAAGATGCTGCTTGCGCTTCTGTGGTTTGCGGTTTTGCTTGCCCTGTATACCACAGCCTGGCAGTATACGCAGGGGCTTTTCCCTTGCAGGCAGAAAGCCGTGTTATTGATGGAGGCGTCGCCTTTGAGCGGGGCGCAGGTTTTAGAAATGCAGGAGCAGGAAAGCGAACAGGACCAGCCCAGGTCATTTGCGGCATGGAGCCAGGAAAATGAGGTGACGGCAAGGAATGCGGAATTAAACCGCAGCCATACCGTAGCAGTGGTGACCGTATGCGGACGCTCAGACCTCATAATGAGGGGAAGTACATGGCTCGATACGGAGGATCAGGACGGCTGCCTGATCGACGCGGACACGGCAGAGGCGCTTTTTGGCAGCACAGAGGCGGCAGGCATGACGATTGAGGTCATGGGCGAAGAAAAGATCGTCCGCGGGCTTCTCTATGAGGCAAAGGATGTGGTGCTTGTGGAGGCGGACGATACGGCGGTACTGAAAAACCTGACTGTCTCGATGGGAAACGGCGAGAGCTATGAGAGCGTGAGACAGAACTTTATGATGGGATACGCCCTGTCGGGGAACTTTTTGAAGATGGACACGCTCTATTGGATCGCGGGGTTTTTGTGCCTGCTCATCCCCCTGCTTGCAGGCGGGCACATCCTGGGCGGGATCGTGCGCAAAGCCTGGGCGCGGCGGAGAGAAAAGGAAGGGATGTACTATGGGCTTCTGTGCGTGTGCGGCATAGGGCTCCTGCTTGGCTTTGTACTTTTGTACGGGGAAATCCCCGGGGATATGATTCCTACCAAATGGTCGGATTTTGATTTCTGGAAAAACTGGTGGGAGGAAGAGCGGGAATCGCTTCTGCTTCTTTTACTGACCGAAAAGCAAAAGCCGCAGCAGATCTGGCTGGCAGAGTTTTACGGCGCGGTAAAATGCCAGGTCCTGGCATTTCTCTGGCAGTATTCAGGACATCGTTTTTTTCAACGAATTAATTAGGATGGCGGCAAAAGGAGTCATACCGGTAAGCGCCATCTTTCCAGCCACAAAGCCAAAGCCCCAGATAACGGCAACCAGCAGCAGGCTGATATTTGCAATTCGTTGTTTATTTGTTCCCATATCTTATCATACATCTTTTTTCTGTTCTTTTAGTAATTTCTGAATCTTTATCATAGCAAGCTCCCATACAGATTTCAATAGCAAAATGAAAGCCTGCGGGCTTGCTTTTGGGGGGCATATAAAGGTACAATCATGGAAAGGATAAAAAATTTTGGAAATGCAGATCAGAAAGTGAATCCAAATCCCCCGCTTTTACGTCTAATGAGTATAAAACAAGAAACGCAGCTGTGTAGAAGACAGATACCAAAGGAGGCGTATTATGAAGCATTTGGTGCTGAAGGCACAAAAGAAGCATGACCAGGAGGCTTTTGTAAAGCTGATGGAAATGAACCGCCAGAGCATGATAAAGGTAGCAAAATCCTATCTGAACCATGAGGAAGACGTGGCGGACGCAGTGCAGGCATCGATACTGGCATGTTATGAAAAGCTGGATACATTGAGGCAGCCGCAGTATTTTAAGACATGGCTGATACGCATTGTCATCAATAAATGCAAAGATATATTGCGCCAGAACCGGGAACTGCATCTGATGGAGGAGATGCCGGAAACCGCAACGGTGGACACCGTACAGGCGGATCTGGAATTTATGGAGCTTTTGCAGGAGATAGATGAGAAATACCGCACGATCCTGGTGCTGTATTATGCGGAAGGGTTTAATACCAGAGAGATCGCAGAGCTGCTGGAGCTGAATGAGCGCACGGTAAAGACCCGCCTGATCCGGGCGAGAGAACGGTTTGCGCGCCAGTATCAGGGCGGACTGAGAGTGGTATAACAGAGAGGAGAGAGCATAGATGGGTAAAAGGTATTCACAGGAAGAGATGAAACGGATTTTAAGGCAGGATATCGGCGCCTCCGATATCACAGAAGAGAAGATTCAGGAGGCTTACGCTTATATCAGAAGCACGGGCAGCATGCCGGCGCCGATAAGAAGAAAACCGGTGTTTAAAAAGTGGATGGCGCTGGCGGCAACGGTGGAAATTTTGGGAGCATTTTCCGTGACAGGGCTGGCAATCAATGGATTTTTCACACACAGGTCCGTGCAGGAGGAGGGCAGCTTGTCCTATACCTTTGAGGTAAATTATGAGCTGACGCCGCATGCTGTGGAGATCACGCCGGGCTATATCCCGGAAGGATACGAGCAGTTTGAGGATGGGAGTTTAAAATATGATAAAGAAGGCTACCGGCAGAACGGGATCAGCCTGGGCGTTGTCACGGCGAACTTTTTGGAGGCGGAGAGTACGTTTCTGGATGTAGAGGATGTCAAGTCGGTGGAAGAGGCGACGATCAATGGCATGGAAGCGCAGTTGATTACAAAGAATTATGACCCCGAGCGCGTAACCAGATGCTTTGATAAGCGGATCTATCTTTTTAATGAAGAGGAAGGCTATGTGGGCATTGTCTTTGGCGGCAATGACCTGACGATGGAAGAGCTGGTGAAGGTGGCAGACGGCCTGACGTTTACCGTGACAGAGGAAGAGCTGGAGTATACGGATGCGCAGGAGGCAGAAGCGCAGGAGGCGGCAGACCTTGCATATGAGCAGGAACAGAAAGCAATACGGGAATATGGCGTGCCGCAGGAAGCTATTTATCAGGTTGGGGATACCTTCAATTATGAGCTTGACTATGCGCAGGCAGAATATGCGAAGCTTGAAAATGATGAAGAATACCGCGCAATGTCTGGAGATGACGCGGAAGAAATCATGCAGTACTATGCGGGCATAAAAGGCACAGAGATTACCGTGACGGGCGTGGAGGTGCTGGATTCCATAGCAGATTTCCCGGCGGAAGGCTTCTTCCAGTATGAAGAGATAGAAAAGCACCTCAATGAGGATGGCGCCCTGCAGCCGTATCAGAGGGTTACGTATGAGCTGGGAGAGGATGGAGATGAGGCAGAGGTTTCCCGAGACGAGATCACGCAGAAATTTGTCAAGGTAACCTTACAGGCAAAGAACCTCGAGGAGGAGACAGTGGATTTCTGGGCAGGCGATCCGGCGATCACCTCACTGGAAGCGGCGGGAGGCAATTATCAGTATCCGTCCACTTATACGGAAGCTTTGAACAGACAGGAATATAATCTGGCAAGCGACGACGGCAGCGCGATCTACTTTGACCAGTCGCCATATGCGGGAGAATTAAACGGGCACTTCTTCTACCGTGAACTGGAGCCGGGCGAGACCCTGGAATACACGCTGCTCTTTGCGGTGGATGAGGATAGGCTCGATAGCATGTACTTACGGTTTGGCAATATGTTCGGCACGATGGATTGGGATACGCAGGTATTTTATACCCGTTATGTGGACATCAGCCAGTAAAACGTAGATTTACGGCAGGAAAAGCGGAGGATACAAATCTTCCGCTTTTTTTATTGGATTTATGTGATACAATAGGAAAAGAAAGGAAAGGAAAAAGCATGGAATTTGAGATTAGGAAAGCAGCGCCTGAGGATGCGGATGCGATCGCAGGCGTGATACGGGAAGTGTTTCTTGGTATGGAGCATCAAGAGTGGTATGTGGCGGACAATGCCGATTACACAAGGGAAATGTTAAATACAGGGAAGGGAACGGCGTATGAGGCAGTTGAAAAAAAGAGCGGGATTCTTGCCGGGGTGCTGATGATGACATTTCCGGGAATTTCACAGGAGAACCTGGGGCATGATATCGGATTTTCAAAAGAACAGCTATTGCAAACCGCGCATATGGAGTCGGCGGCGGCGCTGCCAAAGTACCGCGGCAATCATCTTCAATATCTTCTGATGCAGCGGGCAGAGAAGGAAGCGGCAGAAACGGGGTATCGCTATCTGATGTGTACGATTCACCCGGAGAACCGTTACAGTAAGGGAAACGCCATGCGCCAGGGCTACCGGGTCATAAAGACGAAAGAAAAATACGGCGGGCTTTTGCGGGATATCCTCTTAAAGGACCTGGCGGTGGACGTCGCAGGGCTGGAAAAGACGGGCAAATGACAGGGAAGGTGGAAAAATGACAGAGAAGGACCGCAAATTTCTGGAATCGAAGCAGGAAGCGCAAAAGCTTCACATTGCCCTCGAACGTTTTTTTGAGACTGATTCGCAGGAGTGGAAGGAGCGCTACGGCAGCTATCTGAAAATGCGCATCCGTCCGGCGATGAAGGAGCTGATCGCGGACGGGTTGGTCGTTAAGATCGATAAGCTGCATGCGTATGCGGGATTTGGCGAAACAAGCCTGAATGAATTTATTACAGAGGCACAACGGCAGAAAAAAATGCATTTGTGGTTAAGCAGAAGGAAAAACTGCTGGAGGGCGGCGCTTTTTAATTAAGAAAGGCAAGGATATGAATAAACGGAATTATCAGCGGGAGATGGATCGTATCATAGAAGGGATAAAAAAAAGGGATGGGGCGGCGCCGATACTGCTGCTGCATAGCTGCTGCGCGCCTTGCAGCAGTTATGTGCTGGAGTATCTTGCGGAATTTTTCAGGATTACCGTTCTCTATTACAACCCGAATATTTATCCCGATGAGGAATATGCAAAGCGGGTAAAAGAGCAGCAGCGTTTTATCCAAAGCCTGCCTGTGCGCTATCCGGTTTCCTTTATAGAGGGAGATTTTGAAAAGGACCGGTTTTATGAGGCGGTGAAGGGGCTGGAAAAAGAAAAAGAGGGCGGGGAGCGCTGCTTTGCCTGCTACCGTCTGCGGCTGGAAAAAACAGCCGTAACGGCAGTACGGCAAAAGGCGGACTATTTTACCACGACGCTGACGATCAGCCCGCTGAAGAATGCGGAAAAATTAAATGAGATCGGCGAACAACTGGCGAAGCAGTATGCCGTGGCGTGGCTGCCCTGTGATTTTAAGAAAAAAAACGGTTATAAACGTTCAACGGAGCTGTCGCGGGAATACGGGTTATACAGGCAGGATTACTGCGGCTGTGTTTTTTCGAAAAGAGAGCGGGAAGCAACCTGCAAGGATGCCGTGATTGACAATTTTCAGCAATCCGTCTATAATGATTTTGTTTAATTTCAGTTCTGTAAAATTCACGGATCTGGAACATAAATGAATACTTACCCTTTTATGACAGGCGTTTCCCTGTGCGTATGGAGGGCCTGAACAAAATTTTTTATCCGGAGATGATATTTTGGAGGCTATGCAGAAATCAAAGGTTCTGATTGTAGATGATTCCGAATTAAACCGCGAGA
>CAZAQD010000006.1:55236-56849 GCA_964487425.1 uncultured Marvinbryantia sp. | reverse complement strand
AGGATATGTGAAAGAAAAATATCCGCATATCCTTCTCTTTTATAAATCCTTAACCGAGAATCTCCTTTACACACGCCGCAATCTTCTCACATTTGCAGTTTGCAAAGAAATACTCCTGGAAACGCGTCCCGGCGAGCGCTCCTTTTACCAGCTCCTGATCCATCTCTTTTAAAATATCCGTCAGGTCCCGATAGGTTACCTTCTTTACTTCATCGAGAATTTTCTTATTCCTCTTCTCGGGAACCGCACGCTCTCTTGGGTATCCCTGCCCGCTCTCCTCGCAGAAAAGCTTTTCAAAGATATACTCCAGGTTTAAGTCGCCGCCCCAGCCAAAGCCTTTGGCAAACGGAATAGCGATCGCGTTCCCGTCGTTGATCTGCGCAAAGGTATAAGCGTCAAGGGCATCCTCCACATGCCCGCAAATCACTCCCGGAAAGGAATTGCAGGCAAGCATCGCCCCTTCTCCTGTGCCGCAGCCAGTAATGACATAATCCGCCGCACCCGAATTTAAAAGTACGGCTACCAGAATCCCGATCTGTACATAGGTTAACTGCGCCTCATCCTCCGCCGTATACATCCCGTAGTTGTCTACGGTAAATCCCATCGGCTCCACTACTTTTCTCAGGGAATTTTCAATTACGGCATTTTTTGCCGCCTGGCTGTTCTCATTAATTAATGCAATCCTCATTTTTATCCTCACTCTCTTTTTTCTTTATTTCGGCTGTTTGCCAATGTAGGCAAGAATTCCGCCGTCAACATATAAAATGTGCCCATTTACAAAATTGGAAGCATCCGAAGCCAGGAACACTGCCGGCCCCATCAAATCTTCCGGCGATCCCCAGCGCGCCGCAGGGGTCTTGCTGATAATGAACTGGTCAAACGGATGGCGGGAACCGTCCGGCTTCGTCTCGCGCAGCGGCGCCGTCTGCGGTGTGGCAATATAACCGGGACCGATCCCGTTACATTGAATATTGAATTCCCCATACTCAGAAGCAATATTTTTCGTGAGCATCTTCAGTCCGCCTTTTGCCGCCGCATAAGCGGAAACCGTCTCTCTTCCCAATTCGCTCATCATGGAACAGATATTGATAATCTTTCCATGTCCCTTTTTTATCATCCCCGGGATAACCGCTTTCGACACGATAAAGGGAGCATTCAAGTCAATATCCACCACCTGGCGGAACTCTTCCACGCTCATCTCTGTCATGGGAATTCTTTTGATAATTCCCGCATTATTGACCAGAATATCAATTGTTCCCAGCTCTTTCTCAATATCCGCTACCATATCCGCCACCTGTTTTTCGTCCGTCACATCACAGATATAGCCCTTTGCGTCAATGCCCTTTTCCCGGTAATCCGCCATTGCCTGATCCATATTTTTCTGGCTTCTGCAGTTAAAGACAATCTTCGCCCCCGCCGCCGCGTAAGCTTCGGCAATTGCAAATCCGATCCCATACGCCGCGCCCGTGACCAGCGCCACTTTTCCTTCCAGCGAAAAACTCTTCATCACATCCATATTCTTTCCTCCCTTACCCTTCGTTCCATCTATAATTTCTATCCTATCATTAAAAAGAATCTATTTTCTTCCTTTTCTTGTACAAAATATTGCAAAT
>CAZAQD010000006.1:13323-55136 GCA_964487425.1 uncultured Marvinbryantia sp. | reverse complement strand
TTTTCTCAAATCACTGTGTACGTCAGACACCGATTTGGATACCTGTTTCCAAAACCATTCCCTGAAATCAGGGCATAAAATTTCTTTAACCTGCGAGGAACAGAAGCGCTTCCTCTACTACGTACATAAATTTACCGACATCCGCGGATATGGGGCGGACCTTCTGGAGCGCGCAGCTTTTTTGGAATTCATGGTGTTTTTAAACAAACGCTTTCAAGGCATTTACCAAAGCGACGCGCCTCTCCCCGAGAAAATACGCGCAGTTTTTAAACGGACACGGCGCGCAGGACTAAGCCGCCTCCCGCATCTTACGCCGGCTCGTGGACTTCCCGCAGATTATGGCAGAGCGTGATGACAAGCACATCCTCAGCCGAGGGATTTTTGACAAAATAATCTGTCGTCTCGACCTCCCGGCATATGCCATCGTCGCCAATCTGCCTGGTGATGACCGTCACAGACTTTTCGCCTCTGCGGTAGCGTTCCATCAGATTTCCAATCTGGAAGGTGTCGTGAAACAGGGCGCGGTCCTGCGGATGCATGGTTTGGGTTCCATGCTCAATCAGCTCCTCAAAGACGCCTGTAGATGGACAGGAAGTCGCGGAAAAATTCTCATATGCCATCATATAATAGCTGTTGCGCGTAAGATTTGCAAAAATGACCAGAGGATAATGCATAAACACCGCTTCCAGCAGCAAATTCCGCGCGCTGCCCGGCGTCTGCGAAATCAGAATATCCTCCGTCTCTTCCTCGGACGCGCCTTTTTGGCACACCTTGCGAAACTCTTCTTCCGGCATCGGCTTGGCAAAATAAAATCCCTGTATCAGATTACAGTCACAGGTACGCAGAAACTGAAGCTGTTCCTTCGTCTCTACGCCTTCCGCCACTGTACGCATTTTTAACCGGTGCGCGACATCAAAAATACTCTCCAGAATGATGCGCTCCTTTTCATCCTCACAGTTTTTCTCCAACAGCCCTTTATCAATTTTCAGAATGTCCGCGTGAATATTCATAAAAAAGCTGACAGAAGATAAATCGCTTCCGAAATCATCCACCGCAATCCTGAAATTTTGCCCGCGGATCTCATCCGCCCAGGCAAGTACTCTCTCCGGCTGCTCCACATATGCGGTTTCGGTAATCTCTGCCTGAATCAATTCATGTCCAATCTCATAGCGGTCTACAATGCCCGTTAACTTTTTTCCAAATCCTGTCTCATTTACGTGCTTTCTGGAAAAATTCAAGGAAATCGGCACCTGGGGAATCCCCGCCTGCTTCTGCGCCGCAAGAAAGCGGCAGGCTTCTTCGAGCACATACCAGTCCAGTTCGCAGATCACCTCCGTCTGCTCGAGCTGCGGCAAAAATTCTCCCGGCATCACCACCGTGCCGTCTTCCCGTATCCAGCGCACCAGAGCCTCCGCGCCCTTTAACTGATAGCTAAAAGAATCGTACTGCGGCTGATAATACACCTTCAGTTCCCGATGGCACATCGCCTTTTTTACCTCTTCCATCAATCTACCGGTATCCATTCTATAATCTCCCTTCACTTTTCCTGTCCCGTCTTTTCTCCCTTGCACTCTATTCCTCCCGAAAAGATAAGATACCTGTCCCTTTCCAGCCAGAAGCTATCTGCAAAAATAAGCATACCACTATTTCTAATGATACGCTTATCTGTGATTCCATAAAAATCTCTATTTCTCCGCTATCGCTGCCTGCGCTGCCGCCAGTCTTGCTATCGGCACTCTAAAAGGTGAGCAGGATACATAATCCAGACCCAGTTTATGGCAGAATTCTACAGAAGACGGATCTCCGCCGTGCTCGCCGCAGATACCGAAATGCAGATTCGGGTTAACCGTCTTGCCTAAGGTGATAGCCATCTCCATCAACTTGCCGACGCCATTCTGATCCAATTTGGCAAACGGGTCACTTTCGAAAATTTTTGCATCATAGTACGCGCTTAAAAACTTGCCCGCGTCATCACGTGAAAAGCCATAGCACATCTGGGTCAGGTCGTTCGTACCGAAGCAGAAGAAATCCGCTTCCTTTGCGATATCGTCCGCCGTCAGCGCCGCACGCGGGAT
This sequence comes from uncultured Marvinbryantia sp., assembly GCA_964487425.1. Classification (GTDB taxonomy): domain Bacteria; phylum Bacillota; class Clostridia; order Lachnospirales; family Lachnospiraceae; genus Marvinbryantia. Next base: position 53,061 of record CAZAQD010000006.1, on the reverse strand, counting down.
CTCAATCATCGTACCCACCTGGTATTTTAACTCCACACCAGCCGCTTTGATCTCTGCTTCCGCATTCTCGACAACCGTCTTCTTGACATATTTCAGCTCTTTGCTATCGCCAACCAGCGGAATCATAATCTCCGGGCACACATTCCAATCCGGGTGCGCCTTCTGTACATTGATCGCCGCACGGATTACTGCCTTCGTCTGCATCTTGGCAATCTCCGGGTAGGTGACATCCAGACGGCACCCGCGGTGTCCCATCATTGGGTTAAACTCATGCAGGGAATCAATGATCGTCTTGATGACATCCACACTCTTGCCCTGTGCATTCGCCAGTTTTTCGATATCTTCCTCTTCTGTAGGCACAAACTCATGCAGAGGCGGGTCAAGGAAACGGATCGTGACCGGATTTCCTTCCAATGCCTCATAAAGTGCTTCAAAATCACTCTGCTGTTCCGGCAGGATCTTTTCCAGAGCCGCTTCTCTTTCTTCCAGTGTCTCCGAACAGATCATCTCACGGAATGCTTCAATTCTATTGCCTTCAAAGAACATATGCTCTGTACGGCAAAGTCCGATCCCTTCTGCGCCCAGCTCGCGTGCTTTCTTTGCATCATGCGGCGTATCCGCATTCGTTCTTACCTTCAGCTTCCTGTATTTATCTGCCCACGCCATAATCCTTCCGAATTCTCCGGCAATCGTGGCGTCCACAGTCGGAATGATCCCGTCATAGATATTTCCGGTAGAACCGTCGAGGGAGATTGCATCTCCTTCATGGTACTCTTTTCCTGCCAGTGTAAACTTCTTATTCGCTTCATCCATCACGATATCGCCGCAGCCCGATACACAGCAGGTTCCCATCCCGCGTGCCACAACTGCCGCATGGCTTGTCATACCGCCGCGCACCGTAAGGATACCCTGTGCACTCTTCATACCCTCGATATCCTCCGGTGAAGTCTCCAGGCGTACCAGCACCACTTTTTCTCCGCGTGCCGCCCATCTCTTGGCATCCTCCGCCGTAAATACGATTTTACCGCATGCTGCTCCCGGTGAAGCTCCCAGTGCCTTTGCCGCCGGTGTCGCCGCCTTTAACGCCGCCGCGTCAAACTGCGGATGAAGCAGCGTGTCCAGATTTCTCGGATCGATCATCGCCACTGCCTTCTGCTCCGTAATCATTCCTTCATCCACCAGGTCACAGGCGATCTTCAGCGCTGCCTGCGCCGTTCTCTTACCGTTACGTGTCTGCAGCATATACAGATGCTTGTCCTCAATCGTAAACTCCATATCCTGCATATCGCGGTAATGGTCCTCCAGAATATGGCAGATGCTTAAAAACTGCTCATAAACCTCCGGCATAACTTCCTTTAACTGGTCGATCTTCTGCGGGGTCCGCACGCCGGCAACCACGTCTTCGCCCTGTGCGTTCAGCAAAAATTCACCCATCAGATGCTTCTCGCCGGTTGCCGGGTCACGCGTAAAGGCAACGCCCGTACCGGACGTCTCGCCCATATTGCCAAACGCCATCATCTGCACATTGACAGCCGTTCCCCAGGAATAAGGGATATCGTTGTCACGGCGGTATACATTCGCTCTCGGATTATCCCAGGAACGGAACACAGCCTTGATCGCTCCCATCAACTGTTCCTTCGGGTCCGTCGGGAAATCCACCCCGATCTTTGCCTTATATTCCGCCTTGAACTGCTCCGCCAGGACCTTCAGATCCTCAGCCGTCAGATCCACATCCTGCGTCACACCCTTCTGCGCCTTCATTTCGTCGATCAGTTCTTCAAAATATTTCTTGCCGACTTCCATAACCACATCAGAGTACATCTGAATAAATCTCCGGTAGCAATCCCATGCCCAGCGCGGGTTGCCGGATTTCTCAGCAAGAACATTCACTACGTCTTCGTTCAATCCTAAATTAAGAATCGTGTCCATCATGCCCGGCATGGAAGCCCTCGCACCGGAACGTACGGAAACCAGCAGCGGATTTTCTTTGTCTCCAAATTTTTTTCCTGTAATCTCTTCCATCTTAACGATGTATTCCATGATCTGCGCCTGGATCTCATCGTTAATCTTCTCTCCATCTTCGTAGTACTGCGTACAAGCCTCTGTCGTAATCGTAAATCCCTGCGGAACAGGCAGCCCAAGATTTGTCATCTCCGCCAAATTTGCACCTTTACCGCCCAGAAGGTTCCTCATGTCCGCATTCCCTTCTTTAAACAAATAAACCCATTTTGCCATCCATCAATTCCTCCTAAAATGTATTGAATCATACCGCAAAAAAGCCGGTACATACTAACCGGCGTGATACGTACACTTCTTTGTGTTCGCACATATTCAGTTTATCACATTTCACCAAAAAGTCAAGGAAAGTTTGGAAATTTTTGGGTATTTTGACAATATTTTATCAATGTCGACCAATTCCCCGAAAATCCGCTGCAAAGGAACGAAAAAAACTGCCGCACAATGGCGGCAGTCCTGCAAAATTCAGTTTTATTTTCTGTAGGTAGATCTGTTCAATACCAGATGCTTCGGAACACCGTTTACCATCAGCGGTGTCAGCTCACCGAGAATCAGCGGACGCGCATAATCTACATAGCCTTCGCCGATATCGGTGCCGTCGTTGACGATCCACTCAGCCGGAACCGGACGCTCTACATTCGCAATTGCATGGATGTCATAGATGCTGTAACCAACCTGATACGGATTGCGCTCTTTTACATCAATCGTAATCATCATACCGGTCTGTCCGTCATCTGCTGCCTTGCAGGCAAGATAACCAACGTTAAACGCCTCATTGATATCATTCAGAGATGCCACATGGGTAGCTGCCCTCTGCAGAGTAGAGAACTCGATCGCACGGGTCTTGTACCCTGTCTCTGCCGCCACTTTATTTGCAAGCGTTGCTGCACAGCCGGAAAGCTGTTTGTGGCCAAACGCATCCACATAATCGGAACCGCCGCCAAGCTCGCACACGAAACGTCCGTCTGCCACTTTGATACCTTCAGATACCGCAATCACAACGGAACTCTTCTTAATTGCCAGATCTTTTACCCTTGCCATAAAGTCATCCATATCAAAGGGAACTTCCGGAACGTAAATCAGATCCGGTCCTTCGCAGTCCTCGTCTCTGGAAAGCGCTGCTGCAGCCGTCAGCCAGCCGGCATGGCGTCCCATGATCTCAACGATGCAGATGGTCGGTTTCTCGATACCAAAGCTTGCATTGTCGCGGATGATCTCTTTTAAGGATGTCGCAATATATTTTGCTGCCGAACCGTAGCCCGGGCAGTGGTCTGTGATCGGCAGGTCATTATCGATCGTCTTGGGAACGCCCATAAATCTCTGCGGTTTGCCCTTCAGCGCCGCATAGTCCGACAGCATCTTAATGGTATCCATCGAATCATTTCCGCCAATGTAAAACAGGCACTCGATGTCGTATTTTTCCATGATCGCAAAAATCTTATCATAAACCTCTTCATTGCCTTCGATCTTCGGCAGTTTGTAACGGCAGGAACCAAGAAATGCCGACGGCGTCCTCTTCAGCAGCTCGATATCCTTATCTTCCTTAATATATTCGCCCATGTCCACCAGATCCTCATTTAAGAAGCCCTGGATGCCATGATGCATACCATAAATTTTCTTTACGCCAAGCTCTCTTGCTTTGCTTACAACGCCAGCCAGGCTGGAATTGATCACTGCGGTCGGTCCACCGGACTGTCCTACTACAATATTGCCTTTCATAAAATAATTCCTCCTAAATATGTTTTTTATATGTTACCTTTTGGAGCAGGCGCTTTCCTGCAGCGATTGCGGCTTTCGCCCGTCTCCAAAATATCACATCTCACTAAAATGTAAATTTGTCTGCGAAGTAGCTTTCCAGTTCATCAATCTTAATACGAACCTGCTCCATCGTGTCTCTGTCACGAACCGTAACCGCACCGTCTGTCTCCGATTCAAAATCATATGTCACACAGAACGGCGTTCCGATCTCATCCTGGCGTCTGTAGCGCTTACCGATGTTGCCTCTGTCATCGAATTCACAGTTATACTTCTTTGACAACTGCGCGAAAATCTTTTCCGCGCCCTCGTTCAGCTTCTTGGAAAGAGGCAGCACCCCGATCTTAACCGGCGCCAGTACCGGATGGAAGTGAAGCACGGTCCTCATATCCGGTTTCTCCTCTGTTCCGATATTCTCCTCGTCATAAGCGCTGCAAAGGAATGCCAGCACCATACGGTCTGCTCCCAGGGACGGCTCGATTACATAAGGAACATATTTCTGCTTTTTCTCATCGTCAAAATAAGTCAGATCCTGCCCGGATACATTCTGATGCTGCGTCAGGTCGTAATCTGTCCTGTCGGCGATGCCCCACAGCTCACCCCAGCCAAACGGGAATAAGAATTCCACATCGGTCGTTGCCTTGCTGTAAAAGCTTAACTCTTCCTTTTCATGGTCGCGGTAACGGACTTCCCCATCCTTCAGCCCCAGGTTGTGCAGCCAGTCCAGGCAGAACTGTTTCCAGTATGCAAACCATTCCAGATCCGTATCCGGTTCACAGAAGAACTCCAGCTCCATCTGCTCAAACTCTCTGGTACGGAAGGTAAAGTTCCCCGGTGTGATCTCATTACGGAAGGACTTTCCAATCTGTCCGATTCCAAAGGGGATCTTCTTTCTCGAGGTACGCTGCACGTTCTTAAAGTTTACAAAAATACCCTGCGCTGTCTCAGGACGCAGATAAACGGTATTCTTCGCATCCTCCGTCACGCCCTGGAAGGTCTTAAACATCAGGTTGAACTGGCGGATATCAGTAAAATTATGCTTGCCGCAAGTCGGGCACGGAACATTATGTTCATCAATGAAAGCCTTCATCTGTTCCTGGCTCCATGCATCCACAGAGCCCTCCAGTGTGATGCCATGCTCTGCGCAGTGATCCTCTATGATCTTATCCGCACGAAAACGCTCATGGCATTCCTTACAATCCATCAGCGGGTCGGAAAATCCGCCCAGATGCCCGGATGCCACCCATGTCTGCGGGTTCATCAGGATCGCACAGTCCACTCCTACGTTATATGGATTCTCCTGGATAAACTTCTGCCACCATGCGCGCTTTACGTTGTTCTTCAGCTCCACGCCCAGATTGCCGTAATCCCAGGTGTTAGCCAGACCACCGTAGATTTCGGAACCCGGATAGACAAAACCTCTCGATTTTGCCAATGCTACAATTTTCTCCATTGTCTTTTCCATGTTCTCTCTCCTCATTTCTATTCATATAAAATATAAGCCCTGGATGATTCGTCCGCAACCGCTGTGGACTTATCCGTCACTTTTACATTCTCACTGACATATACGATGCTGCCCGGTACTTCCACCAGCAGCGGCCCTTTAAGCACGACTGCCTTGTAATTGGTTCCGCCGATAATCTCAGACCCCCACACCGCGCTGTCCTCATTGGCCTTGCCGCCGGATACTGTCTTAAAGCTTCCTTCAAACATATATCCCGCCTGGATCGCTCCGATCACATCCCCTGAATAGAAATCCACCTGATTAAATGTAGCGTAATCCTGGGAAGTCGCATAAGTCATTCTCAGTTCGGCAACACCTTTCTTCACTTTCAGCCCTTTATTTTTGACCGTCTTATCCCCTGCCTGGGAATTATAGCTTTCAATCTCGCTCGTAAGCTGGCTCTTCAGCTCCTCCTCGCTATAATAGGACTGATTGAAGTTCTCACGGATCACCTCCGTGATGCCGCCCTTTTTATCTATTTTTATTCCTGAAATCTCCGGCGAAAAACCGCTGCACCCTGTCAACACAAAGCATGCGCATAACAGTATCGCCAGAAAACGTCCCCTTTTCATGATAAAATCCTCCCCAAAAATCACTTAACTGTAATTATACTAAGATTACCGCCCATTTTCAACTGCTAAATCTGCAAACTATCAATAATTTCCAGCGTTTTAAAGCTCTTATCCACATACGTTTTGCGAAAACGCCCTACAATCCGTGCGAACTCCCCGTATACTTCGTCCGATACCGTGAAGGTATAAAGCTTCTCTATCGGTGAAGAGATCACATACTGCATGGTAAATATGGTAGACTCCAGCATGCTCTCCCCGCCGTCGCGCGATATGCATTCTCTGCAGAGCACTCCGTTTTTCGTATGCGAATATCCGCACAGCTCCTTTGTACTGCCGCATTCCACACAGCAAAAGCTCTGCGGGTACTCTCCGTTTACCACCATTGCTTTCAGTTCAAAAATATAGCGGATCAGCTTTCTGTCGATCCTTTTCTTTTCCAGTGCCAGAAGCGCCGCATACAAAAGCTTCAGCATCTCTTTTTCATCGTTGTTCTCACGGGTATAATAATCGGCAAATTCGAGAAAATACATCCCATAATAGGCGTCCTCAAAATTCACAGACAGTTTTTCAAAATAGTTGCTGATCTGTGCCTGATAAATATTATAGGAAGAGCGTCCCTCAAAGCACTCGAAGGTTCCGAAGGAAAAGGGCTTGGCTGCCGCCAGCAAAGGGCTGTTCTGCCGCCTTGACCCTTTGGCAAAGCCGCTGATCTTCCCCCGCTCTTTTGTCAGAAGGACAATCCGCTTATCATATTCTCCCACAGGGACTGCCGACAGCACCATCCCCGTCAACTCGACTTTATCACTCATATCAGATTTCTTTCTTATCGTAACCGAAATTCTTAATCAGGAAATCACTGTCCCGCCAGTCCTTTTTTACCTTTACCCAGAGCTGCAGGTTGACCTTTGCCTCCAGAAGGTTCTCTATGTCCCTTCTTGCCGAGGAGCCTATTTTCTTTAGCATCGCGCCGCCTTTTCCAATGATGATCCCCTTATGCGAATCCCTCTCGCAGATAATCGTCGCCTCGATGTCATACATCTGCCCGTGGCTGCGCTCCTTCATCCGGTCGATCGCCACCGCAATGCCATGAGGAACCTCCTCCTCAAGGCAGCGCAGCGCTTTTTCCCGGATCATCTCCGCCACAATCTGCCGCTGCGGCTGGTCTGTTACCGTATCCTCATCATAAAACTGCGGCCCGTAAGGAAGATACTGAAAAATCGCCCCCAATACCGTATCCAGATTCTGCGAGCGCAGCGCCGATACCGGAATGATTTCCGCGAAATCATAGATTTTGCGGTAAGCATCCATACAGGGCAGTATCTCTTCCTTTTTTACGGTATCAATCTTATTGATAATCAGCAGCACCGGCGTATTGGTCTTTTTCAACTGCTCGGCAATATGCCGTTCCCCGGCGCCGATATAGGTAGTCGGCTCCACCAGCCAGAGTATGACATCCACCTCATTCAGGGTTCGCTCCGCTGCCGTCACCATATACTCGCCGAGCTTATTTTTCGCCTTATGAATCCCCGGCGTATCCAAAAATACAATCTGCCCCTCCTCACAGGTATAGACTGTCTGAATCCGGTTTCTGGTGGTCTGGGGCTTATTGGACGTAATCGCAATCTTCTGCCCAATCAAATGATTCATCAGCGTGGATTTCCCCACGTTGGGACGCCCGATCAGCGTCACAAACCCGGATTTTTTAGATGGTGCATTGCGTAATTCTTCTAAATCAATATTCATTCCTGATCCTCTTATCCTCTAACCGAACAAAGGCTTGATCTCCGCAAACAGCGTGCCCTCTGCCCTGATCTTCTCCTCATTTCCAATAACACAGATATTCCCGTCCTTTATCACCGCCTCTACAAGCGGTTCCAGCGCACGGATCGTCCCCGGATTGGCAGATAAAATTTCCTCTCTCTCCCTTTGCAGTTCCTTCTCTGTAATATGCCCGAGGTATGCCGATAAGGAGCGCGCCCCTTTCGCCATCGGGTTCAGCGGCGTATCGATCTCGCTGATTGTCCCGATAATGTATTTGCACATATCGCGTTCGCTCACTTCAAACTGCTTCACATAATCCGTCACGCCCTTATAGACTTCTACCGTCCTGCCAAGATTGGGGTCGCGGTATGATACAAAATAGGAATCCCCTGTTCTGCCAAAACCGCTCATGCAGCCGTAAGCGCCGCCCTGCACGCGGATATTGCCCCAGAGATACTCATATCCCATAATCACCTTCAGGATACGCAGCGCTCCTGTATACTCATATCCCGCCTTTTTATAATTTCCCGCCACCGCAACATACTGAACCTGTGACGAGGTCTGGAACCCTTCGTTCTTCTTTAAAAGAACTGCTTTGGGGGCAGCCGGCAGTACCTCATCTCCCAGCTTTTCCTTCAGATCTTCCGCCTTTTTGCACACTGCCTCGAGCGCTTCTTTCTCCGAAGTCAGGCTCACCATCAGGTTTTCCCTGCGAAAGATCTGCTTCATCAGCGCCTTCAGGCTGCGGATCAGCTCATCCTTTTTCCCCTCAAAGTCCGCTTCGATCGATTCAATTAATTTATAATAAGCAATTCCGCTCACCTCATCGTTAAATGCCGAAACAGGTGAGAAATACGACATCGCCCGCGTCGCCGCCGACGAGTGCCCCGCCGATGTCAGGCGCATCTGCAGCTCTGATTTCTGATGGGCAATGATCTCATACAGGCGCTTCTCGTCATCCAGAACCGAGGTAAATAAAATCTCCTCTATCATGGAAAACGCAAAATCAAGCTGTTCATACAGCACCTTTGCCTTCATTTCAAACATTCCGGTAAATTCTCCCGGATTTTTAAAATCCGCAAAAACGTTAACCGTGGGATAAATGCCGCCGGAGTGGATATTGATCTCGTTGCTCAGCTCGCGATACCCATAATGCGCCGTGTCCACCATAGAAAGCATATTCTTTAAAAGCCCCACATATCCCAGCATTTCCTGCGGTATCCCCTTTAAATCAAACAGAAGATTGAGATAGGCGATCCCATTCGTATCGATATTGTGATGAAGCAGCAGCGTATCTCCGATATGATATTCTTCATTATATAAAGGCTCCGCCTCCATCTTAATATCCTTAATGCCGATTACCGGAATCGCTTCCAGTTCTTCTTTTGTGGAAGGAGTCTCCTGAAAAGCGCGCAGCTTTGCCGTACGCTCCACCAGTTCCCCGATCTGCTCCCCGGAAAGCCCCGCCTTATACTCCGCCAGTTTTTTCCTAACGCTCTCATCTTCCTTCGTCGTCAGCCCTTTCTCCGGCACCATCACAACTACCGAAGAATGCGGGTTATCCAGGAGATATTTCTGAATCAGCCCTTCATAATACCCGGTTCCCATCTGCTCCCTCAAAAACCTGCACACCTGAATCTGGCGCAGATAATCAAAGGGCGCATTCTCATCATACAGCCAGCTATCAAAGCAGTCAATCCCGTACATCAGTCCCTTCGGATAGCTTCCATAGTCCGCCTCGCGAAACTTAAATTCCAGGTTGTTGATGCCGCCAAGCAGCGCTTTTTCTTCCAGCCCGTTTTTCACGATCTCTCTCAGCGTTTCTTCAATTACCTGTAAAAAACGCTCTTTTTCCTGTGGATTACTGTTCTTGGCGATAATTGAAAAATAGGGCTGCCGGATCCCGCTGTCGTATCCGCCCTCAATATCTTTGCCAATTCCCGCGTCAAGCAGCGCCTGCTTCAGGGGCGCACCCGGCGCTGAGAGCAGCACATACTCGATCATCGACATCGCCACCGCCAGATTCACATCCAGCACATCGCCTACCACCAGGTTATAGGAAAGATACGTATTATCCTCTTCCTCATCGGTATTGGAGATAGAATACTTCCGGACAATTTCCCTCGTCTTGTCAAACGGCTTTTGCAGGGCGATCTCGGAATCCACTTCCATCGCATCGTATTTACACAAATATTCCTTGTCCAGCCATTGCAGGCGCTCCGTCATATCCATATCCCCGTAAAGGAAAATGTAGCTGTTCGACGGATGATAATACCGGCTGTGAAAGCCCAGAAAATCAGAATATTTCAGATTTGGTATCTCCTTTGGATCCCCGCCGGATTCGATTCCGTACGGCGTATCGGGAAACAGGGAATTCATAATCTCCCGCTCCAGCACGTCATCCGCCGTGGAAAACGCTCCCTTCATCTCATTATAAACCACGCCGTTATAGGTCAGCTCATCCTCCGGCTTCTCCAGCACATAACTCCAGCCCTCCTGGCGGAAAATCTCTTCCTTCTCATAGATATTCGGAAAAAATACCGCATCCATATAAACATGCATCAGATTGCAAAAATCCTGCAGATTGCAGCTCGCAACCGGATACATCGTCTTGTCAGGATAAGTCATGGCGTTTAAAAAGGTATTCAGGGAACCCTTCGCCAGCTCCACAAAGGGATCCTTTGAAGGAAACTTTTTGCTCCCGCAAAGTACGCTGTGTTCCAGAATGTGCGCTATGCCGGTGCTGTCTGCAGGCGGCGTGCGGAAGCAAATATCGAATACCTTGTTTTCATCCTCATTTTCCAACAGCAACACCCTTGCGCCGCTTTTTACATGGCGAAGCAGCGTCCCGGTGGATTTAATATCCTCTATTTCTTCTGTCTTAACTACATCATATTCCGATAAACCCCGAAACATTTACAAGACCTCCAAATTTTAAATTTTGCCCCTGCAAAGGCTCACTTACGTCTTATCATAACACATGCCTGTCAAAAAAACAACGAATAGAAAAAGAATGGACCAGCCACCGAAATGGCATGGTCCAATATGAGTATGTCTTACTCTCTGCTGCCTACTCTTCCGAAAAAGCTGAGCAGATAAATACCGCAAATCCCCACCAGCACATATACGATACGGCTGAGCAGGCTCATGTCACCAAAAAGCAGCCTCACCAGATCCAACTGGAACAGTCCAATCAATCCCCAGTTCAACGCTCCGATGAACACGATGATTAACGCAATATAATCCAACGTCTTGTTCATTTTCGAACCTCCTTCCACACAAGTACAGTATGTACTCAAAATGGAAAAAGTATTCAATTATGGAAAAGAAACTACAAACGCCTTTCAAAAGCGATCCTCTGATCCCCATCCTCGCAGCCGCCTTTGAGGGTAATCGTTCCGCAGGGAAGAAAGCCTGCTTTTTTCAGCGCCCTCTGCATGGGGATATTCCCCGGGTGCGTGTCAATCCGTACAGAGGCAAAGCCCTGGCTCCTTGCCATAGAAAATCCCCGGCAAAACATCTGTCCCGCCACGCCCTTTCCCTTGCTGCCGTCCGCCACACATACCCGGTGCATGGAGGCATAGGGCGTCTCCGTCAGCCATTTCCCTTCGATTTCCCCATAAGAGACGTCGGGTGTGGTCTGAAAAGCAAACACGCCCAGAACCTTATCCCCTTCCATCGCCAGCCATGCCATTTCCTTTTGGATATCCTTCTCCCACACTTCTTTCGAGGGATACCCTTTCTGCCACTGGTCCAGTCCCAGATTGCGAAGCTGTGCTTTCGCCTCTTCCGTAATCCTGCACATATCCTGAAGATGTTTTTCTTTTGCTAATATAAATTCCATCCGTTCACCCAACCTCAGCGAACCATATCTCTGGTGATTTGGGCAATACTGGCTGCGCCGCACATCGCCATCGCATCCTCCAGCTCCGCACCGATCTTCTGGATATAAGCCTTTACGCCCTGTGCGCCGCCTCCATAGAGCGCCGTCACAAACGGTCGGCAGATGAGGACACCATCCGCGCCGAGCGCCAATGCCTTAAACACATCCACGCCGGAGCGGATTCCGCCATCCACCAGCACTTTTATTTTGCCGTCCGCCGCTTTTACGATTTCCTCCAGCACTTCCGCGGTAGCCGGGCACTGATCCAGCACCCGCCCGCCATGATTGGACACTATAATCGCGGACGCGCCCGCCTCCATTGCTTTTTGCGCTCCTTTCACGGTCATTACGCCTTTTACAAGAAACGGTACTCCGGCTTCCTCTACGACCGCCCTTAATTCTTCCACCGATTTTCTCCCCGCTGGCGGCGTCATATTTTTCAAAAACGGAAGCCCTGCCGCATCTACATCCATCGCTACGGCAAAGGCGCCCGCCGCGCGCACCAGCGCCATCTTCTCCTTAATTACTTCCAGATTCCACGGTTTTACGGTCGGCACGCCTTTCCCCTGTGCCTTCTTTACCGCTTCCGTCGCCGCCTGCATCACTTCCGGGTTTGTCCCGTCCCCGGTAAAGGCGACGATTCCTGCCTCTGCGCAGGCAGCCACCAGCACTTCATTATAAGCCTGGTCATCATATTTTTCTCCGTAATGAAGGTTCACCGCCCCTACCGGGCCGGCAAAGAACGGATACTGAAACGTCTGTCCAAACAGCTCCAGGCTGGTGTCTATCGCAGTGTTCTCGCAAAGCGTATCCATATTAACACGGATTTCCTGCCACTTTTCGTAATTGCGGATGGCGGTATCGCCCACGCCCTTCGCTCCCGGACCCGGAATCTGGTTTTTACATGCCCTGCCGTTACAGACCGGACATGCCTTACAGTAGCTGCCGATGCAGGTGCGCGCGTTTTCTAAAATCTCCCGGTATGTCATTTTTTATTTCCTCCTCAAAATTCGCTTTATTTATTCTAGCAAATTTTGACCTATTTGTACATTGCAAATGATGCGCGCGACATACCCGTTCGGCTTTATCCCACCTTAATGACTCCCTTCACGATATCTGCCTTGTTATCCACGCAGGCGTCCAGCGCATTCTGGATGTCATCCAGTTCAAAATAATCCGTCACGATATCCTTGATCCTGATTTTCCCGGATGCCACCGCCTCGATCGCCATCGGGTAGATATTGCGGTAGCGGAATATCGTCTTTAATGTCAGTTCCTTATCCAGCGCCATTCCTATAGGCAAAGTCATTTCCCCGGAAGCGCTGTATCCCACAAAAACAATCGTGCTTCCTTTTTTGGCTCCCCGGATCAACTGCGATGCGGTGACCTGTGAGCCTGCCGTCTCGATCCCCAGGTCAAACCCTTTTCCATCTGTCAGCTCCAGAATCCTCTGCACCGTATCTGTCTCTTTGGCGTTAATCACCTCATCCGCCCCCAGCTCCAACGCTTTTTTCAGGCGCTTCTCTATGACGTCAACCACGATCACCCTCGATACCCCGCGTGCTTTCAGCGACAGCATGCTCACCAGCCCAATGCAGCCTCCTCCGGTAACCACTGCCGTCTGCCCCAGGTGCGCATCTCCGGTATTTGCCGCGTGCATGCCCACCGCAAGCGGCTCGATCAGCGCCCCTTCCATCGTACTTACGTTTTCCGGCAGCTTAAAGCAAAGCCCCGCCTCATGCGCCACATATTCCTGGAAAACCCCGTCCACCGGCGGAGTGGCGAAGAACACCACGTCCCTGCACAGATTGTATTTCCCCTGCTTACAGAACTCACACTTCCCACAGGTCCTGCCCGGTTCCAGCGCCACCCTGTCGCCCACCTTCAAATCCTTTACGCCCTCCCCGAGCGCAACGACAGTCCCGCCTGCCTCATGCCCCAGCACAAACGGCGGCTCCACGATGAAGTCCCCTATCCTTCCCGCCTCATAGTAGTGAAGATCGGACCCGCAGATCCCTACATACTCTATCTTCACCAGCACTTCCCCGGTTTCCGGCTTCGGAACCGGGCGCCTCTGGATCTCCACCTTCCTGATATCTGTCATAACTGCTGTCTTCATGGTTCCTTCCATGATAATGTCACCTTCCTTTCTTCTTTCCAGCAGGCAAAAGGCCCCGGAATCGTGCAGATTCCCCTTCTTTCGCCATAGTAATCCCGGTCAAAATAAATGATGCTTCCGTCCGGGGATTCAAATTTCTGTTCCGGCTCAAATGCCTCTCCCAGCATGTCGCTGTTCATAAACGGCACTCCGCCCGCAAGCTCCTTCAAATCAGAGCGCAGGATGTATTCTCCTTCTTCCTCCCTCAATTCAAGAAAAACGCTGTGCTCACGCTCTACCCTACAGTCCTTTTCCAGGTCACACGGCTGCGCTCCGTTAAAATAAATATTTCCGCCCGTGTATACCGGCAGGTGGTCATAGAATACATCTCTTCCTTTTCCCGCACGGTCGATCGCTACCTCCGGCGTAAACTGTGCAAAATAGGTTTCGGCATTCGGATATCCGTCATACGGCTTCGTCCCGCACCAAAACTGGCATTCCTTTTCCATTTTTACCTTTTTGGCATACTCCACCAGGTCCTCCCTTATCTTTTGCTGGATAAAAATATTATTATAGAAACGGGCATCCCCATGCAGGATCGTCATAAACCCTGCAATCTCTGTACGGTGCGGCACATGATAGGGCGTATACCGCGGCGTCGGGAAATTCACACCTCCATTGTCTGTCCCTGCACCCACCCAGGTGAAGGAACCCGCGATCAGGTTATGTACGAAGGCAATTCCCTGCGTACTTATCCGACAGGCGCAGTTCGAGAGCAGAATGTTATTGTCGATCAGCGTCGGCCCATGTGAAACCTCGATAAAGATATCCTCCGCCAGTGCCAGGCTGTCCGCGATCTGCGTCCCCTTCGGCGGGACATTGTCATGGAACAGGTTCTGTGTGACCCTGGTTCCCTGTGCCTGCCAGTCCAGCCAAAGCCCCCTTGTACAGTGATGGATATGGTTGCGCCTGATGATGACATCGATTGCCGCATGCATTTTGATGCCGCCGATCTCCGCCCCTGCCAGGTTTTGCTTATTATTAATGTGATGGATATGGTTATCCTCTATGACAGAGAACACCCCGCCCAGATGTCCCACGATTCCGGTCTGCCCGCAGTCATGGATGTCACAGCGCCGCACGATATGCGATCCGACCTTCTCTTTCGTCCACCCCTCCCGCTGCGCCTGGCATATCGCATCACGCTCGGTCTGGGTTCCGTCCTTTTGCAGTTTCGTTGACCATTTATTCTCATTATTGGGCTGTAAGTATTTTCCCAAAGAAATCCCGGAACATTTGGAATGGGAAATTTCGCAATCCTCAATGACCCAGCCCTTTGACCAGTGCGGACCTATCATGCCCTCCTGATAAGCGGTCGGCGGCGCCCAGTTCGTTGCCGCCTGCCTGATTACAAAGCCCTGCACTGTAATATAGCCAATGCCTGTCCTTTGGGGATAGAAGCAGTTTCTTCTTACATTAATTTCCACATTTTCTTTGTTGGGATCAAAGGCATGGAAATTCGCATAGATAACGGTATCCCGATCCTTTTGAACCGCATACCACCGATATATGGTAAACTCAGGATCCCATGAACGATAATCTGCTTTTGCCTCTGCCAGTTCGTCCATAGACACTGCCTCGTAGAGAGATTTTCCATTCAAATAAACCTCTCCCGTATGATATTTTTCCGGGGAACGATACCAGTCTCCGGCAATCTCCGTCAGATAAGGGTTATACCTGCCAAAGATGCCGTTGGGTATCCTTGCCATCCAGATGTTGTCTTTGTATCTCACCCAGCCCTTGACTTCCTCTGCCCCTGTGATTACTGCTCCCAGCTTTTTTTCCGACCGGTATATAATAGGATGCTCTTGGGTTCCCGCATGCAATGGATCTACATTTTCCCTATAAACCCCGGGCGCTACGACCACTTCATCCCCGGGAAGTGCTAGCTGCGCAGCCTTATTGATCGTCTGAAAAGGATTTTCCTTTGTTCCGTTTCCCCTGCTGCTTCCCCGTCCATCCACATAATATCTCATGATTTTATCTCCTTTTATAGATTGAACTCTGTGGAAACACCTCTAAACCAGCATAAATATTTTTACTTCCTCCGCTTCCATATTGTCCCGGATCTGTATCGTATCATTCTCGATTCTGCTCTGCTCTCCGGTACGGATATCCTGCATCGCTTTATATTGCATGCCCGGAACTGTCAAATTCAGGCAAACCGCTTTACTTTCGTGATTCAGCAAAAATAAAAATGCTTCCTTCTCTCCCTTTAACAAGCGCATCTCTACCATCTGCTCTTCATCCGTTCCCCACAACTTTGCCTGCGGCTGATAGCCCGCTTCCTGCAGTAATTTCTTAAAGAAACAATTCGTGTCCGCTGAATAATTCCACATTGCGTTGGCAAAAAACAGGGTTCCCGTATATACCGTTCTTCCCTTTCCATATGTGTTGGCTGCCACAGCCGGACTTCCGTCCTCAAAAGCCGCCAGAACATCCGCCCCTTCTTTTACGCAGATATGCTCTGCAACTACCTTCGCCACATCATGATAAGTCCGGTTGCCCATAACCAGGCTTTCTTCATTTATCACTTTATAGTCGCTTTTGACGTCCAGCCCGAACACCTTGTCCAATCCGCCCGGCGGACAGATTTCCGATCCCCACGCGTCATCCGTAAAATAGCCCAGCATGGCATCGCTGATTACCTTTCCGCCATTCCCAACAAATTCACTGATTGCCTGCGCCAAATCGGAGGTGATGCTTACGCTATAGGGGAGCAAAAGCAGCTTATATTTTTTCAGGTCTCCTTCCAACACCCCTTTTTTATCTACAAAATCCGGCTGTATAAGATTTTTCATGCAAAGCTTATAGGCGCCCATCAGTGCCAGCGTGTCTTTATAGAAACGATTCTGTTTGCGGATCATACAGGTGCCGGAAGTCCCCAGCGATACCAATCCTTCTGTGAAAATACTGTCCAGATTGTAAAGGATCGCCACTTCACTCTCCACCGCCATAGCCCGCGACAACTGCTTTTTATACTTCTGGAAGGTATCGTTAAACTCTTTTAAGGCGTCACATCGCTCAGTCCAATCGCCGTTTCTCTCCGTAAAGCCCAGCACGGTCGTTTCCACGGTGGACAGCTCCGGCCGCCAGCTCCAGTAGAGAATCCCTTTTGCCCCTCTTGCGATCTGTCCCCATGTCTGCCGCTGAATGGTTTTTCCTGTAATGGGAATGGAAAAACAAAAGCTGTCCTCCTCGCGTTCCCCGATAAATACATACATAGGGCCGGCTCCGGTTCCCGTTTCTCCCACCCAATAGGGTCCGTTTCCGGTCGTGCTGCGCAGGAGATCACAGACAAAACCGGTGATTTCCGGGTTCACGGCATCGTACATGGAACTGCCAAACATATCCGTTGTCGCCGCTAATTTGTAGTGGTCATTTGAAGTAACCACCGGATGTCCGGTTTCATAAATAGCAGTATGTACTACCGTACACCGGTCATGGTCATATTTCTTGATGGTATTGCTCAAAAACTGCATAGCGTCCGCCTGCGCATCCGAGCGGAAATATTTCCAGTCCAACCAATCCGTATACATGCCTACAGACTTCGGCGGCTGTACCTGCTCCCAGTTCTGATACTGGCGGGTCCAGACTCTGTTTAATTCCTCCAGGGAACCGTATTTATGCTTCAGCCACTCCCGGAATTTAGCTTTGGAATGGTCGCAATAACAATATATCATCTCACGCCATTCATTTTGATAATATTGCTGCGCCGGTTCCTCCGTCGGCTCATGGAAAATATCAAATGCAATGATATCCTCATTGCCGCGATAATGCTCCGTAATAGCTTTCAGAAAATGCTCCACTGTCGCGCGGTGCGGCTCACTGTCGAGGCACAGCCCCGGCCATCCGCCTGTTGAAGCATCCGCCTGCTGATGAGGCGTCCATACGGTGCCTGCTGCCGATATATATCGGCTGTCCGGGTGTTTTTCAAACACCCATTCCGGCGTTTCCACCAGATATATTGTAAACAGTATCTTTAGCCCGTATTTTACTGCTTCTTCCAGAATATGGTCATAATAAGAAAAATCAAATTCCCCTTCATTTTTTTCAATCGTCCCCCATGTGGCATGAATTCGCAGCGTATCCATACCGCACGCCTTCATATTGGCAAAATCTTTTTCCCAACATTTATCTGTTCGGTCCCTGTACGCGCCATAATGCGTTCCTATCGGAAACAATTCCTGTAATTTTTCCTGATTTGTCATAGCCTCTCTCCTTTATCTGATCTGGCCAAATTGCAGTGCCACACCGTTTTCATTTTTCACGACGATCTCCTTGACCTCGCCCGGAAGCAGATCAAAATAATTGTCCGAGCATTCCGCTTCCCCCTTCAAATAGACTCCGTGCACGTATCCGTCGCTGGTTATTTTCAAGTATGTATCGCCATTTTGCTGTGTCTCATCTAAAACCCGGATCTCATGGCTCTCATACGAAAGATTCTTCGGCTCATCCGTTCTCAGCATAACGCTGTCTATCCCGGGTGTCTCTGAAAGAAACATCATCGCGCCCGTTTTCCCGTCCGCATTCCTGATTTTCTCCCGCAGAAGCACGGTTTTGGATGCCTTCGGAAGATGGAAGTATTTCTTTTCGGTATTTCTGATTTTCCCATCAAAGGAAACATACCCCCACTCGCCTCTTACATCCACCTCTTCCTGCGTATCATTGCATGCCACAAGCACTGCCTCTCCCACTTTTTCCCGCACAATCAGCTTTACATGCGAAAGCGCTCTTTTTACTCCATAGTAGGATATTTTTCTTCGCAGATAATAATCTATAATGCTCCATCCATTTTCGCCCCATGTGTCGTTATACATCCAGAAGACTGCCCCGTAGCATTCTCCCTTAAAACGCATCGCCTCCAGAGAATACTCGTACATATAGCTCTGTACCATCCCGCCGTAGAGAAGATAGTCCGCCATAGAAAGCTCCTCTGTATTGTCCAGATAATACTTCCCGATGCCTGCCATAACGGTATTTTTCTCAAACACGTTGCAGTGCATCTCCCATATCTTCCCGTCCCTCTTCAAAGGGGTTCCGTCCATATATTCTTCCACCGTCTTCATACAGCAGGGCCCTATAATTCCATATTCGCTTACAAATCTGGACTCTACCTCATCGTACAGTTTCGCGTCGATCCGTTCCTCCACCTTTTTGCTCATATAACCGTTATGCCAGCGGTGCACATCCCCTACGCTGTCCGCATTGGGAAGTTCGCCGCCATAAGGTGAACTGTTCCAGTAGAGGATTTGCGGACAGTTTTTCCAGATCATCTCTTTTGCCAGATGGTTTGCGATCGAAATTCCCAATGCCTTCTCATGCTTAAATTCCACGCCCCATCTGGGGTTATCATAGTGGTTAAAAAGCCAATGGTCCTCATTGCTTCCGCAGAATAATGCAATACAGGCATAGTTTCGCAGACGTTTGGTCTGATAATCCAGTTCCTCTCTGACCAGATCCATAAACTCAGTGCGGTGATCCGGGTAGGCTGCACATGCAAACATAAAATCATGCCAAAGTAAAATCCCCTTTTCGGCACAGGATGCATAGAAGGCTTCACTCTCGTACAAACCTCCTCCCCAGATACGGATCATGTTAAAATTGGCGTTTGCCGCCTCTTTTAGCAGCTTTTCTGTTTTTTCCTCTGTCACCCGGGCATAGATGGAATCATTGGGAATCCAGTCTCCGCCTTTGCAATAAATGGGAACGCCGTTAACCACAAACTGAAATTTACGATTTCCCCTCTCCAGCCTGGAGGTATCCAACTCAATAGTGCGTATGCCAAAAGAAGGAATCACATACGTTTCCCGGCTGCCCTCGCAGTCTGCCGTACACTCGATTTGATAAAGTGGCTGTGTGCCATATCCGTTCGGCCACCAAAGCTTCGGGGCCTCCACCTCCAGCTCCAGAGAAATCCTGTTATCCCCCGACGTAACCAAATAGTCGTCCACACCCGCGCAGGCTTTTTCTTCCCCGCCCAGGAAAACCTTCACCTGCACATCACAGGCACGCGTAGAGAGCATATTCAGATTTTCTACGAAAATATCCGCCGCCAGCAAAGCGCTGCCTTTTTTGATTTCTTTCGTATATACATGCATTTGCCGAATGGCAATCTTATGGTAACTCCTCAGCAGTGCGTTTCCGGTAATGCCGCATGTCACTACTCTGGGACCCCAGTCCCAGCCCACTGTATACTGCGGTCTTCTCACAAATGCCCTGCGGTAATCACTGCGGTCCTTGCCGCCGTTATCCTGCTCCCGGCAGATTGCCCAGTTTAATTCTGACAGTTGCAGGTCGCTGACTGTCTCCAGACCGGTCGTCACTCTGACGTCAATTTCGTTTATTCCCTGCCGGATAACATCCTTCACTTCCCGCACAAACGGATAATGGACACTCTTATGCTCACCCAATAGATGCCCGTTCAGAAATACCAGCGCATTGGTATCCAGGCGCTCCAGAACCAGCTCTACTACTTCTGCATCCGGATCCACATCGCGGCTGTCAAATGTTTTTCGAAACCACCAGGATTTTTTCTCGATCCACTCCGATTCGAAACAGTAGTCCGCTTTTACCGGATCACGAATGATGCCCGCCTCCATAAGGGGCATATGGACGTCCGCCGGCAGGCTGCATGCCAGCCAGCCGTCTTTTTTCCTTTTCACATCCCCCAGATACGCAGCATCCCAGAACAGCGGCGCATGGCATACCTGCCATCCCTGATTAAGATCGATCTGTTTCATAAGCATTCTCCTATACTCAACGTATATTTTTTATACCGTTCCTTTTGCTTCTCATACACCGAAGCCCACCTGCGATCCGGTTCAAAGCTTCTGTCATCACCCACGAACCGTTTTGCAGTCTCCTTAACATCGGCAAAAATTCCCACCGCATGTCCGGCAAGAATGGACGCGCCCCACATGGATACGTCCTGACGGTTCAAAAGCGTATGCCGGATACCGGTAACATCTGCACAAATCTGCGGCCATACAGCAGATTTCGCTCCGCCGCCGATCATTTTCATCTCCGACCATTCATATTCCGGATACAATTTCTGCACTCTCTGCAGAGCCAGTGCAAAATCACAGGAGAAGCCCTCCAGCAGCGCCCGGTAAAAATGTCCCATATTATGGCTCCAGTCAAAGCCCGTAAAAGTTCCCCTCAGCCTTCCGTCCAGCGGCATAGAGCTGCCGCCCAAAAGTCCGATTGCCATCATATCATTGCACCCCGGCTCTGTTTTTGCCGCCATTGCATCTGCCCTGGCAAAGGCACTGCTCAGTTTTTCTTCCGGGTTGCGGATGAAATTGTTTACCATCCAATCCAACGTAATCCCCGAGCCCGCAACGAAATGGGTTGCGTAATATAAGCCTGGCACTGCGGCTGCCAGAACATCCAGCCTGCGTTCTTCCATATCAGGTCGGTATTCCTCCACGCAGCAACTGATTTCTCCGTACGAAGATGCCTCAAATACCGCCTTCCCTGGCTCGACGATGGCTGCTCCCAGGCAGCCCGCCACCTTGTCTCCCGCGCCCGCCACCAGAGGGATTCCTGCCTTTAAACCGGTTATTTGGGCATATTCATCTGACAATTTTCCACAGATCTCGTCCGAATAGACCATTCTCGGAAGCGTCCGTTCATCCACATCCGCCATGCGGCAGATTTCCTCAGACCAGTCATTTTTCTTCATATCCGCCAGCCCCGTCCAGGAGGCAAAGGAAGTATCCATCACCGCATCTTCAATCGCCAGTTTTCCCAACCGTCCGATCACATAGCCGCTAATCATCAAATACTTTTCAATTTTTCGCGCCTCTTGCGGAAATTCCCCCTTAAACCAAGCCATCTTGGGCGCCATTTGCGGGAAGTTGGTACCCGCTGTTTTCAGAAACACATCGCGAAAACGATCCATCTGCTTTTGGGCATAGGGCATATATCTGGAATCCAATGAGCAGGACCAGGTAGTAATGTCATTCCACTCTCTGTCCACGCCCATGAACCCGGACATCTGTCCGGTAAAAGAAATCGCCTCTACATCACTGCGCCTGTCTCCCAATTGCATCCCCGCTGTTTTCATGCACTGTATGACAGAGGCAAACAAATCCTCACCCTTCTGAATAAAAACTCCCGGAGCCGGTCTCTCATCCCGCACCGGTGCAAGCGCTTCCGCGACGCAGGCGCTTGCGCCGTTATAAATTCCGCATTTTATAAAACTTGTACCCAGATCTATCGCCATCAATAGCGGTTCACTCAATCTTCTCACCTCTGTTCCTTTAACAGCGCAACTGCAGAACTTGTACCAATCCTGGAACACCCTTCCTTCAGATACTGCTCCAAAGCGTCCAGCGTCCTGATTCCTCCCGCCGCTTTTATTTTCACATCCCTGCCAATATACTTTTTAAACAGGCGGATATCCTCAATTGCCGCTCCTGCCGTGCCAAACCCGGTGGAAGTCTTAATGTACTCCGCGCCGCCTTTGGTCACCGCTTTACAAAGCTCTATTTTCTCTTCTTCCGTAAGATAGCAGGTCTCAATAATCACCTTCAGAATATGCCCGCCAACTGCTTTTTTCACAGCGGCAATCTCCTCATATACTTTGTCAAAATCTCCGTTTTTCACATCGGTAAGGTTCACCACCATATCGATCTCATTCGCGCCCTTTTGCACCGCGTCTTCTGCCTCGAATACCTTTGTCTCCGTTGTCGCATACCCCAGTGGAAATCCGATTACTGTACAGATATTCAGCTTTTCCCCAAATTCTTTTTTTACCCTCGCTACGTAACCCGGCGGGATGCATACTGAAGCGGTTCCATAAGAAACAGCTTCCTCACAGAGTACACGAATGTCCTCCCATGTCGCAGTTGCCTTCAGTTGTGTATGGTCAATCTTAGCAAGTATCTCTTTTGCATTCATTTCTATCCCTCCATGCCATTCGGAAAAATCATGATTTTACTGAAAAAATAATTGCCTTCCGCAATTTTTTCAAAGATACCGGGAACTTCATCCAAAGTCAGCCTATGGCTTATGATATCCTTCGCGGTCATCCCGTGATTTTCAAAAAGATCTATTGAACCGATCCAGTCCCTGCCGGGGAACGGAGCTGTAAAAGAATTCCACGAACCGATAATCTGCAGTTCCCCCCTCTGTATGTAATCCACTTCCTTCTCCGTCAACTGCAATCCCTGATGGGAGATGCCGAGGAATACGACGCGCCCCTGCTTGCAGGCATAACTGATGCACTGCTTTTGTGCCGCCGGAGCTCCCGAAAAATCAATCACGATGTCCATTCCCATCCCATCTGTAATTTCTCTGATTATTTCTACCGGTTCTTCCTTCATGGAATTAATCACTGTATCGGCGCCTACATCCAAAGCCATTTTTAATTTTTCATCCCATATATCCACCACCGCAATTCGAGAAGCGCCTTTGATTTTCGCATACTGTACGGCAAAGAGGCCGATTGCTCCTGCTCCCACGATGCAAACGCTTTCTCCTTCCCGGAAATTCGCCTTATACATAGCATGCAGCGCGTTTGCACACGGATCTGTAGTGGCAATGTCTTCAAATTTCACATCTTTTCGCACCTTCAGAAGATTACTCTCCTTAACCGCAATAAATTGTGCCATCGCCCCATCCCGGCGCGAGCCATAATAATCATAATAGTCGCACAGGGAGTACTCGCCCTTTTTGCACCAGTGGCACTTCCCGCAAGGAATCAGCGGCGGCGCCGTTACATGGTCGCCAACCTCAAAGTTCTTCACCTCTGCTCCCTTTTCTACAATTACACCGCCAAATTCGTGTCCCAAAATAATGGGCGCTATATGTGCGCCATACTTGTTGGCGCGGGGGATATCCGAGCCGCACACTCCCACTGCCATAACCTTCACCAGCGCTTCATCCGGCTTCACTTCGGGGGCTGCTGTTTCTTCCACACGTAAATCTCCTGGTGCATACATTCTTACTGCTTTCACGTCTGTTCCTCCTCTAGTTCATTGTAATAATTGTTTTCATTAACT
Source organism: uncultured Marvinbryantia sp. (assembly GCA_964487425.1). Classification (GTDB taxonomy): domain Bacteria; phylum Bacillota; class Clostridia; order Lachnospirales; family Lachnospiraceae; genus Marvinbryantia. Next base: position 29,402 of record CAZAQD010000006.1, on the reverse strand, counting down.
CGCCTTTGTCACATTCCCGAAATGCGCTGTCAATTTTCTTCAGCGGATATACCGCGCTGATAAATGATCTGGCGTCGATAATGCCGTCATGGATATAGCTCATTGCTTTTCTGTTTTGTTCCGGTGTAGAGGCATGCACACCGTAAACTGAAATTTCTCTGTAATGAATCAGATTGCTGTCCAAATATCCCTTTGATTCACCGGGCAGCCCTCCAAAAAGAGAGATTCTTCCCCGTTTTGCCAGCAATTCCATTCCTTCTTCCTGCGCCTTCCCCACAGAGCATGCTACAATCACAACATGGGCGCCTCTGCCTCCGGTAAGCTCCAACACTCTTTTCTTCAGATTTTCCTTCGCGGAATTAATTCCAATAATCTGCGGTAAATTTACTTTCACCTGTTCTATACGGGAATCCACCCTATCTGCCACCATGACCTGCCCGGCTTTCTTGTGCAGTGCCAGCGCAGCGTGCATGCAGCCGATAATACCGCTGCCAATAATCAGGACATCTTCCCCTTTCTTGATATCCAGATAGGATTGTGCGTTGATTACGCATGCCAGCGGTTCGCTGATCGTATACGCCGTATAATCCTCCGACTTCGGCAGAAGATAAACATTTCCTCTTTCAAACGCGCACTCAGGAACTGCCATATACTCTGCGAATCCGCCGTCATATTCAAAACCGATCGTGTGAAGATCATCGCACATATTCGTATGCCCGTCCCGGCAGCAATCGCACTTTCCGCACCCTATCGCCGGCGCCATAGAAACCATACTCCCCGCCGGAAATACCTTCTCCCATTTTTCAGAGACTTCTTCGATCTGCCCCACGATTTCATGTCCAAGCGTCCTGCCCGTCTGAATTTTAGAACTTCCAAAACGCCAGGTACGCATATCGGTTCCGCATATGGAACACGCCTTCATACGCAGAATAGCTCCGATTCCTTCTTTCATAGACGGTTTTTCTTTTTCCTTTAAAACGGGTTTTTCTCCTTCCCGGTAACAATATGCAAGCATGATTCATCCCTTTCCGCATCTTCCATCAATACAGATGCTGTCTCTTCATCAATAATTAAAACATTCGGACAAGACGATTTGAGAATCGCCTTTAACGGTTCCAGACGCTGTTTTCCCAAAATCAGGGCGATCCGGTAATCATAGCTTTTCAATTGGGAAATCGACGCGGCAACCGTCCTGTCATCTAACTCCTGGTCCACGCAATTTCCATCCGCATTAATAAAATGCGTGCACACCTCGCCCACTGCCCCGTTATCGATCAGCTCCTGAATCCCGTTGCGGGCGATATAACCGGAACGGATCAGCGAACTTTCCTGGCTGCACTGTCCTACCGTAAATACCGCAATATTCACCCTGTCTAAAAGCTTCATTATCTGGCTGATCCCCTGCTCCTTGCAAAAAATATCCTTATATACTTTGCTTTCCACAATAGCGGGCAGCGGAAGATGATAGGAATTTGCCTGATACGCACCAGTAAAATTTTTTGAAATTTCGCTCGCGTAGGTACTATTCTGATTCCGGCTCACACCGCCGCAGATCTGGACAATTTTTATATCTTTATATTTTTTATCTGCATGCAGGTACTTGGAACATTCAAAAATTGTTTTCCCCCACGCAACTCCAATTACGTCTCCATCCTGCAGTATGGCGTTCAGGAAGTTATTCAGCACTCTGCCCATCTCCTCCGTATAGGAAACGCCGTCGCGATATGCTTTGCTGTCACCGGAAATAATCATCGCCTTTTTCAATCCGTATCGGCTGCGGATGCGCCGTTCCTCTTCCGTCTCCATCAGCCACGGATTGCTGCTCTTGATTTCGATCAGCTTCTCTTTTCTCGCCTCAATCAGAAGCTTCGATACATAAGAACGGGAAATATTCAGTTTCTTCGCAATTTCAAACTGGTTCATGTCGTCAAAATAATAATTTCGTACCACTTCCATTTTCAGATGTTCTCTTACCATACTCTTCCCCTTCTCTTTTACCCTTTCACGGAGCCGGCAACCATTCCCTCCATAATCTTCTTATGGAATATAAAATAGATAATTACCACCGGAAGTGTAGCGATTGTCAGTCCTGCCATCATTGGGGTATACTGTACCGAATGCTGCCCCGTAAAATAAGTCAGTGCAATTGGCAGCGTCTTCAGCTCCGGCTTTCCCATAAGGATAAGAGAAAACGGAAATTCATTCCACGCATCCAGAAAGCTCAGAATCGTAACGGTTGACAAAATCGGTTTTGAAATCGGAAGAAAAACCCGAAAGAAAATATCTTTTGTGCTTCCCCCGTCGATGATAACCGCCTCTTCTATCTCTTTCGGAATCGTAGCCGCAAAGGTCGTCACCAGGAAGATTGCTTTGGGCAGCCCCAATGCCACATAAATTAGCGACAGGGCAATCCTGTTATTGATTAAAGAAAAGGTTTTCAGCTCAATAAAAACCGGTATCAGCAGGCTATGTACCGGTATCAGCATTCCACATAAAAACATGGTGTAAAGGACGCCCTTTCCCCGGAAGGAGTATCGGGCAAAAATCACTCCCGCCATAAAGGCGATCAGAATCAAAATCACCACTGCCAGCACGCTTACGATCAGACTGTTTACAAATGCAATGTCCATCTTTCCTGTTTTGATTGCAGAAAGATAATTTTCAAAATGCAACTCTCCTGGAAGCCCCACAATATTTCTTTTAAAGGCAGCCTCATCCTTTACGGAAGAATACAGCATCCATACCACCGGGAAAAGACAGAATAAGGACAAAATCGTAATAAGCGCATTCACCAGAAAAGAGCCGATCGTATGCAAGCCAAAATTTTTTATTTTTATTGTTTGTCTATTCATACTTTTTCTTTCCCTTCCCAAAAATCAGGTTGCATATTATGACTAAGGTAAGGCTTACCACCATGATTCCTACTGAAATGGTGGAACCATAGCCAAACTTTTGCTTAATAAACGAAGTCTTATATGCATACATTGCGCCAACCATAGATGCTGTCCCGGGGCCTCCGCTGGTAATCACATAAATGTGCTCAAATATCTTCATACATCCCGAAACTGCCAGGATTACCGATATCTTGACCGTATCCAGCGTCATGGGCCAGGTAATATACAATGTCCTCTTGAACCCGCTCGCCCCGTCCAACTGCGCGCTTTCGAGAATCTCTCCCGGAATATTCTTCATCGCGCTTACAAAGATTACCACATACAAGCCAATCCACTGCCATACAATCGGAACGGTAACACTTTTCATAACAATATCTATATCATCCAGCCACGGACGAATCCAACTCTCCAGCCCCAGGCTGGTCAGAGCAAAATTCAGCAGCCCATAGTCCTGGTTATATACCATCTTCCACAAAAACCCTACTACTACAGGCGCCAATACGACCGGCATAAAAATAGCAAACTGATGAAATCCTTTTAGCTTCAGCACCTTCGAACATATCAGGGAAGATATCACAAACGCAATTCCCACCTGAAAGAATACACAGCATACCGCCAGAAGAAGATTATTCAGCAACGCCTTTCCAAACACACTGTCCTGCAGCAGGCGTACATAGTTGGTAATTCCTATAAAGGTTTTGTTCTTTCCACCCGACCAGTTAAAAAATGAATAATATATTGCCATAACGACCGGAATAGCTGTGAATATCAAAAAAAGAAATACACTCGGAAGCATATACAGAAATAATGTCTTTCCCTTTGGACGCAGCACTTTACTTGTTCCCATTCCTGTTTCTCCTTTCCGTTTAAAACGGGAAGGGGTTGTTGTCTGCTGACAGCCCCTTCCCATCATTCCTACTCCAGAGTCATCTCGTACTCTTCCTGAACACTGCTGCCCCATTCCTCTGCTGTGATTTCTCCCAGAAGCAGTTCCTGGAAACCGGTATTCATGCTGTCGATCACGGATGTGTTAAAATGGCAATCATATTGCTGCGTCATTGCAACGCTGTCTTTTAATGTCACATATTCTGCCAGAATCGGAGACGTCTGTGCATAATCATAATCAATACTTCTTGCCCCGAAATCTCCTTTTTCCGCAAGATCCAGGCACCACTGGTCATCAGAAGTATACTTCAGGAAAAGACGTGCCGCTTCCTTTTTCGCGCCTGTCAGGTTGGCATTGTATGCCTGTCCCCATGCAGATCCGCCCGGTGTTGCCGGATATTCGCCCTTGCCGCCGTCGATTGCCGGAAATACAGCTACGCCTGAATTTTCCACAACGCTCTGGTCATCCCCTGCTGTAGCTATTAATGTGCCGAATGTCCATGATCCATCGATATAGGAAGCATACTCGCCATTCAGGTAAGGCGGCATCACCTCATACTGGTCGATGCTGTTCATATTGCTGTTCATGAATCCCATCTCTGCCAGTTCCGCCATTTTTTCAACACCTTTCAGCATATCTGCGTCTAAGAATCCATCGCCGGTGCCATTCATAATGTCATCGTACCAGCTATCACCGCCGCCTCTGTTACCCAGCGCACCAAACATACAGGAATTTGCAACCCACTGGCCGCTGTTTCCCATTCCCAGCGGCACATATCCCGCTTCCTTTAATTTGGTGAAGCAGTCAATCATTTCGTCCCAGGTTGTCGGGAACTGATCGTAACCCACAGAGCTATAGATTTCTTTATTGTAAACAATCAGTGAACAGCATAAGCTCTGGAACGGCGCCCCATAATAGTGTCCTTCATACTGCATATCAAACAGCATATCATCGCCAAAGCCTTCTCCCCATTCCGGATCTGCTTCCAGGAACTCATCAATCGTGCCCAACTGTCCATTCTCTACCATGCTAGGAATCCAGGAACCTTTTACGTTAAAGACATCCGGGAGCGTATCTGCTGCTGCATACGTCATCATAATTGTCTGATAATCATCATGCACGGATCCATCGTAATTGATTGTAATATTGGGATAGTCCTCCTGCAATCTCTTAAGTGCGTTGTTAAGGGCATATGATTTCGCATCTGTCTCACTGTCAAGCGGCCACATCATAGCGACATCCAGTGTTACCTCCTCTGTAAAATCACTGTCTGTTTCAGCGTCTTCCGCATATACCGGAAGTGCGGAACAAACCATCAGTAACGACATTAAAAGGGCAATTCTCTTTTTCATTTTTTTCCTCCTTTGTTCTCATTCCATCCCCAATGTATTTACACACTGGTACTCTAGTTGTTTTTGAAACTCCTGCAATGTAAGATTCTCATCTATATCATTGCGCTTTACACAGACCCGCTTATTCTGTCCCGGTGAAAGGTCAAAACAGTTGTCTGAAAAAACTGCTTCTGCCTTTTTAAGATCCAACTGGATACATTTTGTGTAAACATTCGTCCGAAGCTCTATCACAAACTCCTCATCCGTTTCTTTCACCGTCCATTCCACTTCCGGTCGCAGGAACCGGAAATGTTTCGGTTTTACAAACAGCCAGGTATCTCTGTACAATTCTTTCCCCGACTCATCCTCCAGCCAAAATTCCAGATAGCATTTTGCTTCCTGCTCAAAATCTACTTTTCCGGTAAAATCCAGCCGCTCCACCTCACGGCTCATGTTTGCACAAACCGGAATTGCTTTCTCTCCCGAAAGGAGCGTGACGCCGTCATTTCTTCTCAACTGCCATGCCAGGCTTGCGTCAAATGTTTTCTGCCCGTCATGCACTACATAGAGAGCAAGCTTCTTTCCCTCTTCCACGATGCTTACCACTGTTTCCTGATAAAACCTTTTTGCATAATACTGCAGGATCTTCCAGCGGTATTCATAATCGATGCTCGACCAGGTGGTTCCGGGAAAACAGTCTACAATCTGCCAGTACAGGCTGCCCATACATCTTGGCTTTAATCTTCGGAAGTGGTTCGCGCCATATTTGATTCCCTCTGCCTGCGCATACTGTGTGGCAAACACATATTCTTTAAAATTCACCGGCGGCTTCACTTCCTGAAAAACATAATTCATGATCTTTCCATTTCCCATGTTGCAGTAACCGTCGCTGCACCTCTGCATAAAATCCATCACACGGGAATTAGGGCTCATGTCCTCCGGTTCCATATAATGCTGTAATGTTTTTACGCTCTGAAAGGATTCCAAGCCGAATTCACTGACAAACCGCGACTGGCATTCCCGGTAAAACGTATAGGGCTTTGCCGGAAGATACCATACATACCAGCAATGCGTGTCCCCTCTTTCATAACCGTTTGGATCGATATAGCCGCCTCCGCTGGAGGGAGAGCTCGGCCAATACAGCCTGTCTTTATCGTATGTTTTCACCACTTCGCTGAGATAGACCTCGTACTGTCTTAAATTCTCCATGCGCAGTTCCCATGTGAGTCCTTCCCGGTCATGTTCCAGATCATGAAACCACTCATTTTCATTGTTCCCGCACCACAGCATAAGCGAGGGGTGGTTTCGCAGGCGGATGACATTATCCTTTACCTCCCTGCAGATATTATCTGCAAATTTCTCCGACATGGGATACAGGGCACAGGCAAACATCAGATCCTGCCAGATTAAAATTCCATATTCATCGCACAGATCAAAAAACTCATCGTCGGGATATACCGCTCCGCCCCACACCCGAATACAAGTATAATGAGACTCTGCGCAGTACTGAATCAATTTTCTGTGCCGTTCTCCTCTGCAGTGAGAAAGAAACTTATCCGGCGGCGTATAACATCCTCCTTTCGCAAATACCGGTACATCATTTACATAAAATGCAAAGGATTCTCCCCATTCGTCTTTCTCCCGCCGAACCTCCGCCTTTCTCATGCCGAGCCTTACTTCCTTCGAATCCGTTTCTTCGCTGTCGGCATATTTTACTGTGATATGCAGCTTATAAAGCGGCTGTTTCCCGTATCCATTAGGCCACCACAGTTCCGGTTCATCTACCGGAATATGTAAAACAGCTTTTGTACCCGTCATTTTCCATCTTCCGCCGGCTTTTATATGCTGCTGCGGGTCTTCCAACTGCCAACAGACCTCAAAGCAGTCGTCTGATCTTCCATCAAGGCTGACCTCTGTTTCTAATTCCACCGTCCCTTCACTATGATGCTGGCGGACATAGACATCTTCGATCCTGACCCTGTTGTATCCTTCCAGATAAACATCTCTCCAGATCCCCGAATCCGGTACAACCGGTTCCGCATCCCAGCCAAAACTGCTCTGGATCTTGCGAATCTGTGAAAATCCATGCAGGCTTGCGAAATTGAATTCCGGGAGCGGATTTTCAGCATGTTTTTCCCGGATATATTTCAGCGGTGAATGCAAAATAACTTCTATTTTATTGCATCCCGCCACCAACATGCCTGTCACATCAAAACGGTATGTACGATGCATATTATCTGTTGATGCCAGCTTTCTGCCGTTTAAATAAATATCGGCAATTGTATCAATTCCTTCAAAGACAAGCGTCTGGTGCTCCCGGTTAAGGAACTCCGTTTCGAGATTGAAAATGCATTGATACTCATAATCTTCTTCCGCCAATTCTGCAAACTGCTTTTCATGAAATCTGTAATACGGATTTTCTATTATATGATTATCCAGCATATCGGCAAACAGTGTTCCGGGTACCCTTGCGTCATACCAGTTTCCTGCTCCCAGTCTGCAGAACTTCCAATTGTCCTCACACAACCTATGGATTTTCATTTATTTCTCCTATTCATCCTCTTCAATCGTCGTGAATCTGGTAATTGCCGGATCCGTATAGACATCCGTCGCATCATCGCTCCAGGATGAGAACTCCGATACAACCGCCCCCTGCGGCCCTGCCTGGAACCAGTGCTTCGTATTCGGCGCCAACGTATACTGTTCGCCCTGTTTCAGTACGATCTCATGCCATACTGTATAGACGTCCTCTTTTCCCTTCGGAATAACCGCTTTGGGATTCTCAGTCCTCTCTCCCGGAACATGGATGTAAACCTCTCCATAACGACATCGGAAGGTTTCTTCCTTGCCCGGATTATCTTCGCTGAGCGGCGGATGCCTGTGTTCTGCGCAAATCTGCCCCGCAATCATAGGGAGCTCTTTTGCGCAACACCTCTTCGTGTTTACATACACATGAAGCATCAATCCTTCATGGTATGGGTCATTCAACCCAAAGTCTGTCACTTCCATCCGCTCTTCTTCCTCCGGCGTCAAGTAGAGCCCTGCCTTTCGCATCAACTCCAGACCTTCTTGCTTAATCTTGTTGTATTCGCTTCGTTTCATTCGACTTCCTCCTGTGGAATATGCCACTATTAACCAGTTCCTTTTTGTAACAAATGCCATTTGTCAACCCCGATTATATATTAATCGTTTGTATTTGTATAATACACTAAAACCGCTCCATATGTCAATTGTGCATAGTATACAATTTATTTTTTTAATTTTCTGTAATTAGTGCTATCACAAGCCAATTTTTGTGTCATATGACACAAAACACTATTTTTTTGTGTGTCACCTGATATGGTTTCGAAGTGACAAATAACACGAGAATCCAAAAGGCATCTGCCTGCACTGCTGCTCCCGGCAAAACCGCAAAAAAGGCCGGCGCATTATACGCCAGCCTTTTCCAATTCAAATTACGTTTTATGATTCTGTTTTTTACTCAGCATCTTTTGCATACAGAGTAACCAGTTTATTCAGGTATTCATATTTCGCCTTAGCCTGTGCTTCAGAGGTAGCAAACAGCCTTGCTGCCTTCTCCGGATTCGCACGTTTCAGTGAATTGTAACGAACCTCGCCATCCAGGAAGCCCTGATATCCTTCATAATCCGGCGCCTTGCTGTCCAGGCTGAACGCGTCTTTGCCTGCTGCAGCCAGTTCCGGATTGAAGCGGAAGTTATACCAGTAACCGGATTTCACTGCCAGTTCTTCCTCTGTCTGAGCCTTGCTCATGCCCTTCTTGATACCGTGGTTGATACACGGAGCATATGCGATAATCAATGATGGTCCCGGATAAGCTTCTGCTTCTGCAATTGCTTTCACTGTCTGGTTGAAGTCCGCACCCATAGCGATCTGCGCTACGTATACGTATCCGTATGTCATAGCGATTCCTGCAAGGTCTTTCTTCTTCACCTCTTTACCGCCCGCTGCAAACTGTGCAACTGCGCCTGTCGGAGTAGACTTGGAGGACTGTCCGCCTGTATTGGAGTAAACTTCTGTATCGAATACCATAACGTTGATATCCTGTCCGCTTGCCAGTACATGGTCAACGCCGCCGAAACCGATGTCGTATGCCCATCCGTCACCACCGAAGATCCACTGGGACTTCTTAGCAAGATAATCTTTGTCTTTCAGTACTTCCTGGCACTCATCGCATCCGCAAGCCTCGCAGGCAGCGATCAGTTTATCTGTTGCAATACCGTTTGTTGCGCCAACGCTGAAGGTATCCAGCCATTCCTGAGCTGCTGCTTTTACATCTTCGCCGCAGCAATCGCAGCCAATCAGAGCCTCTACTTTGCTCTTTAAGCCGTTTCTGATCGCTCTCTGAGCCAGGAACATACCGTAACCAAACTCTGCGTTATCCTCGAACAGGGAGTTCGCCCATGCCGGACCCTGTCCCTTCGCATTTACAGTATACGGTGTAGACGGTGAAGAGTTCCCCCAGATAGAGGAGCATCCTGTTGCATTTGCAATATACATTCTGTCACCGAACAACTGTGTAATCAGTTTTGCATAAGGAGTCTCACCACAGCCTGCACAAGCGCCTGAGAACTCAAGCAGCGGCTGTTTGAACTGTGAACCCTTAACGGTATTCTCTTTGAACTTCTCAACAACATCTTTCTTAATCGGTAATTCAACTGCATAATCGAAATATTTCTGAACGCCGGCATTTGCTTCCATATTTTCCATTGTAAGCGCCTTTGCTCCCTTCTTGCCCGGGCAAACGTTCGCGCAAGAACCGCATCCTGTACAGTCATAAGCAGATACTACCATCGCAAACTTGTAGTCCTTCATACCTGTCAACGGCAGGGCTTTCAATCCTTCCGGCGCTGCAGCCGCCTCCGCTTCTGTCAGGGCGATCGGACGGATAACTGCATGCGGGCATACATAAGAGCATCTGTTACACTGGATACAGTTTTCCGGATTCCATACCGGGATATCTACTGCAATACCACGTTTCTCATATGCTGCTGAACCGGATGGCGTAGAACCATCCACATACTCTTTAAATGCGGATACAGGCAGTGTGTTCCCTTCCTGTGCATTTACTTTGCTCTGGATATTATTAACGAAATCAACAACGTCTTTTCTGGAGCCTTTAGCGGTTGTTGTGGTGAGTCCTTCGTCTGCTGCATCCTTCCAGCTCTCGGGAACTGCGATCTCTACGACCTGCTGTGCGCCGGCATCAATTGCCTTGTAGTTCATCTCAACGATTGCATCACCCTTACGTCCGTACGTTGCTTTCGCAGCCGCTTTCATCAGCTCAATTGCCTGCTCTTCCGGAATGATGTTAGCCAGCTTGAAGAATGCAGACTGAAGTACGGTGTTGATACGTCCGCCAAGTCCGATTTCCTTGCCGATCTTGATACCGTCGATCACATAGAATTTAATATTATGGTTCGCGATAAAGCTCTTAACCTGTCCCGGCAGATGCTTTTCAATTCCTTCCATATCCCACGGGCAGTTCAGAAGGAACGTACCGCCGTCCACCAGTTCCTGTACCATGTTGTACTTTCTTACATAAGAAGGATTATGGCATGCTACAAAGTTCGCTTTGTGGATCAGATAGGTGGACTTAATCGGCGTCTTACCAAAACGCAGATGAGACATGGTTACGCCGCCGGACTTCTTGGAGTCATAATCAAAATACGCCTGTGCATACATATCTGTATTGTCACCGATGATCTTAATGGAGTTTTTATTTGCACCAACCGTACCGTCCGCGCCAAGTCCCCAGAACTTACAGTTGATGGTTCCTTCCGGAGTCGTAACGAGCGGCTCGCCAAGCTCCAGGGAAAGATTGGTAACATCATCGTTGATACCGATGGTAAACAGTTTCTTATCGGTATTCTTATAAACGGCAACGATCTGTGCCGGTGTAGTATCCTTAGAACCCAGGCCGTAACGTCCGGAGTTAACCGGTACTGCGTCAAATTTGGAATCTTTCAGGGCCGCCACAACGTCTAAGTACAGCGGTTCACCCTGTGCACCCGGCTCTTTTGTCCTGTCTAATACGTTGATTACTTTTACTGTATCCGGGATCGCGTCGATCAGCGCCTGAGCGGAGAACGGCCTGTAAAGGCGAACCTTTACCACACCAACCTTCTCGCCCGCTGCCATCAGGTAATCGATTGTCTCCTCAATGGTATCGCAGACAGAACCCATAGCGATAATTACTTTCTCAGCGTCCGCAGCGCCATAATAATTAAACAGCTTATAGTCTGTACCGATCTTAGCGTTTACTTTGTCCATATACTCCTGTACGATAGCCGGCATAGCCTCGTAATACGGATTACATGCTTCTCTTGCCTGGAAGAAGATATCCGGGTTCTGAGCAGAACCTCTCTGGCACGGATGATTCGGATTCAGAGCATGTTTTCTGAATGCATCGATCGCGTCCATATCTACCATATCCTTCAGATCCTCGTAATCCCATGTCTCGATCTTCTGAATCTCATGGGAGGTACGGAACCCGTCAAAAAAGTTAATAAACGGAATGCGCCCTTTAATTGCCGCACAGTGCGCAACCGGAGTAAGGTCCATAACTTCCTGTACGGAAGATTCGCACAGCATGGCCGCACCGGTCTGACGACATGCGTACACGTCTGAATGATCTCCAAAAATAGAAAGTGCATGGCTTGCCAGCGCACGCGCAGATACATTAAACACACCCGGAAGCTGCTCGCCGGCGATCTTGTAAAGGTTCGGGATCATCAACAACAGACCCTGAGATGCCGTATAGGTGGTAGTCAGCGCACCTGCTGCCAAAGAACCGTGTACAGTACCTGCAGCACCTGCCTCAGACTGCATTTCAGTTACCTGAACTTCCTGTCCGAAGATATTCTTTCTTCCCTGTGTTGCCCACTCGTCTGTTGCTTCCGCCATAACAGATGAAGGGGTGATCGGATAGATAGCCGCTACATCAGTATACGCATAAGAAGCATGAGCTGCTGCATGGTTTCCATCCATGGTCTTCATTTTTCTTGCCATTTTGATTTTCCTCCTTATTTTTTAAATCCCTGTCAGGATTTTCTTTTGAGATAATCATTCAAAATTTCTCATATAGGTTTATGATAACACATTTTTGTAATCTTGTCCATTTTCTGCGCAGAAAATTTCCCCATTTTTTGTACTTTTCACAGAACAAAATGCTATGAAAAAGGTCATATATTGCGAAGAGCCGTGCAGCCCCCGCAACGGGGTACTGCACGGTTCTGTTACTCCCCTGCAAACGCCTGGGCAATCGGAGAGTCCGCAGAAAGTATGATAGTCTTATTCGTTCCATTCATGGATGCTTTCAGGGCATCCAGGCTTCTTACATAAGAATAAAAATCCGTCTTGTCCTCATCGGAATATGCGTCCGCCAGGATTCTCATGTATTCCGCCTCTCCCTCTGCCACCAGGATTTCCGCCTGTTTTTGGGCATCCGAAAGCTGAATCGCCACTTCTTTATCTGTCGTATTGCGGATCACCTTCGCTTCTGAATCTCCCTCTGCTGTATAGGTAGCAGCGATATTATTTCTCTCCGAAATCATACGCTCATAAACAGATTCTTTGTTATCGTCCGGCAAATCAAGCTGTTTCATCTCAAACGCCAGTATTTCAATGCCGTATTGCGAAAGGTTGCTTTCCACGCCTGTGATAACTGCTTCTGCCAGTTCCCCGTCGCGTCCGCTGATTACCTCATCCTGGTACATGCTTCCAATCGTATTCTTGGTCGCATTGTACACCGCCGTATTAATACGGTTTTCCGCATTCGTTATGGAGGAATTCAAGGACTGTGCGAACTTCAGCGGATCTGCAATTTTCCACAAAACATAGCTGTCACTAATCATCGTCTTTTTCTCTTTGGTAATAATATCGGACGGTGTCAGGTCATAAAGCAGTGTTTCCTTCGGAAGCGACGCCGTCTCCTGCACAAACGGAACCTTAAAACTTACTCCTTCCTTGTCCACTACCTTTACTACCTTTCCAAACTGCCTGATCAGATTATATTCATTCCGGTTCGTAACAACAACGGCAGAACTGCCGATGGCAGCTACGAAAATCACCGCTATCGCAATTGCAATACCTGTTCTTTTTTTCATAATAAACCCGCCTCCCGTCTTACTGCGCTTCTGTCTGCGCTGTTTCATCTGTGGTATTTAGCGTTTCTGAAGCCGTGCCGCCAAAGGACTCCAACGGTAAAACCTTTTGTATGCCGTCGCCATTATCAATGATTACCTTCATATCCGGCAGAACTTCTTCCATTGTCTCAAAAAACATACGCTGCTTCGTCACTACCGGATTTTTCCTGTATTCTTCATACATCGCATTAAATCGCGCCACCTGCGCCTCCGCCTCATTCACACGCGTCTGCTTTTTCGCTTCCGCCTCTTTAATAATCTGGTCCGCTGATGCCTCCGCCTCCGGGAGCTGCTCGTTGCGATACTTGTTCGCATTATTCAAAGCCGTCTCTTTGCCCTGCTTTGCATTCTCTACTGCCTTAAACGCCTGTAGCACCTCCGTTGTCGGCGGTTCGGAATCCTGCATGCTGATATTCACCAGCTGAAGCCCGATATCCTGCTCTTCAAGCCTTTCCGTAATCATCGCTTTGATCTTTGCCTGGATTTCTCCCTTGCCGGTCGTCAACACATCATCCACCTGATAGCTTCCGACAACAGTTCTGATTGAACTCTGCGCCAGATTTTTCAAAATTGCTTCCGGCTCTTTCGAACCATACAGGTACTGAACCGGATCCGCAATACGATACTCCACAAAGAAGTCCACGTTGATAAAATTGTAATCCGACGTAATCATAACGCTCTCTTCATCAATATTTTCATTTGTATCTAGATCATACCCAATCGGAAAGCCCTGGATTGTCGTATTGACTTTTGTTACCGACTGCACAAGCGGCGCCTTAAAATGAAGCCCGGTTTCCGAAACAGCGCTCGGCTTGCCTAAAGTAATCAGTACCGCCTGCTCTTCTTCACCGATCTGATAAAAGGAATCGCCTGCCGCAAACAGCACCAGCAGTACCGCGACAGCCGCTAATACACCGGCTTTTGCCGCTCCCTTCCTCTTTTTATTACGCTTTCTTTTCTGTTCACCTTTTTCTAATTCTGCCGGATCAATAACCCTTTCCCCTTTTTCTCTAAAATGTACCATATGTTTTCCTCCCTGACTCTTTCATCTTTCATTCATTGTAGGTTATTTGCTGCTGAAAATCCATATAATTTTCAGAAAGAAAAGAATCGTATTTCATACAGCCGCAAATCCCGGAAGCTTTTGAATCGGTTATATAAAAAAGACTTTCATTCCAGTGTATACCCTGAAACAAAAGTCTTGCTATTCTCTGCCTTCAAGCGGATATTTCTATCGTTCTGACGCCCTCGGCACCATCTTTTTTACTGTTCGATGGAAGCTACTCCCTTTTCTTTGATAATTTTTTAACACATTTCTTAATCCCTGTCAAGTACTTTTTGCAATTTTTTTCTCCATTGTACATACGAGCACAACCCCTGCAAAAACCACCGGCAATGACGGCACGATGCGGTAAATATTTCCTCCGTCAGATTCGCTCCTGCTATCTGCAAAAGCTCCCGATATGCATATTGCCTGTCCGGGGCAATTCCTATTGCCGTTGCCAGACGCCGGTCCTTTTCGTCCACGCGCGAACTGTCATCTCTGCAATGGTGCTCTTCCGTCAAATTAGGACACCCGCTGCAAATCATATCAGCCCTGCACACAGCCGTCAGCTTCTGTGCAGGGTCTGTATTTAATTTCTGTATCACGCGGCTCATATTTTCACAAAAAGCCCCGTTGTATCCTTCCCCTGCAAACAGGGGGATACACAATAAATGATGTACCCGTATTAATTTCTCATCCATCCCCAATATTTCCCCTATGCAAAGGTCAAGATATCCGCAGCATTCAGCGCACGGCGGATTGCCAATGCCAGTGCATACGCAATCACTACGGATGCAATGTCCTTTATTAAATATGGAACAGAAACCATCATTGCAGATGCTGCAAAACCGGTTCCCGTCACTGCCATAAACTGAAAAATTCCCAACAAATGGCATACTGCCAGACCAACCGCACTCAGCACGCCCAACAACACTTTATTTTTCTGCACCATACCGATCCCACACAATAATACCATAAAAATGAAGCCCCAAATAAAACCGCCGGTCATACCTGTAAGGACGCTGATGCCGCCGCTAAGATTCGCAAATACCGGCACACCAATCGCCCCAAGTAAAATATAAACAAGCGTTGCCGCACACCCAAACTTCCATCCCAGCACGTAGGCTGTCAGCGCCACCGCAAAGGTCTGCAGTGTAACCGGAACCCCGGACGGCATCGGAATAGAAAGCTGTGAAAGCACTGCGAGCACCGCCGCAGACATTCCAATCATTATAACAGACTTTGTTGACATTCTCTGTTTTGTTTCCATGAATACATCTCCTCACATTCATCCTCATATTACCGCCCTTCTTTTCCGGGTGGCTATAGTGATTATAGACGTAAGAGAGTTATATGTCAACTAGTTTTTTAAATCGGTTGACATTTATCGATACATCTTTATATCTGCCGTATTACGCGAAATCTGTCTGCTATGCATATCCAGCATGCCTACCACCATCTTCAGTTGGTTTTTTACTTCTGTATTAAACTCCTGCTGGCTGGCGAAAAACTGCTCCAGCAGAGAATAATTTTTATTCACCAGTTCTTTGGTATCATACAACTCACGCCTCATCTGAGCAGATTCTTCTTTCAGCTCCACTATGTCTGCCTTGACCTCTACCATGTCTTCCTTCAAGACCGAGACATCTTCCTTCAGCTCCGAGACGTCTTCCTTCAACACTGCCACGTCCTCTTTCAGCTCTACTATGTCTGCCTTGACCTCTACCATGTCTTCCTTCAAGACCGAGACATCTTCCT
>CAZAQD010000006.1:9905-13223 GCA_964487425.1 uncultured Marvinbryantia sp. | reverse complement strand
ACTATGTCTGCCTTGACCTCTACCATGTCTTCCTTCAAGACCGAGACATCTTCCTTCAGCTTCGAGACATCTTCCTTCAGCTTCGAGACGTCTTCCTTCAGCTTCGAGACGTCTTCTTTCAGTTCTGCGATATCCTCTTTCATGTCTGAAATTTCGCTTTTTACTCCAGACATGTCTTCTTTTAAGCCGGATATATCCTTCTCTATAGGCTCTAATTTTTTATCCAGCTTTTCGTCAAATATCACGCCAATTACTCTGAAATCCTCTTTTGTCAATACCATTGCATCACTCTCCCATCCTTAGTGACAGCATTATATCACATTTTCTCTACAAACGCAATTATATATTTTATTTTGTTTTCGAATGTATCATATTGTTTAATTTTCACTTTCTTCCCAGCCTTTGCACACATTTACCCAGCCGGTGCAACCCGAATATTGTTCAAGCTCCGGTAATGTTAACCCGATCGCACTATTGCTGCTGCCGCACGCCGGATATACCATCTCAAAACGTTTCAGAGATTCATCCAGATATACCTTCACATCTTCCGGTATTGCAAAAGGGCATACGCCTCCCACCGCATGACCGATCATCTCCACAACCTCATCCGGCGTCAGCATCTTCGCTTTTACCCCAAACGTCTCTTTATATTTGCGATTATCTACCTTCGCATCCCCGGCAACCACGACCATAATGGCGTGCTCCTCTTTTTTAAATGTCAGGGACTTCGCGATCCTTGCCGGCGCAACGCCTACCGCTTCTGCTGCCAGTTCTACCGTCGCGCTGGAATGCTCCATTTCCAGGATTCTCTCTTCCATGCCATACTGTTTAAAATATGCCCTTACTTTTTCAATTGCCATCTGTCTCTCTCCCTCTGTTACCATAATATTTATCGTTTATCTACGCCTTAGTATAGAAGATTTTTCTTCCTGTATCAACACCTAATCGTTTTTTAATTTCCTTAAGATTTATTTTCGATTTCTTACAAATTCTGGTCACAAATCTGCGCTATACTCTAATCATAACAAATGAAGCCGGTGCGGTGCACGACGCGTATGTATTGAACCGGATTCGACTAAAAATAATCTTCCCGCCTGTCGGATATTCACCGGCAGACAGGAAGTTCATATATACACACTCTACTTTTCTACAGGGACCGGGCTAACTCCAGGTCTCTTTTTTGTCCGGGCGCATAAGCTCCACGGCTTTTTGCCAGGAAGCATCTGAATTCATATATGTGTCACATGTTTGTGCACAACGCGCTGCTAAGATAAATACAGGCTGTCCTCCTCCGATTCAGCCGGCACTGCAAGCTGCCTGGGCCTTTCACAGCTTGAAGCAATTTCCTGAAACGTTCCCGTCTCACCGCTTGTTAGTATAGCAGAGAGTACATCCAGGACATGATAGGCAAATTCTTTATTTGCTCTGTTTTTGCATCCCTTGCGGATCGCATATGCCATTTCTGCCGGACCGACGCCGCGCGAGTTTTCCTCATATCCATAAAGATTGGGCAGCTCTCTCATCTTTGCTTTTTCCTCAAAGCTATGATTGTTCTCCAGCAGGCGCACCGTACTGCCAAACTGATTGGGATCCGCAAGATAGAGGATTCCTTTTGTCCCGTAAACAGCCATAAACGCCTGGTCTTCAAGAACACTGTCCGCATTCAGATGAAACGTGCCGGTAATGCCCGTCTCAAATTGAAGGACCGCCGATACCTGGCTCTCATTGGGCGTATCCATTTCTTTTCCATAATCGGGATCGCCGGGAATAATATTCACGTGCTTCTGATAGGGCGCACGCACAATCGCCGCCGTCCGACTTACCGGACCCAACAGGCTCACCAGGGCGCTCAGATAATAAACTGCATAATCATAACACGCTCCGCCGCCCGGCATCCGCAGGAATGAAAACTTGCTGAGAAGAAAATTATTGTCACGGTTTGCCGCTGCTGCGCACGAGGTCACTTCTCCAATCAGCCCATCGTCGATTGCCTTCCTTGCCGTCTGCAGCGACGCTCCCAGAAACGTATCCGGCGCAGAGCCAAGATAAAGCTGCTTCTCCTCAGCCAGATCCAGCAATTCTCTTGCTTTTTCCAACTGATCTGTCATCGTCTTTTCCGTATACACATGCTTCCCGGCAAGCAGCGCCTTCTTTATAATCTCATAATGCGCGCACGCCGGTGTCAGGTTTACAATCATCTCCATTGTATCGTCTGCCAGCATCTCCTCATAAGTGCAGGCTCTTATCCCATATTTTTCCGCCTGTTTTTGGGCATTCTCCAAATGATTGGCGCAGACGGCGTCTACCTGCAAAATCGAAAATTTGTGAATCATATTGCTCAGATAAATATCGCTGATGATTCCTGCTCCCACCACGCCTACATGTACCGCTTCGTATTTCATACTGCACCTCCGTATCCTTTTTCTACCGTTTGTTTCAGTATACCATAAAGCCGCCAAAAACGCGAGCGGTGCGCACACAAAACGATCCGTTCATACGCACAAAACCGGCTGTCTGCATATGGCAGCGCCGGTTTTGATTTCCATATATTGCTAAGCAGTACTGGTATTCTTTTAATAATCCAGATAAGCGCCTTTCATCGGGCTTGCCGCATGTTCGCTAAACAGGCGCAACACGCCCCTTTTATATTTTTGTTCTTTGGCTTCCAGTTTTGGCGGCGCTCCTTTAATACCGCCTCCACTTCCTTTGGCGTCTTTTTTTCTCCCTTGACGCCGAAAATATTAAGCTTTCTCGCCATCACATCAATCTCAATTAAATCGCCTTCCTCCACCAGCGTTTCCATAATCGTCCAGGTCTTCAGCGTTGTTTTCTCATCCATTCCCACCAGTGATTTTACCAGCCAGAACCCGGAATCGTTAAAATGAGAGCAGACAGTCGCGCCGCCTGCCACCGCGACTGTCGTACAAGCCAGATACAACGGGGACAGTTCTGCGATTCCCGGCATTGCCGCAATGATACCAACAATAAAACCAGTCCTATCAATGCCGCCAATACCAGCCTCGTAGGATTCAATACCGCTGCTTCCGCCGCCATAACCGTTTCCTCCTTTAAACTCTCCTGTCCTTATATTATGTACCGTTTTTCTCTTTCTATAACATCAGACGTCTTATGTTATTCTGAATTTGTTATACTTTTATCCTGTATTTTCGTCAATACGTCCGATGTATTTTTCTTTTTTCTATCTTTCGCACAAAAAACAGTGGATTTCCGCTTTGGAAACCCACTGTTTTTGTTCACTTTTACTTATTTATTCATCTGATGTCTCATCCTGATGCCCGTCAGGCATCTCCAGCAGCT
>CAZAQD010000006.1:0-9805 GCA_964487425.1 uncultured Marvinbryantia sp. | reverse complement strand
CAGCTCTTTTAATTTTTCCTACTCTTCCTCTGTCGCATTGCGCGCAGCCAGCGATGCGATCTCCGGTTCCAGCATCAGCCGGACTTCAAAAAGCTCCAGCGCCAGCTTATATTTATCCCTGAATTTTGATAGCCCAAGCGGGTTCTCCTCAAGCGTACTGGTACTGATTACGTAAGTCCCCGAGCCTCTGACGTACCTCCAGCACGCCTTTGGATACCAGCCCTTTTACTGTCTCACGGAGCGTGCTCTTTCCCACGCCAAACTTTTCCGCCAGCTCAAATTCATTGGGAACCTTCTCCCCAATCTCCACCGGCTCCTGCAGGATAAAGTTCAGCAGCTCATCCTCGGTCTGCGATCCCACAGCTTATGATTCACCTTTTCAAACGGATACATATCCGTTCCTTCTTCCCCGCAAAGTGTAAATTATTTTACAGATTTGTATATCCCATCAGCGATTCATCAACCGCCCTCGCCGCTTCTCTTCCTTCCCGGATCGCCCATACAACCAGAGACTGCCCCCGGTGCATATCGCCCGCCGTAAAGACATTAGGAACGCTGGTCTGGTATTTACCCGCTTCTGTGTCTACATTAGTACGTGGGCTTACCTTTACTTTGAAGGCGTCGGTCACATATTTCTGCGCTCCTAAAAAGCCGGCTGCGATCAGCACCAGGTCCACATCCACAACTTCCTCCGTGCCCTCCACGGGAACCATCATCATCCGCCCGCTTTTTCCGTCCTTCTTGCTCTCCAGCTTCACCAGCTTTGCCTGGCAAAGCTCTCCCTTTTTGTTGGCGATAAATTCTGTAACCGTAGTCTGATAGATACGCGGATCATTACCGAATACCGCAATGGCTTCCTCCTGTCCGTAATCTGTCTTCAAGACTCTTGGCCACTGCGGCCACGGATTGCCTGCGGTTCTCGTTTCGGAAGGTTTGGGCATCATCTCCAACTGGGTCACGCTCGCCGCCCCCAGGCGGATACAGGTTCCCACACAGTCATTTCCGGTATCGCCGCCGCCGATGACAATAACCTTTTTCCCTTTTGCAGAAATAAACTTCCCATCCTCAAAGTTCGAATCCAGAAGGCTCTTTGTCGTCGCCTTCAGAAAATCTACCGCAAAATAGATTCCCTTTGCTTCCCTTCCCGGCACTTTGATGTCACGCGGGTTGGAAGCGCCGCAGCAAAGCACCACACGGTCAAAATCTTTTAAAAGCTGCTCCGCTTTTATGTCCTCACCGACATTCGCATCGGTTACGAACTCGATTCCTTCCGCTTCCATTACCTCCACTCTCCGGTCGATCACCCATTTTTCCAGCTTCATGTTGGGAATTCCGTAGCGCAGCAGCCCGCCGATTCGGTCATTTCGCTCAAAAACTGTTACCTTATGCCCGCGCTTATTTAACTGCATCGCCGTTGCCAGCCCGGAAGGCCCGCTTCCCACAACCGCAACCTTCTTCCCTGTGCGTACCTTCGGCGGATTGGGCTTTACCAGCCCGGTCTCATAGGCATTTTCAATGATCGCCCTTTCATTCTCCTTCGTCGCCACCGGCTCCCCGTGAAGGTTGCAGGTACATGCCGCCTCACATAAGGCAGGGCATACTCTGGAGGTAAACTCCGGGAAGCAATGCGTCTTCATCAGACGCCTGTATGCCTGCTCCCAGTTTCCGGTATATACAAAATCATTCCATTCCGGCACGAGATTATTCAGCGGACAGCCGGAAGCCATCCCGCCGATCATCATCCCCGCCTGGCAGAACGGCACGCCGCACGCCATACATCTTGCGCCCTGCTGGCGCTGTTTTTCCTTTGAGAGAGGTACATGGAATTCCTTAAAATTCTTAATGCGGGCTTTCGGGCTGATCGTTTCGCTGTTCTCCCTCTCGTATTCCATAAATCCTGTTGGTTTTCCCATTCCTTTCGCCTCCTAGCCTTTCATAATCGCATTGAATGCTTCAATCTGCGCCTGCTCACTGCTTAATCCCTTTTCCTCCATCTGTACAATCGTATTCATCATACGCTTGTAATCATTGGGAATAATCTTCTTAAACCTGGGCAGATACTCCTCAAAGTGTTCCAAAACCTCTTTTCCTTTTACGGAGTTCGTATATGCTACGTGGTCCTTAATCATTTTCTTTAGTTCTTCCACATCATATTTGCTGGATAGCTTTTCAATGGCAACCATCTCTTTGTTGACTTTCTTGTACAAGTCGCTGTCTTCATCCAGTACATAAGCGATACCGCCGCTCATACCTGCCGCAAAGTTTTTGCCGGTTTTCCCCAAGATAACGGCGCGTCCGCCCGTCATGTACTCGCAGCCATGCTCACCGACGCCCTCTACAACGGCAACCGCCCCGGAATTGCGGACACAGAAACGTTCGCCCGCCACGCCATTGATATAAGCGCTGCCGCTGGTCGCTCCGTAAAGAGCCACATTGCCGATAATAATATTTTCATCCTGCCTGTAAGTAATGCCCTTTGGCGGATAGACAATCAGTTTTCCGCCGGAAAGCCCCTTGCCGAAGTAATCGTTGCTGTCGCCGACCAGCTCGAGGGTCAATCCCTTCGGAATAAACGCACCGAAACTCTGTCCGCCTGCGCCGTTGCATTTCACCGTAAAGGTATCTTCTTCCAGGCTGTCGCCATACCTTTTCGTGATCTCTGATCCAAAAATAGTACCAAATGCACGGTCTACATTCGTGACATCCACCTCAATGCTGCGCTTCTGTTTTTTATCCAGTGCGCCTTTTAGCTTCTTCATGAGAATCTTTTCATCCGCCGTACTCTCCAGCTTAAAGTCATAAACCTGCGCCGGATCAAAGGTCACATTTTCTCCCACATACGGATTGTTCAGGATCGCGCTCAAATCCACGCGGCTTGCTTTCTCTTTATAAAAGCCCTCGCCCTTTCTCAGCAAATCCGTACGTCCTACCAGTTCATCAAGCGTGCGCACGCCAAGCTTTGCCATATACTCACGCAGCTCCTGCGCGATAAACTTCATAAAATTCATGACATATTCCGGTTTGCCGCGGAAACGCTTGCGCAGCTCCGGATTCTGGGTCGCTACGCCGACCGGACAGGTATCCAGATTACATACCCGCATCATCACGCATCCCATCGTTACCAACGGAGCCGTTGCAAAACCAAATTCCTCCGCGCCGAGAATCGCCGCAATCGCCACATCGCGCCCGCTCATCAGCTTCCCGTCTGTCTCAAGCCGTACTTTATTCCTCAGCCCATTCATAATCAACGTCTGATGTGTCTCTGCCAGTCCAAGCTCCCAGGGCAGCCCGGCATTATGGATGGAGCTGCGCGGCGCCGCCCCTGTACCTCCGTCATAACCGGAAATCAGGATTACCTGTGCGCCTGCCTTTGCTACGCCCGCCGCAACTGTACCAACGCCCGCTTCGGATACCAGCTTTACGGAAATTCTTGCATCCTTATTGGAACTTTTCAGGTCATAAATCAACTGCGCCAGATCTTCAATCGAATAAATATCATGATGCGGCGGCGGGGAAATGAGGCTTACCCCCGGTGTCGAATGCCTGGTCTTTGCAATCCACGGATATACCTTGCCGCCCGGCAGGTGTCCGCCTTCCCCCGGCTTTGCGCCCTGCGCCATCTTAATCTGCAGCTCTTTCGCGCTGACAAGATAACGGCTGGTCACGCCGAAGCGCCCTGATGCCACCTGCTTGATAGCGGAGCTGCGGTCCAACTGCGTACCGGCAGAGGCAAGCCTGTCGTCGCTCTCACCGCCCTCTCCGGAGTTTGATTTTCCATGAAGGCGGTTCATGGCAATCGCCAGCGTTTCATGCGCCTCCTGTGAAATCGAGCCGTAGGACATGGCTCCCGTCTTAAACCTCTGGACAATCGAATCTACGCTCTCGACCTCTTCCAGCGGCACGCCTTCCTGCGGATAGTTAAAATCCATCAGGCTTCTCAAATAGCCAGACTCTTCGCGGTTTACCCGCTCTGTGTATTCTTTGAACATCTTATAGTCGCCGTTTTTCGTGGATTCCTGTAAAAGATGGATCGTAAGCGGATTATAACGGTGCTCCTCACCCTGGCTTCTGGATTTGTGGCGTCCGATACTGTTCAGCGTTAAGTCCGTCTCCAGCCCCAGCGGGTCAAACGCTTCATTGTGCAGCGCCTCCGTCTGGTTCTCAATATCCTTTAAGGTAATTCCGCCCACACGGCTGACGGTATTGGTAAAATATTTATCGATTACTTCTTTGCTGATGCCGATTGCCTCAAAAATCTGCGAGCCCTGATAAGACTGGATCGTAGAGATTCCCATTTTGGAAGCAATCTTAACAATGCCGTGCAGCACTGCAAAATTATAATCATTAACTGCTGCATAGTAATCCTTTTCCAGCATCCCGCTGTCAATTAACTGGCGGATGGTATCCTGTGCCAGGTACGGGTTCACTGCACAGGCGCCGTAGCCAAGCAGCGTGGCAAAATGATGCACTTCCCTCGGTTCCCCGGATTCCAGCACAATCGCCAGAGATGTGCGCTTCTTCGTTTTCACCAGATACTGATGCACTGCCGATACCGCCAGCAGCGACGGAATTGGTACATGGTTCTCATCCACACCTCGGTCTGTAAGGATCAGGATATTCGCCCCGTCCCTGTGCGCCTTATCCACCTCTACAAACAGGCGCTCAATCGCCCTCTCCAGGCTGGTACTCTTATAATAAGTAATCGGCACTTCCGCAACCTTGAATCCCTCCACCTTCATATGCTTGATCTTCAGCATATCCGTATTGGTAAGAATCGGGTTATTTACCTTCAGCACCTTGCAGTTCTCCGGTTTCTCAGTTAAAAGGTTGCCGTCCTCACCTACATAAACTGTAGTGGAAGTGACGATCTCCTCACGGATGGCATCGATCGGCGGATTCGTAACCTGGGCAAACAACTGTTTAAAATAATTAAATAACGGCTGCTGCTCATCGGAAAGCACCGCCAGCGGAGTATCAATCCCCATCGATGCGATTCCCTCCGCGCCGTTTAACGCCATGTTGCGGATGGAGGTGCGATACTCCTCGAATGTATAGCCAAACGCCTTCTGCAGCCTTGCCTGCTCCTCAGCCGTATATTCCGGCACGCGGATGTTGGGAATCTTCAGATCAGACAGATTAACCAGATTGCTGTCCAGCCATTCGCCGTACGGTTCCCGGGAAGCATAGTATTCTTTCAGATCCTCATCATCGATAATCGCCCCTTTCACGGTATCGACCAGCAGCATCTTGCCCGGATGCAGCCTCTCCTTCATGACGATTTTCTCCGGCGCGATATCCAGTACGCCCACCTCAGAAGATAAGATCATATATCCGTCGCTTGTGATATAATAGCGGGAAGGGCGCAGGCCGTTTCGGTCAAGCACCGCTCCCACCATATCGCCGTCGCTGAACATAATGGACGCCGGCCCATCCCACGGCTCCATCATCGTCGCGTAATACTGATAAAAATCCCTCTTGCTCTGCGATAAATTCTGATTATTCGCCCACGGCTCCGGGATCAGGATCATCATGGCAAGCGCCATATCCATGCCGCTCATCACCAGAAACTCCAATGTATTATCAAGCATCGTCGAATCAGAGCCGGACGCATTGATTACCGGAAAGATTTTATGGAAATCCTCTTCCAGATACGCCGCAGACATCGTCTCCTCGCGCGCAAGCATTTTATCCGCATTTCCGCGAATCGTATTGATCTCACCGTTATGTACAATAAAACGGTTCGGATGCGCCCTCTCCCAGCTTGGGTTCGTGTTGGTACTGAACCGGGAGTGTACGGTCGCGATTGCCGACTCATAATCCGGGCTTTGCAGATCCTCAAAAAACGTGCGCAACTGTCCTACCAGAAACATGCCCTTATAGACAATGGTACGGCTGGACAACGATACCACATAGGTATTTTCGTTACTCTGCTCAAACTCACGCCTTGCCACATACAGCTTACGGTCAAACGGCAGCCCTTTCTCCACATCCGCCGGTTTTCTGATAAATGCCTGCATAATATACGGCATTTTATCCAGCGCTTTGGGTCCCAACACTTCCGGTACTGTCGGCACTTCTCTCCATCCCAGAAACTCCAGGCCTTCTTTTTTGAGAATAATCTCAAACATCTTTATCGCCTGTTTTCTTTTCAATTCATCCTGCGGAAAAAAGAACTGCCCGATTCCATACTCCCGTTCTTTGCCCAAAGAAATGCCGAGGGCTTTACAGGTTTTCGAAAAGAACTTGTGTGAAATCTGTAAAAGGATTCCTACACCATCCCCTGTTTTGCCCTCGGCGTCTTTGCCGGCTCTATGCTCTAAATTTTCTACAATTTTTAATGCATTCTCTACGGTCTCCCGTGTCTTGATACCCTTGATATTGACTACCGCGCCGATCCCGCAGTTGTCATGCTCAAATTCCTGCCGGTACAATCCGGGGATTTGAGGTGATGCTATTTTGTTTTCCATCTTCATAGCACGCTCCCTTTCATGTTTCATTCGCATAAGTTCCATTCGTTTTTTCGATTGAACTTAATTTTATATTTCCTTTACGCATTATAATACACCTCTTTTTCCAAAATGTAAATAGTGAATTTCCTATGAATTGTCAGATTATTAGACTTTTCTTTTTATTGCGCACATGTTTCGCACTTTTTATCAGAATATTCTGTTTTTAACCCGCTCTTACACGCACAAAACGGCAGAAAAGCCCATGCTCTCCTGCCATTTTTCTTTCATAAAAATTATGCATCATCGTTATTTTTCTGTAATTGTGTTTCATTTTAATACAATTCCGGCACTTTTTTCAGCTCCTGATACAGCCTTGCGATCGGCAGTCCCACAATCGTATTGTATTCTCCACTAATCTTTTCAATATAAACGGCGAACTTTCCCTGGATACCATACGCTCCCGCTTTATCCATCGGCTCTCCGGTTCGGATGTACGCCTCAATCTCTTTTTCCGACATGGGATATACCTTCACCTGCGCTGCTTCATAAAAAGACTCGCGCCACGTTCCCTTTATCAGCGTAACCCCGGTATAGACTTCATGTGTCCTGCCCTGCAGCGCCCTCAGCATCTGCCCTGCTTCCTCCTCATCCTTCGGTTTGCCAAGAACCCTGCCGTCCAGCGCCACAATCGTATCCGCGCCAAGCACCAGCCGCCCCGGATACCTGCCTGCCACCGTATTTGCCTTGCATAAAGACAGCTCCCGGACAATCGCACCCGGCTCTGATTTCGTAATGACCTCCTCGGCATCGCTTACAACTACCTCAAACGGAATGCCTGCCTGCTCCAACAATTCCCTGCGTCTTGGCGAAGCGGAAGCTAAAATTATCTTATTCATCGTTCTCTCCTTCTATAGAAATTTCCCGGCAAATATCATCCTGCCTCTTTTTCTCCCATCGTATCAGACCGCCGGCATGAACGCAATAAAATTATTTTCAAATACCTCTTGGCGCATTATACTATGATTATATAGTATAATGTATAAGGAGGGAATTACATGGATATACAATTAAAAAAAGGAAGACCTACTCTGTAGAGCATAACAGCCGCCTTCGCAAATACTACCAGATTACAGATAAAGGCAAAGAGCATCTGAAGCATTTTCTGGATGACTGGCAGCAACTGCTTCAAATACACGCGTTTTTGAAAGGAGTAATCGAACATGAATAAGACAGAGTTCTTAAATCAATTGGAACGTTTGCTGAAAAGCTTAAAAAAGAGTGCGTGAAATATCTCTCCTATTATGGCGAGCTCATCGATGATGCCGTCGAGGATGGCTGCACAGAGGAGGAAGCCGTAGCAAGAATCGGTTCTCCGGGAGCGATCGCACAGCAGATTTTATCTGAGCAGGAGAATGCTCCCGCTAAACCTATCGCTCCGGCACAGAAAATCCTGATCCTCGTTTTACTGATCCTCGGCGCACCGCTCTGGGGGAGCCTTCTTCTTGGAGCAATCTGTCTCGCCGCAGGGCTTGCTCTTGCCGCCATCGCGCTGATACTTGCCGCTTACCTTGTTATCTGGTGCGTCCCCCTTACTTCCGGCGCTATCAGCATCAGTTCGCTGCTGCTTGCTGTCATCAGTATGATCGGAGCGCCTTTTCTCTTTCCTGCAAACGCCCCGGTCGCTGTCACCCAGTTCGGTGTCGGCATTCTTTCTGCTTGCCGGAGTAATCATCATTACCGCAGGCTTTGGTATGGCACACTTTGATATGATAGCATGTCAAAAGTGCAGGAAAAAATTAACATTTTTATAAACTTTATGATATACTGGACATAATAGCAGTACAGAATCAAACTATATATGGGGACGCTATGGACAATTCAAAATTAACCAAACTGGAAAAATACTGGATACTCTATGATGTGGGCAATTCTGCCTTTGTTTTGATGGTTGCCACCATCATACCTATCTACTTTAATTATCTTGCTGGCAACGCCGGGATTTCCGAGGTCAACTATCTTGCCTACTGGGGCTATGCCGCCTCTATCTCCACCGTTCTCGTGGCACTGATCGGTCCGGTACTGGGAAGCATTGCCGATACGAAAAATCATAAAAAGCCGTTATTCACATTTTCCATGATGATCGGCGTCATCGGCTGCGCAGCGCTTTCCCTTCCGGCTTCCTGGATTGCCTTCCTCGCTGTCTTTGTGATTGCCAAAGTAGGCTTCAATGCCAGCCTGATCTTTTATGATTCCATGCTGGTGGATGTCACAGAACCGCAGCGCATGGATGCTGTCTCCTCCCACGGATATGCCTGGGGCTATATCGGTAGCTGCATTCCTTTTATCGTTTCCCTGGTCTTTGTGCTGATGTATGACAAATTCGGTATGACCCTGCATACCGCTATGGTGATCGCCTTTCTTTTAAACGCTGCCTGGTGGCTTATCATGACGCTGCCTCTGTTAAGGAATTACCGGCAGGTTAATTATGAAGAATTGCCCGCCCATCCCATCCGCGACAGTTTCTGCCGCCTGGGGCGCACTTTTGCCGATATTAAAAACCAGAAGCATATTTTCTGGTATCTGATCGCCTTTTTCTTCTTTATCGACGGCGTCTATACAATCATTGAAATGGCGACTGCCTATGGCAGTTCCCTGGGACTGGATTCCTCCGGGCTGCTGCTGGCACTGCTGGTAACACAGATCGTCGCTTTTCCTTTTGCCCTGATATTCGGACACTTTTCGAAAATGTATGAGACAAGTAAACTGATTAAGGTATGTATCCTCGCCTACACCGGCATTGCCCTTTTCGCTATCCAGTTGGATAAACAATGGGAATTCTGGCTGCTGGCTGTCCTTGTGGGAATGTTCCAGGGCGCGATCCAGGCTCTTTCCCGCTCTTACTTTGCCAAAATCATTCCACCGGAAAAATCCGGCGAATACTTTGGCATTTATGATATCTGCGGAAAAGGTGCTTCCTTCCTCGGCACGACCCTCGTCGGCGTCGTTGCCCAGCTAACGAACGTCGCCAACGCCGGCGTTGCCGTCATTGCCGTACTGTTCGTGATCGGGTTCTTCCTTTTCTGCAGGGCGGCGCGTTTAAACCGCGCATCATAATAAAGGGCGAACCCCTATGTCTCTTTCTCCACCATACTCTTATTGCGGTTGAAGAGATCGTAAATACACGGCACTACAAACAGTGTCAGCAGGGTGCCATATGTAAGCCCGCCGATTGTCACAATCGCCTCCTTCTTATCCATGCCACCCCGGCGAAGCTGATTGATATAATCCACCAGCACAATCCCGTTCAGAACGATTTGTCAAGGACATAATGAAAGATATTAAAAAATGCCCGAAAA
>CAZAQD010000005.1:47148-60753 GCA_964487425.1 uncultured Marvinbryantia sp. | reverse complement strand
GCGCCGTTTCTTTATCTTAAACCACTCCTCTGATCTGGTCGATGCTTTCATAGCCGTTCGTCTCCAGATACCGTTCCATTCCCTCAATGATATCCATACTGATGTCCGGCTTCATAAAAGTCGCCGTCCCCACCTGGATTACCGAAGCGCCCGCCATAATAAAGGCAATGGCATCTTCCCATGTCGTGATGCCGCCAAGCCCCATCACCGGGATATTGACCGCCTTGCATACCTGGTGCACCATCCGTAGGGCAATCGGCTGAATCGCCGGACCGGACAGCCCGGCATAAACATTTTGAAATACCGGTTTCTTCTTATGAATATCAATTGCCATTCCCAGAAATGTGTTCACCAGCGAGACTCCATCCGCCCCCTCTTCCTCACACATTTTGGCAAGAGACACAATGTCCTCTGCATTGGGCGATAGCTTCACCACCATCTTGTGCCTGGTCACGGCGCGGATCTTTCTCACGATCTCCCTCGCCGCCTCCGTCTTCGTCCCGAAATTCATCCCGCCGCTCTTTACGTTGGGGCACGAAATATTCAATTCCAGGATATCAAGCTCTGCTTTATTTAACTTATCTGCTCCGGCAATATAGTCCTCCAGGGAATGCCCGCCGAGATTCACGATGTTTACCAGAGCCTTTTGGTTCAGCCAGTCCAGTTCTGTTTCCATAAAGGCATCCACCCCCGGGTTTTCAAGCCCTACGCTGTTCATAATCCCGCTCGCCGTTTCCCAGATACGGATACCCTCATTGCCGCCATGCGGATGGGAGAGCAAGCCTTTTGAGCACAGCCCCCCAAGCCTTTCTATGTCAAAATATTCATTCAATTCCCTGCCAAAGCCGCAGGTGCCGGAAGCCAGCACTACCGGATTTTTAAATTCGACTCCCGCAAACGTCGTTTTCAACCGCTCACTCAATGCCAAACACCTCGCTTCCCAAAAATACCGGTCCGTCCTTACAGACTTTGCGGTTGCCGCTGCCGGTCCGGCAGCTGCACACCAGACAGGCGCCGATACCGCATGCCATCCTGTTTTCCATTGATACATAAAGAGGCGCGGTGCATCCTGTCCTTACACATTTTTCATAAAGCGCTTTCATCATAATGCCCGGTCCGCAGGTCAGGATCGCGTCGTACGCTAAGGGGTCGATATCGTCTGTCACAAAGCCCCCCACATTAACCGTCACCTTATCTGCCGCCTTTTCATATTCTTCCACAAGTATGGGGCTGCCGGAGAATCCCAGATAAATGTCTGCCCGGCAATGCGGATTTTCCTTTTTCAGCGTCTTTGCCGCCAGATAAAGCGGCGCAATACCTACCCCGCCGCCTACTAAGGCGATCCGCTTCTTATCTTTTAACAGCGGGAATCCGTTGCCGTGAGACCCGTCTGCCGTGACCTCATCTCCCTCTTTTAGCTCCGTAAACAGCTTTGTCCCTTTTCCAACCGCCTTATACAGGAAGCTTACTGTCTCCCCGTCCGCATCGTAGACGCTGATCGGGCGGCTCAGCACCGGGTATTCCTTCCAGGAACGCAGCATATAAAACTGTCCCATCCGCGCCTCATTTTTCTGTTTTACCACCATCAGGTAAAAATCCCCGCCGATCTGTTCATTCCTTATTACTTTCGCCATTCTTCTTTCCTTTCCTGCTTATCTTCATATACAATCCTGCCGCCGCAGATGGTATATTTTACCCTTCCCGTAAGCTCCATGCCGATAAACGGCGAGTTGCTGGCTTTTGAGAAAAACGGCTCCTTTACGGTCCATTTTTCCTTTTCATCAAAAATAACAAGGTCTGCCCGCCTTCCTTCTGCGAGCGTTCCCGCTTCCAGCCCGTAGAGCATTGCCGGATTCACAGTCATCTTTTCCAAAAGCTCTGTCAGCGTTAAATGCCCCGGTTTTACCAGGTTTGTAATCCCCAGCGCCAGCGCCGTCTCAAGTCCGATCATGCCGCTGGGCGCATCCTTGATCTCCCTTGCCTTCTCCTCCCGGCTGTGTGGTGCATGGTCAGTGGCAATGATGTTCAGCGTCCCGTCTTTCAGCCCCTCAATCAGCGCCTGCCGGTCCCGCTCCGTCCGAAGCGGCGGATTTACTCTGGCAAGGCTTCCCTTTTCCAGCACAAGCTCCTCTGTCGCCGAAAAATGCTGCGGCGTGACCTCCCCGTATATTTTTGCGCCGCGGCGCCAGTAGCTTCTCACTATCTTCACGGTTTCCGCCGCACTGATGTGCTGGATCACCACCTTCGCCCGTGTTTTTAGGGCAAGCGCGCAGTCACGTTCTACCAGGGTATATTCTGATTTCGCAGGCGCTCCCCCATAATCCAGCAGCTTGGATACCCTGCCCTGGTTCACCCCCGGGCGCTCGATCATAGACGGATCTTCTTCGTGCAGGCTGATAGGCACATCCAGCTCTGCCGCCTTTCGCATCGCCGCCTCTACAAATTCTGCGTTTGCAAGCGGCATCCCGTCATCCGTAAATCCCACCGCCCCACATGCAAGCAGTTGTTCGAAATCAGTTCGTTCCACACCCGCAAGTCCTTTAGAAACCGCCGCCGTTGTCAGGACATGGATGTTCGCCTTTTCTGCTTTCTCTACAATATAAGATACCGTCTCCGCATT
Organism: uncultured Marvinbryantia sp.; assembly: GCA_964487425.1. Taxonomy (GTDB): domain Bacteria; phylum Bacillota; class Clostridia; order Lachnospirales; family Lachnospiraceae; genus Marvinbryantia. The sequence goes on along the minus strand of CAZAQD010000005.1, from coordinate 58,133 downwards.
GTCGGCAACCGGCTTTGTATTTGCCATGCAGACTACCGTCGTATAGCCTCCGGCAGCCGCTGCCGCTGCCCCCGTAAAAATATCTTCTTTATAAGTAAAGCCCGGATCTCTGAAGTGCACATGGGTATCGACCAGCCCGGGCGCCACAATCCTTCCCCCGGCATCCAGCACCTCGTCATCCGGCGTGGGAAGAATCCCGCCGCTTTCGCTAATTTTCAAAATCCTTCCCTTATCGATCGCCACGTCGGCGTTCCCGTCAAACCCGCTGGCAGGGTCCACCGCCCTTCCGTTTTTGATAATCAGCATCGCGCCTCTCCTTCTTCCTATTATATACACTTTTCAAAAAGACCGCCGTGATCGACGATCTTTCCCTGTCTCTTTATGTTTTCACTGCTTATTATATCGTAAATGATAAATCGTGTAAAGCTTTATTCCCCATGAGATTCCATACCCGAATGGCAGGTTAATGCAAATGTTAAATATTAAATACCAACAATTTTCATGTCAATTCCGAAAGATTATCTTGCGTTTTTCCCTCATTCTGTTATAATATAGGAAAATGTGTTTGCAAGAGAGACAACTGTTTTTCCCGCAAAGGCAAATTAGAAGGAGGAGAGAAATGAAACTGAAAAAAGTAGTATCTTCAATCGCTGCGGTTGCTATGGCAGCTTCTATGATGAGTTCTGTAGCAATGGCTGAGGATGTAATCAAAATTGGTGTATTTGAGCCGCAGACAGGTGAAAACGGCGGCGGCGGTATCCAGGAGCTGCAGGGCGCGCGCTATGCGAATGAACTCAGACCTACCGTTACCATCGACGGCACAGAGTACACCGTTGAATTGGATGAAGTAGATAACAAATCCGACAAGACTGAGGCAGTTACCGCTGCACAGAAGCTGGTAGCAGACGGCGTAGTTGCTGTTCTTGGTTCTTACGGCTCCGGCGTTTCCATCGCAGCAGGCCCGATCTTTGCAGACGCACAGATCCCGGCAATCGGATGCTCCTGTACGAATCCACAGGTAACTTCCGGCTGTGATTATTATTTCCGCGTATGCTTCCTTGATCCGTTCCAGGGTTCTGTAATGGCTCAGTATGCATACGATGAGGGTTACACAAAGGTTGCGACTATCGAGCAGTTGGGCGACGACTATTCAACAGGCTTGGCAGCGTTCTTCAAGAGCCAGTTCCAGGCGCTTGGCGGCGAGATCGTAACAGAGCAGCAGTTCCAGACTAACCAGTCTGATTTCAAGGCAATCCTGACAGAAGTGAAAGCATCCGGTGCAGAAGCGATCTTCGCTCCTTCTTCTATCACAACCGCTCCGCTGATTATCAAACAGGCGCGTGAACTTGGTATCGAAGTTCCGTTCATGGCAGGCGATACCTGGTACAATTCCACAATCATCGACAACGCTGGTGTAACGGAAACAGAAGGCATGGTTTGCTCCACATTCTTTGACGAAGCAGATGATTCCAACCAGGTCGCAGTTGATTTCGTAACCGGTTACAAAGCTTGGCTGAACGAAGACAGCAAGCGCATTGAGAACAACGGCGGAAACGATTCTATCGTAGGAAATACAGCTCTTTGCTTCGATTCCTACAACGTAATCCTGGATGCGATCGAGACAGCTCAGTCTACCGACGGCGAGGCAATCAAAGCAGCGCTTGAGGCGATCGAATCAGACGGCGTAACCGGAATCATTACCTTTAATGAGATCGGCGACGCAAATAAGGATACTGCTTACATCGATATCGTAAAAGATGGCAAATTCGAATTCCTGAAGACCGTAACCGTTCAGTAAGGATCAAAACAGACAAATATACATTTATGAAAGAGGGCGGAGCGTATCCTTCGCCCTCGTTTTACTTTACTACAGGAGGCTATTTTCTATGAGTGCTTCAACGCTCCTACAACATTTACTGACCGGTATCTCGCTGGGCGGTTCTTACGCATTGATTGCCATTGGCTACACGATGGTCTATGGAATCCTGCGCCTGATTAACTTCGCCCACGGCGATATTTTTATGATGGCGGGTTATTTTATGATTTTCGCTATGGCATCATTTCCCTGGTTTATCTCCATCCCGATCGTATTGATCGGAACCATCATCCTCGGCGTCTTAATTGAACGTGTCGCCTACAAGCCGCTTCGTTCTGCCCCGAGAATGTCCATTATGATTTCTGCCATCGGCGTAAGCTATCTGCTTGAAAACCTGGCAACTTATCTTTTCACCGCACTGCCGAGATCTTACCCGGAGATTCCTTTCCTGAAAAAGATCTTCCAGTTCGGTGATATTTCTGCGTCCCTGGTAACACTGGTAACGCCGGTATTAACCGTAATCCTGGTTATCCTGCTGATCCTGCTGATTAACCACACAAAAGCCGGCATGGCGATGCGTGCCGTATCCAAAGATACGGAAACCGCCCGGCTTATGGGGATCAAGGTTGACACCACAATTTCCATGACCTTCGTGATCGGAAGCTTTCTGGCGGCAGTCGGGTCCATTCTCTACTTTACCGACCGTATGACTGTCTATCCTTATTCCGGTTCCCTCCCCGGACTGAAGTGCTTTGTCGCTGCCGTCCTCGGCGGAATCGGTTCGATACCGGGCGCTGTCCTCGGCGGCTTTATCATCGGTATTTGCGAGACCATGCTGGTAGCTATGGGTTACTCCACTTACTCTGATGCTTTCACTTTCCTGTTGCTGATTATTATACTTCTGGTACGTCCGACCGGTATCTTCGGTGAAGCGACGACCGATAAAGTCTAAGGAGGTGGATCGTGATGAGTAAGAAAAAAACAAGAGATCTGATTTTAAGTGTCATTCTGGCTGCCGCTGTCTGCGGGATTCTCGCATGGCTGCAGGCAGATTCATCCAGCCATTCCTATGCAATTTCCATCATCGAGCGGTCGGCGATCTATGCGGTCGTTGCCGTTGCGATGAACCTGCTGACCGGTTTTACCGGGCTGTTCTCTCTGGGACAGGCAGGCTTTATGGCGCTTGGCGCTTATACCACCGCCATCCTGACCATTCCGGTGGAGGTCCGCCCCAACGTATACTACGTGAACGGCATCGCTTCCTGGCTGGAAAATATTCATCTGTCGATGATTCCGGCGCTGATTCTTGCCGGGCTGGTAGCGGCAGCTTTCGCCGCGCTGATCGGTATTCCGGTACTCCGTTTAAAAAGCGATTACCTGGCAATCGCCACTTTGGGCTTTGCAGAAATCATCCGTGCCTTCCTCGCATCTCCTGCTCTGGAAAAAATCACGAATGGTTCCTTCGGGCTGAACAATATCCCGGCATTTTCCAATATTTTTGAGCCGGTTGTCATTGCCGCCCTCTGTATTCTGCTGATGCTGCTACTGATTAATTCTTCTTACGGACGCGCTTTTAAAGCGATCCGCGAAGATGATATTGCCGCAGAATCTATGGGAATCAATCTGTTTCACCACAAAGAGCTGGCATTCGTCGTATCCTCTTTCTTTACAGGGATTGCCGGCGGACTGCTTGGCATCTACATGCGTTCCATCGATACCAAAACCTTCCAGGTTACGTTAACCTATAACATTCTGCTGATTGTCGTATTGGGCGGAATCGGAAGCGTGACCGGTTCGATCATCGGTTCCTTCTTAATCAACGGTGGACAGGAATGGCTCCGTTTCTTTGACGAGCCGCTTAGCATCGCAGGGGTAGAGATCCCTCTGTTCCGTACCGGTTTCCGTATGGTTATTTATTCCATCCTGCTGATGGTAGTCGTACTGTTCTGGAGACGCGGTATTATGGGCACCAGCGAATTCACCTGGGACGGCTTGTTCGGGCTATTCAGGCGAAAAAAGAAAAAGAACCGGACGGGAGGTGAGTCATAATGGCGGAAAACGTACTTCATATGGACAGTATTACCATGCAATTCGGCGGCGTTGTCGCTGTCAATGGACTCTCCCTGGATGTAAACAAGGGTGAGATTGTTGCCCTCATCGGTCCTAACGGCGCCGGAAAGACGACGGCTTTTAACTGTGTCACCGGTATCTACGAACCGACCTACGGCGAAGTATCTTTCTACGGAGAGACGATTTTAAGAAATTCCCCCAAAGGGAAAATGAAAAAGCTCTATGCCGGCGATATCCCTGCAGCGGATGTCAAGCCGCTGATTAAAACGCCGGATCAGATCACAAAAATGGGAATTGCCAGAACGTTCCAGAATATCCGCCTGTTTGGCAACCTGACCGTATTCGAAAACGTACTGATTGCAAAGCATATGCGCGCCAAACAGAATTTCTTTTCTGCAACGCTGCGCCTGAATCACGCGGAAGAACAGCGTATGCGCAAAGAAACTATGGAACTTTTGGAAATGCAGAACCTTGCCTATCTCAAGGATGAGATTGCTTCTTCTCTCCCGTACGGGCTTCAGCGCCATCTGGAAATTGCCCGGGCGCTTGCCACAGAGCCAAAGCTTCTGCTGCTCGATGAGCCGGCAGCCGGCATGAATCCGCAGGAGACACTGGAGCTGACTGAATTTATCGCACAGATCCGCAAGGATTATAACCTTTCTGTCTTTATGATCGAACATCATATGGATCTGGTTATGGAAATTTCTGACCGTATTTACGTACTGGATTTCGGACGCCTGATCGCGCAGGGTACGCCTGATGAGGTCCAGAACAACCCGCGGGTTATCGAAGCTTATTTGGGGGTGACGCACGATGCTGAAGATTAATGATTTAAAAGTAAACTATGGCGGTATCGAAGCCGTTAAGGGAATTACCTTTGAGGTGCCGGAAAAATCCATCGTAACCCTCATCGGCGCCAACGGCGCCGGAAAGAGCACTACTTTACGTACCATTGCCGGACTGAAAAAGCCTGCTTCCGGCAGCATCCATTTTCTGGAAAAGGACATTACCGGCGTAGATACCTTCCAGATTATCTCCAACGGAATTACGCTGGTGCCGGAAGGCCGCCATGTTTTTCCCGACATGACCGTACTGGAAAATATCAAGATCGGCGCTTACCTGCGCAAAGATTCTCTGGAGGACGATATTAACTGGGTCTATGACCTGTTCCCGCGTTTAAAAGAGCGCAGCTGGCAGATGGCAGGCACCCTCTCCGGCGGTGAACAGCAAATGCTCGCCGTGGCAAGAGCCCTGATGAGCCGTCCAAAGCTAATGATGATGGACGAACCGTCCCTGGGGCTTGCCCCGATCATCGTACAGGGCATCTTTGATATTATCAAAGAAATCAATAAGCAGGGTGTGACCATTCTTCTGATCGAACAGAATGCAAATATGGCGCTCCATTGTGCCGACCTTGCCTACGTTATGGAAACCGGGCATATCACCAAGCAGGGCAGTGGAAAAGAGATGCTGGCGGATGAGTCGATCAAAGCGGCTTATCTCGGAAAGAAAAAAGACTGACACACAGCAAAAAAGGAATGCCGGACGCATTCCTTTTTTAATGCTTATAAAGCGTTTCCCTCTCATACCTGTATAGGCTTATTCACGCTCTTCTGCCGGCGTAAACTGGTTCACCCACTCCTGAATGTTCTCCTGAATCTCGTTTACAAAATCAACGATATTGCCCTGTGTCATGGCAAGCAGTTCTCTCTCCTCCTTAGGCTCCTCAATTGTACCCGGGTCCGCACTGACGGAAATCTCACCGTTTAAACCATATTCCATTGTCCCATCAAACATGGAAATCTTATCGATCACCCAGCAGAAGCTCTTTCCCTGTTCGATTTCCGTAAAGGTACTGTCAAACTCAATAGCAAATTCCTCACCGGCGGAAAACAGCATATCCAGATCTCCCGTCGCTGCGTCAAAGCTCATCACAAACGGCGTCCCGGAATAAATGCTCGTGCTTCCGTCCATCAGTTCCATATTGAACGTCGTCGTCTCCACCGTACCTTCCGTCTTCGTGCGGTACGCCATCGTCATCTGTGAATACTCTGTGCCTGCCGCATCCGCCACTTCCATGCGAATGTCCATCCCGTCAAGCGCGTTTGCCGGATCTGCAAAGACAATTTCATAATCTATCGTACCCGTAAAGCTCTCATCCGCCTGCATAATGGTATCCGGTTCTTCCACCGCAAATGCGCTGGTGTCGATCTCCACCTCATAAGTGATTTTCTCTACCAGGTCATCCTTCACATGGAAAAGTACCTCTATCTCCTCACCGAGCATCGACGTCATCTCCTCCAGCATCTGATCCAGGTCATCCTCAAAATCTTCCGCGCCGCTAAATACCATTTCACTCCCGTCCACAAGAGCCAGATACTTATCCAGAACCGCCCGGTATACGTCCATGACATCTTCCGATTTGCAAACTACCTTATAGATCGTCTCTTCTCCCTCTTCTGTCTTTTCCGCCTGCATGTTCTCCGTAAATTCTGCAAAAGCCTCTTCCAGTTCCGTTGGCTGTGAGCTTTCCTCCGTGCCGGAAGCAGGATAAAAATTCATCTCTATATCAGGAATATCCGACGGCAGTTCCCCGGCAACATCCACCCATGCCGACTGTTCATACTGCTCTCTGAAATTTCCCGCATAGAGGGAAACATAACCCGCAAAAAACTGCGGCACGGCAAGGGCAAGCTTCTCCTCATCTCCGTACAGCCCAAGCTCCAATACCGGAATCTCCTCCGACAGTCCTACTCCGATTTCAAAAAGCCATTCTTTCAGAGCGGGGTCGATCTGTGTATTAAAATTCAGGCTGCCTCCGTCCGGAATCAAAGTGTCCAGCCCCATCTGCAGGAGCGTCTCTTTTGAAAGCCCAAAGTTCCCCTGTACCCAAATTCCGTTCTCCTTCTGTGCCTCAGAAAAATCAGAAATACCAAGCGTTTCCTCTAAAAGAGATTCCTGCTCTTCCATCTGCGCTTCCATAATTGCACTCAGTTCCTCAATCGGCTCTTCCGCCGCCGTCCCCGGCGCCGCAAACGCTGCCGCCAGGGCAAGCGCCGCTGCCCCTGTTGTAAAAACCCTTCCCTTTTTCATGCTCTACCTCCATCTCATACTATTTCCAGATACTTTATTGTAACATATTATTGAAACTTTCACAATTGCGCATCCTAGTTCAAATGAAACTCAAAATTATCCTTTGACCTGATATTCATATTGATCGTATAGTCCGCCATATGCTCATAATTAATGTCCAGCGCATATTTTACTGTCACATCGATATTTTTCTCACTGCGCCTGATATCCACGTTCGTGGCAGCGATTCCTACCAGCAGATTCCCGAATGGCGTCTCATAACAGGCCATGTTTTTCTTATCCTTCTCAAAGACCATGTGTGCATTGGTTAAACCGCGTTTGGTCACTTCCATGCTGTTTTCATCCACCTTAATCAGGTTCTGGATGGTTCCCTCCATCCCTTCTACCGCTTCCTCATAGCGGATATAATGCTTGCCGTCCTTTTCCAAATAGCTGCCCTGCATCACGACCTCTACCTCGTCTTCCTGCTCCTGCGTTATCTGCTGCATTCCTTTAATGCTTACTAACACTTCTTCTGTCATACTTTTCTCCCCGCTATTCAAAAATTACCGGCTCCTTATCAACAAATGCAAAATAAATGCCGGCTTCCTCCTCGCATTGCGCCCTGCCGTTTGTCGCTTCCGTGATTGCCTCCATCAGCTCCTTCACGGCATTTTCTTCAACCAGTACCTGCACCTGCACCACATCGGTATATTGCGGCTGCAGGATCGCAAGCCCCCGCTGCCCGAAAAGGTACTGCAGCCTGCCGATCCCATTATAATCTGTCCGCACGGTCAGCCTGCTTCCGCGTTTTTTCTCCAGGATAACGCTTTCTCCAATGCCAGCCTGTACTGCCTTTGCGTACGCCCGCACAAGCCCGCCCGTACCAAGCAGCGTTCCGCCGAAGTATCTGGTCACCACCACCGCCGCATCGTGCAGGTTTTCGCCAAGCAGCACGTCCAGCATCGGCTTCCCTGCTGTGCCCTGCGGTTCCCCGTCGTCGCTGCAGCGCTGGATTTCCTGATGCTCGCCAATCACATAAGCAAAGCAGTTGTGCGTGGCGTTCCAGTATTTCTTTTTTAATTCCGCGATAAACGCCGTCGCTTCCTCCTCCGAGTGCACCTGCCTTACCGTCGCGATAAAGCGTGATTTTTTCTCTGTAATTTCGCCCTCGCCGCCCTTATATACAATCTTTAAATCCATTTGCCTCTCCTTTGCCCGGCGAAACGCCTGCCATCTTCATACCTACTTTAGCACAAATCTTGCCTTTCGAACAGTCCCATCTTGCCCGCAGTCCTTAAAAATATCTGAACATTTTTACTGGGGCTTTCATTAAAATACATAATTTGGTATACTATGGGTATCTTACATACAGAGGTGACAGATTTACATGAAATACGGCAGACGGGATATCGAAAAACTCCAAAAAAATATGACCGCTGAAAAAATAGAGCAGAAAGCCGGCATGACGCTGATGCGCCTGCTTGTCATTGCCCTGCTTGCACTTCTGGTTACAGGCGTGTGCATCAGCTACGGGCTGATTCACGGGCTGATTAAAAGTGCGCCGGATATCAGTACTTTAAGCACCGCTCCGGTGGAAGCCGCCACTTATATCTATGACGCAAACGGCAACCAGCTGCAGAAGTTAACTGCGCCGACTTCCAACCGTACGCCGGTTTCCTTATCCCAGGTTCCTGAGCATCTGCAGCACGCTATCGTCGCCATCGAGGACGAGCGTTTTTACGAACATAACGGCATCGATGTGCGGGGCATCATCCGCGCGTTTGTCGTAGGGATTACTGGCGGCAGCTTCTCCGAAGGCGCGAGTACAATCACTCAGCAGCTTTTAAAGAACAGCGTTTTCACGGACTGGGTAAGCGAGTCCTCCCTGATCCAAAGCTTTAAACGAAAATTTCAGGAACAGTATCTTGCTATGGAGCTGGAAAAGAACCTGGAAAAACAATATACCAAAGAGGAGACAAAAAATAAAATCCTGGAAGATTACTTAAACACCATCAATCTGGGCGCCGGGACTTACGGGGTTCAGGCTGCCGCGCGGCGTTATTTTAATAAGGATGTCTCTGAGCTTACGCTATCTGAGTCCGCCGTGATCGCCGGCATCACCCAGAATCCTACCGGCTACAATCCGATTGTTTATCCTGAGGCAAATGCCGAACGCCGCAGCACAATTCTTGGCAAAATGCTGGAACAGGGTTACATCACCCAGGCGGAATACGGGGAAGCCCTGGCGGACGATGTCTACTCCCGCATTCAGGAGGTGGATACGGAAACCGGCGCCGAGACGATCTATTCCTACTACACAGACGCCATGATCGAACAGATTCTGGAGGATCTGGTGACTGAAAAAGGCTATACCAGCGCCCAGGCGGAGCAGGCTCTCTACTCCGGCGGCTTACGCATTTACAGTGTACAGGATGCTGCCATCCAGCAGATTTGTGACGAGGAATTTTCGAATTCTGCCAATTTCCCCGTGGACACCTTGATTGGACTTGACTATGCGCTCAGCATCCAGAAGGAAAACGGGGAAACCATTCATTACAGCAACACCGACGTCCAGGACTACTATGAAGCACAGGACGCTTCCTTTAATATGATGTTTGCCGATGAGGATACAGCGCGCTCCTACGCAGCGGGTTTTCGGGAGGCAATGACGGGAGAAACGGATACGGTCCTCGGCGAAAGAATCTCCCTGGTTCCTCAACCGCAGGCTTCCGTTGTGGTCATCGAGCAATCTACCGGTTATGTGAAAGCAATCGTGGGCGGGCGCGGCACAAAGGAAGCCAGCCTTACCTTAAACCGCGCTACTTCTACCCGCCGCCAACCCGGTTCTACGTTTAAACCGATCGCCGTCTATGCGCCGGCGATTGAACACAGCGGCAAAACACTGGCATCTGTCTACGACAATGCCCCCTACCAGTACAATTCCGGCGAAGAATTGAAAAACTGGGACAGCGACTACGGCTACAGCGGACTGGAAACCATACACACGGCGCTGATGAAATCTATCAATGTCGTCGCTGTGAAGGTCCTTACGGAAATCACCCCTGCGGTGGGGCTTGAATATCTGGAACGCCTCGGCATCAGCACGCTCTATAACAATGACGTAGACGCCAACGGCAATATCCTTTCCGATGCGTACCAGCCCCTGGCGCTGGGCGGTATTACGGACGGCGTTGTAAACCTGGAACTGACTGCCGCCTATGCCGCTCTCGCCAACGGCGGCAGCTATATTGAACCAAAGTTTTATTCCCGCGTCGAAGACAGCCAGGGAAATATCATACTGGGCAATACCTCGGAAGCGACGCAGGTGTTCCAGCCAACCACCGCCTACCTGCTTACGAAAGCGATGGAAGACGTTATTAAGAACCCCCTGGGGACGGCATACAATATCATCAGCCTCGGCAATATGCCGGCCGCAGGCAAGACAGGAACCACGGATAATTCCAAAGACATCTGGTTTGAAGGCTACACGCCCTATTATACCTGCGGCGTATGGGGCGGTTATGACAATAACGACGCTCTGCCCGACTATGACCGCAGCTTCAGCACCTATGCAAAGCTCTTATGGAACTCTATCATGACACGGATCCATGCAGAGCTCCCTGTCGTAGAGTTTTCCCAGCCGGCGGGCATTACCTCCGCCGTTATCTGCAGCAAGTCCGGCAAGCTTGCCGTTAGCGGGCTCTGCGACGCGGACCCGAGGGGAAGCCAGGTCTACACGGAATACTTTGTAGAAGGCACACAGCCTGCCCAGATGTGTGACGCTCACGTATCCGTGTCCATCTGTACGGAAACCGGGCTGATCGCCTCATCCACCTGTACGGCGGTGGCAAAAATCTGTATCAACCGCCCGGCTGGCAGTGAAGGCGTTACCGACGATTCCGCTTACGCCGCTCCTACCCAAATCTGCCCGGGGCATGCCGATTCCATTCAGATCGAGACTTCCTCTACGGATGAATCAGAAACAACGGCGGATGGCATTGTCAATATCGGCGGCACGGATACC
>CAZAQD010000005.1:9779-47048 GCA_964487425.1 uncultured Marvinbryantia sp. | reverse complement strand
ACAGCAGACAATGGCGACGGCGGCACGACAGCAGACGGAACCTCCGGCGGTGAGACAGCAGGCGGCGATAGCTCCGGCAATTCCAATACCGGGGAAAGTACACAGCCCTCCGATGGCGACGGGACAATCATTATCTATTGATTTTCTTCACAAGAGGGAACACAGAATGCAAAATAGCGGCATCGTACATTTCAACCTGTACGATGCCGCCCTTTCTGTCCTGCCATTTTCTCTACAGAAGAAGCTTCGCCGCTCCGTAAATTCCCGCATCATTGTCAAGCTCCGCCAGCGCAAACGCGGTATCCTTGCATGCCATAAACGCATATTTCTGATAATTTTTCCTGATGAACTCCAGAAGGATCTCTCCGGCTTTCGAGACGCCGCCTCCGATAACAAATACCTCCGGGTCTGTCACGCCAGCCACATTCGCCAGCGCCGCGCCAAGATAGCTGCCAAATTCCTCGGCCACTTCGATTGCCAGCTCATCGCCTGCCTTCACCGCATCAAAAACGCTTTTGGCGGATACTTCGCCTTCACGCAGCAGGGATGGTTTCGCATCCTTTTTTAACCGCCTGTTTGCCAGGAAGGTGATGCCCGTTGCCGATGCCACCTGCTCCAGACATCCGGTATTGCCGCAGTTGCACGGCGCATCCAGAGAATCTGTCACATGGATATGCCCGATCTCGCCGCCTGCCCCGTGGCTTCCGGTCACGATCTGCCCGTTGTTGATGATGCCGCCGCCGACTCCGGTTCCCAGTGTCACCATGACGACATTGTGGCATCCGGCGCCGCCGCCTCTCCACATCTCGCCAAGCGCCGCCACATTGGCGTCGTTGCCTGCTTTCACCTTCAGCCCCGTAAGCTTCTCCATCTCATCCACCAGATGGATATAACCCCAGTGCAGATTTACCGCGTAGGGGATTTCCCCGTTCTCATTGACCGGACCCGGCACACCGATCCCTATGCCCGCGATTTCTGCTCTGTCAAGATCTTTTTCCCGAATCTTTTTTTCGATGGTATCTGCAATGTCCGGCAGGATTGCCGTCCCATTATTCTCCGTACGTGTGGGGATCGCCCATTTATCCAGCAATTCCCCTTTTGTGTCAAACAAGCCGCATTTTACCGTTGTCCCGCCAACGTCGATCCCAAAGCAATATGTTTTCACTTTCTCCATCTCTCTATACTTCCTTTCTCTTTGCCAGACTCTGCTGTACACGGTTATACAACTCCTGTGCTGCATTGTATCCCATCTTTTTCTGCCTGTGGTTGACTGCGGCAGACTCTACGATAACCGCAAGGTTACGCCCCGGACGGATCGGCAATGAGTGGCAGACTACGCGGTTGCCGAGGAATTCTGTATATTCCTCCTCCAGCCCAAGCCTGTCATACTCTTTGTCCCGGTCCCATTCCTCCAGCTTGATTACCATATCGATCGTCTGTGTATTCTTGACACTTTCCACACCGAAGAGCGTCTTGACATCAATGATCCCTATTCCCCTCAATTCAATAAAATGGCGGGTGATATCCGGTGCGCTTCCCACCAGGCTCGCGTCGCTTACTTTGCGGATCTCTACCACGTCGTCTGATACCAGACGGTGTCCGCGCTTAATCAGCTCCAGCGCCGCCTCGCTCTTACCGATTCCGCTCTCGCCCATAATCAGTACGCCTTCTCCATATACATCCACCAGTACCCCGTGAATTGAGATACACGGCGCCAGCTCCACATTCATCCAGCGAATGATTTCCGCCATAAAAGCGGACGTCGCTTTCTCGGTACTGAATACCGGCACCCCATACTTCTCAGCCATCTCTAAAAGCTCCTGATCCGGGCTTGTCTTCGTCGTATAAATAATACACGGAATCTTGCTGGAAACAAACTGCTCATAAATGGGCAGCTTCTGCTCCATCGGGAGCCCCAACAGATACGTATATTCTACATAACCCACAATCTGTACACGCTCAGAAGCAAAATGCTCAAAATAACCTGTAAGCTGCAATGCGGGACGGTTGATATCCGGTACAGTGATCCGTATCTGAGACATATCCACATTCGGCGTCAGATTCTTGAGATTCATTTTCTCCACTACTTTGCTCAGTGAAATACTGCTTGCCATGTTACCTTCTCCTTTGATATTTATTGTCCTAATTATACCATATCCCCATTTGAACATCAATGGAAGAACTCATATACTTTTTGCGCCGCCCGCATATTCATGGATTCGGTCGCTGCCAGTTCCTCCACAGACGCCTCCCGGATCGCCTCTAAGGACCGGAACCTGCGCATCAGCGCTTTTCTCCTGGTATCGCCAATGCCTTCGATATCATCCAGCAGCGAATGTACCTGCTCCTTACTGCGCAGGGAACGATGATACTCTATAGCAAAGCGGTGCGCTTCATCCTGGATTCTGGTAATCAGTTTAAAGCCCTCCGAATTGCGGTCGATCGAAATTTCTTCATTATTATAATACAGCCCTCTGGTACGGTGGCTGTCATCCTTCACCATCCCGCAGACCGGGATATCCAGATGCAGCTCCTCCAGCACCCTGAGCGCCACATTCACCTGCCCTTTGCCTCCGTCCATCATAATCAAATCCGGGAAACGGCTGAAACTCCCATATTCGCCCTTCTCACCCTTTTGCTCCGCAATACCGTGCGTAAAACGCCTGGACAATACCTCCGCCATACTGGCGTAATCATCCGGTCCCTTCACGGATTTAATTTTAAACTTGCGGTAATCGCTGCGCTTGGGTTTTCCTTTTTCATAGACGATCATAGAGCCAACCGATTCAAAGCCGCTGATATTCGAAATATCAAACGCCTCTACTCGCACAGCCGCCTCCATGCCAAGCAGCGCGCAGATTTCTTTCATCGCGCCAATCGTCCTGCCCTCTTCCCGCTTGATTTTCTCTTTATCCCTGCTTAATACCATCTCCGCATTCTTTGCCGCCAGCTCTACCAGCTTTTCCTTTGTTCCCCTCTGCGGAACCCGGATATAGACCCGGCTGCCTTTGCGATTGCCGAGCCACTCCTCAATCACGGCGCGTTCCCCAATCTCCTCCTGCAACATAATCTCTCTGGGAATAAAGGGCGTACCGGAATAAAACTGTTTCAAAAAGCTGTCCAGAATCACCGCCCTCGTATCATGCGGCGCTACCCGCAGATAGAAATGGTCCCTGCCGATCAGCCGTCCGCTGCGCACAAAAAATACCTGTACGACCGCATCCCGGTCATCCGCCGCAACGGCAATAATATCTTTGTCTTCCCCGTCGCTCGCTGTGATCTTCTGCTTCTGCGCAATCTGCTTTACGCTGTTTAGAAGCTCCCTCTGCTCGATCGCCGCCTCAAAATCCAGGCGTTCTGCCGCTTCCTGCATCCGCTCCTCCAGCATCCGCAATACCGGCTTATAATTGCCGTTTAAAAACTCCAGCGCCTGCTCCACCTGCCTGGCATACTCCTCCCGGCTTATATACCCCTGGCAGGGCGCTTTACACTGTTTAATATGATAGCTCAGGCAGGGACGCTCATTTCCCGTATCTCTTGGCAGATTGCGGCTGCAGGTACGCAGCTTATAAAGCTTCACAATCAGGTCAATGGTATCCTTGACTGCGCCTGCGCTGGTGTAAGGTCCAAAATAGCGGGATTTATCCTTTTTCATCGTTCGGGAAAATAAGACTCTGGGATACGCCTCCCCCACCGTCACCTTGATAAAAGGATACGTCTTGTCATCTTTTAACATGGTATTATATTTGGGCATGTGCTCCTTAATCAGGTTGCACTCCAGCACCAGCGCCTCCAGCTCCGAATCCGTCACAATATATTCAAAGCGCCGTATTTTCGTCACCATCTGCTCGATCTTCGGTCCCTTATTACGGCTGCTCTGAAAATACTGGCGCACCCTGTTTTTTAAGCTGATCGCCTTTCCCACATAGATGATACTGTCCTTATCGTCATACATAATATAAACTCCCGGTTTCCCCGGGAGTTTTTTTAATTCTTCCTGAATATCAAACATCGCCTGCTCCAATCCAAACTGCCGGCATCAGACCTCCCAAAGCGCCTGCGGATATACGCCTGCATCCTTCAACCTTCGGATCGCCTGTACGACAACCGGCTTATCTTCTTTATAAGTGACGCCATACCATTTATCCTTTGTCGTCAATACCTGCACCGTCGCCTTCTGCTCCTGCACAAGCTCATCCACTGCAAACGGAAGAAAATATTCACATTTCAAAGGATTTTTCTGCAGATTCTCTTCCAAAAACACGGGAAAACCTGCTTTTAATTCCTCCATCATGCTCCGGTTAAAGCCCCACATATTCATCGAAACAATGCTGTCCGCCGCAAGCTTTGTCCAGCTCTTCCCCTCGTCCTCCGTATATTCCACCGTATCGCCGTGCTTCTCAATAAAGGTTCTCTCACGAATTTCCTTCAGAAAACCACTTTGGTCAATGGAGCACACGCCCCTTGCCACATGTCCGTTTTCTGTCAGTGTATTTTCCAGAATATAACCCACCATCGCATAGCGGTACTTTTCATCATCGGGATGCGTGGACAGATACTGATACATCATCTGATAAGCATTGCTTCCGTAATAGTCATCCGCATTAATCACGACAAAGGGTCCGTCTACCTCCTCTAACGCGCTCAAAACGGCATGCCCGGTTCCAAAAGGCTTTATCCTGCCCTCCGGCACGGTAAAGCCATGCGGAAGATCATGCAGTTCCTGGAATACGTATTCCACCTCAATCTGCTTTTCCATGCGATTGCCAATGCGCTCCTTAAAATCTGCCTCATTCTCCTTCTTGATGACAAATACAACCTTCTCAAAACCCGCCCGAATGGCATCATAAATGGAAAAATCCATAATGATATGCCCCTGCTCATCGATCGGGTCAATCTGCTTCAGTCCGCCATACCGGCTTCCCATACCTGCTGCCATAATCACTAATACCGGTTTGTCCATGTTCTTCGTTTCCTTACTTATTCTTTATTCGTACACACGCCGTTTTTATCGAACACATATTTCTTGCCATTGATCTTTTTCGTCCGGTTCACATACGGTGTGCCGTTTTTATCCAGATAATACCACTTATTATTATACTTCAGCCAGTAATTGGTCAAAAGCGCTCCGTTTACCTTGCTGAAATAATAACGCTTGCCGTTGATCGTAACCCACTTCACCTTCATAGCTCCGCTCGTCAGGTTAAAATAATATTTCTTGGAACCAAGCTTGCGCAGCCCTGTTACCGCTGCCCCGGTCTTCTTGCTGAAATAATATTTTTTCCCGTTATAGGTCTGCCAGCCAACCAAAAGCTTGCCGTCACTGTCCGCATAATAGCGTTTGCCGTTGAGCTTGACAAAGCCTGTGCGCCTTACGCCCTTATTGTCAAGCAGGTATAAACTGCCGTTGATCGTCGTGACGCCAGTCTGCTTCACGCCGCTCTCATCATAATAGTAGTAGTTGGAGCCTTCCTGCGTCCAGCTCACCGTTTGCTTCTTCTGCAGTTTAAAGTATTTTGCGATACCGGCAGCATCCGCTGCTCCCAGCTTTTTGAGGGCAGACGCCGTCTTTAAGTATTTGCTGCAATCGTTGGGGTTATTGATAAAACAATGCTCAATAATCATACTGGGTACCTTATACTGCATACCAAAAAGGATGATTCCCAGTTCATCGTCGATCCAGTAGCCATTATTTTTCATGCCGGTAGACGCACTTAGCTGGTTCAGGATCGAGGTCGCCAACGCTCTTGAAGTCCTGGCATATTTATTGCTGTTCGGATATTTTGTCGTAGATGGCACCGCCGCGTAACAGCCCGTGGTGGTAGTCTGCCGGTCCGCCGCTGTAGAATTGATATGGATACTTACCAATGCATCCGCACTCTTTCCTTTCGCATAAAGGATTCGTGTTTCCCTGTCCATCGTTTTCGTGTTAGAGGTTCTTGTCATATAAACCTTTACACCGCTGTAGGTCTCAAGCTCTGCTTTCAGATAACGGGCAATTTTCAGGTTCAGCAATTCCTCCCTGTATTCTTTTCCATTCCAAGTCCTGGCTGCACCCGCCTCCGTACCGCCATGCCCCGGATCAATCACGATCACCACATCCTTTGCCTGCACCCGCGCCTGTGGAAGCGCGCATATAACGGCAAAAGCCATCAACAATACCATCACAGTCTTTTTTACACACACTCTCATTACTTTCCTCCGCACTATACTATGCAAAAAGAGGCTGCCTGCAACAGCCTCTCGCAACTTCTATCGTCTCTTTAAAAAATCCGGTATCTGAATATCCCGTTCCTGTACCTTGCTCTCAGGCGCCTTTAACTTGCCTGCTGAAGGTTGGGTATTTACCCCTGCCAGCGGGGTCGGCATCCGGAAGGAAGCTGTATTATTCGGTTGGCTGCCGGACTGATAAGTGAAATCCGGGACAATCCGCCTGCCCGCAGTGCTCTTCTTCGGTTCTGCCGCCTGTGCAGCCGCCACATCCGAAAGTCCGGTTGCGATTACGGTGATGCTTGCCTCATCCGCATACGTATCGTCATACATCGCGCCAAAAATAATGTTTGCATTCTCTCCTGCCATTTCCTGCACATAACTTGCAGCGTCATTGGCATCCATCAGAGAAATATCTCCTGAAATATTGATGATTACATGGGAGGCGCCATTGATGGTCGTTTCCAGAAGCGGGCTGGAAACTGCCTGCTTCACAGCCTCTAATGCTTTATCATCGCCCTTTGCCTGTCCAATTCCGATATGCGCGATGCCCTTATCCGTCATAACGGTCTGTACATCCGCAAAGTCCAGATTAATCAATGCCGGCAGATTAATCAAATCCGTGATTCCCTGTACCGCCTGCTGCAGAACTTCATCTGCCTTTTTCAATGCTTCCGGCATCGTTGTCCTTCTGTCCACGATCTCCAGCAATTTATCATTTGGAATCACAATCAGGGTATCAACGTTCTTTTTCAGTTCATCAATACCTGCCAGAGCATTATTCATACGTGTTTTTGCTTCAAAACGAAATGGTTTTGTCACAACGCCAACAGTCAAAATTCCCATTTCCTTTGCAAGCCCTGCCACAACAGGAGCTGCACCGGTTCCGGTTCCGCCGCCCATACCGCAGGTTACAAATACCATATCCGCTCCCTGGATCGCCTGCTTAATCTCCTCTGAGCTCTCCTCAGCAGCCTGCTGTCCAATCTGCGGTTTGGCACCTGCTCCAAGCCCTTTCGTCACCTTCTCGCCAATCTGAATTGTATGAGGTGCTCTGCAAAGATCCAACGCCTGTTTATCCGTATTAATACCGATGAATTCCACACCGGCAATCGCTTCATCAACCATTCTGTTTACTGCATTATTACCTGCACCGCCAACACCGATTACAATAATCTTTGCAGCGGATTCAGCTTCATTTGACATAATCTCTAACAAGGTATTTCCTCCTTCTCGTCAATGCTTGACGACAACATATTCCCACTATCTCTTTTATAATATAGTCTTTTCCGCAATTAATCAAGTACTTTCTTGAAATTTTGCTATGAAAGTCCCAAACGGCAGGCATATGATGCGCGTGCTTGCACGCGGCTGAATATGCCTGCCGGGCGGGCTTGGCGCAACGAACAAGCAGGGTGACAACCCGGATTGCGAGTGACGCTGGCGATTGTGCAAGTACGAAAATACGCAGCAATCGACTTTCATAGCAGTCATCTCGCCCAAATTTATTTGTAAAGGTCTGTATTTTTCAGGATGTGCGTTTCTCGCACATCAGCCGCAGACAGAGCTTTTACTGGCTATTCAGTATATATGCCCCCGTATACGGGTCAATATATCCATATCCATCTGTTATAATTTCGCCGTCATCTCCCAGATACGGCTTGTCCAGGTTGTAGGTTACGTTGCCGGCGTCGTCGGTATACATCTGATTGCCATCCGCATCCGTGGTGATCCTGCTGTCATTCTCTGTATATCCCGACGCCGATGTGCCGGAACCTTCCTCTTCGCTGCTTCCGTCCGAACCGCTTTCTGCGCCTTCCCCTTCGGACACTTCGCTTTTCTCCTCGCCGCCCTCCGGCTGGTTTACATTCATAAGCAGCTCTTCATCGTCCTGCTCTCCTTTCTTAAAGGAGATTGTCGTCGTACCGGACGTATAATTTTCCATATGGAGCGTGCCGGAGAGTCCTTCCATCTGAGGGAACAGCGCCTTCAGGTTCGAAATTTTTTCTTCCAGATAAGACGTATCTCCCAGCATCACGCGGTTGCCGTCGAAATACAGGATCAGCTCCTGATTCTCATCATAATGAATCTCCAGCGGCGACAGCCCGCTCTGGGCAATCAGCCGCGCGCCTTCAATGATATCCGCCAAAAATGCCTCATCCGCTACCGGCAGCAGCTCGCCTACCTCCGGCTGCCCAATCGAAATCCCGGAGTACGGCGGTATCCCTTCTCTTTGCTCCTGGGAAATTTCCACTACCATTCCGTCCTTGTCAAAATATACCATAGAGCCGGAATACATCAGATAACCCACAATCATTTTTTCATAAACCTTAATCTGAATGTGGTACGGATTAACCATACTTACTTCCACGCCGCTTAAAAAAGTCAGGTCTTCGGCAGACTCCGGCTGGCTGTACTTCCATACGAGGTACAGCGAGTTCTGTCCCATAGAATCGGACATTACCATTTTCTCAATTTCCTCAGCCGAATAAAATTCATTGCCAATCACATCTACCTGGCGAATGTGGAACAGCCCGAAAATCACAACCAGAGCCACCACCACCACGCCCGCCAGAATAAGCAGCGGAATCCTGATTAATTTCCCCTTATTCCTCTTTTGTAGCTGCATAAATTCCTCCTGTTATACACGCCTGTATCTGGCTTCTCCACATACCAGAGCGGCTTTATATTCTATGGATATCCGCCCCCAGCTCCCGTAGGTCCCTGCAGATATCCTCATAACCTCTCTCGATAAACCGGCATCCCCCGACAGCGGTCTTTCCTCTTGCCATAAGCCCTGCGATTACCAGCGCTGCCCCACCGCGCAGCTCCTGCGCGTTCACTGCGGTTCCCTCTAAGCTTTTTACTCCTTCTATAAATGCGGTTTTTCCCTCTACGGTGATCCTGGCGCCAAGCCGGTTCAGCTCCTTTGCCGCCAAAAATCTGTCCTCAAACAGATTTTCCCGGATTTTGCTGCTTCCCTTGGCACAGCAAAGCACCGCCATCATCTGAGACTGCATATCCGTGGGAAATCCCGGATAAGGCGCTGTCTCTATCTCCTCCACGCAGCCGCAGGCTTCTTTTGCGTCTATCGTAATCCTTCCTGCGCCTTCCCTGATTGCTGCGCCCGTCTTCTTTAATACTTCCATCAGCGGCGCTAACTGCCACGCCGGTACATCCACCAGCGTGATGTTCCCTCTTGTAGCCGCAGCGGCGCACAGATAAGTCCCCGCTACAATGCGGTCGGCCGTCAGCGTATACTCGGAATCCCGCAAGCCTTCTACCCCGCTTATCACCAGCTCCTTGCCGCCCGTCTCACAAATCGCCGCTCCCTTTTCTTTCAAAAAACGGCACAGCTCCTCAATCTCCGGTTCTGCGGCATAACCCCGTATTCTGGTCGTTCCCCCGGTAAGTACCGATGCCAGTATGATATTTTCCGTAGCGCCCACACTGGGAAACGGCAGGCAGATTTCGCTCTCATGGAGTTCCCTTGCAGCGACCCTCACCGCCGTCTTTGTAAGCTCCGTCACTGCCCCCATCTGCTCCATCGCTTTTAAATGCAGGTCAATCGGGCGTGTGCCGATCGTACAGCCGCCGGGATACGGTAACCTTGCCTCCCCCAGCCTTCCAAGAAGGCTTCCCATAAGGATCACGGATGCCCTGAGCCTGGTTGCGTACCTCTCTGATACATAACAGCCGGACAGCCCTTTTGCATCGATCTGCAGCGTACTTTTATCCTCCCACGCTACATAGCAGCCAAGCTCACGCAAAATCCCCGCCATATACTCTATATCCAGTATCCTCGGACAGTTATGTAACACAGTCTTCCCTTCATGCAGCACAGACGCAGCCATAAGCGGCAATGCCGCATTTTTGGATCCCTGTACGGTTATTTCCCCACTCAGCGGAATATTTCCGGCAATTTCTATTTTGTTCACGCATATCCCTCCCGCCAGATTCAAAGAATCCCAGAACACGGATTCATGATATACTATATGCATGAACTTTATTTCTGCCACCGGCTTACGCTCAGCGCGAGCCCCATCTCCGCGAGCAAAAACAACACGGAAGTCCCGCCATAACTGATAAACGGGAGCGTGATTCCTGTATTGGGGATGGTGTTTGTAACTACCGCTACATTGAGGATCACCTGAATGGCGATGTGCCCCATAATACCGGCGCAAATCAGGGTGCCAAACAAATCCGGCGCATGCGTAGAGATCACCATAAAACGCCACAGCAGCAAAAGAAAAATCAGCAGCAGAACTGCTGCGCCAGCCAATCCAAGCTCCTCGCAGATCACAGAAAAAATCATATCATTCTGCGCCTCCGGCACAAATCCCAGCTTCTGGATACTCTCGCCAAGCCCTCTGCCAAATAGCCCGCCCGAGCCGATCGCATACAATCCCTGGATGGTCTGAAACCCCTTCTCGTAGCTTTCAGGATCACGCCAGATTGCCAGGCGCTCCAGACGGTATTGCTCCATGCTGAGAAACAAGGTGATAAATCCCACCCCGGACAGTCCGATCCAGATAAACTGCAGGTAGTTTGGATTGGAGATAAAGGCTAAAATAACGGCAATCCCCAGAATGATGATCGCAGTGCTCAGATTATTCGTCCCCACCAGCCCTACAATCGGCAGCGTCAGCCCTACCGTTATCATCAGCGATAATATGCCGCGCTGCTTTTTCTGCCTGCATCCGATGATATACGCCAAAAACAAGATAACCGCCGGCTTTGCGAATTCCGACGGCTGAAAAGACAGCGGTCCCAGAGAAAGCCACCGTTTGGAACCATTGTAGGAATCCCCCACGATAAGAACCGCCCCCGATAATGCCAGGGAAAGGGCATATCCCCACCCTGCATACCGCGCAAAAATATGGTAATCCAGCCGCGAGATAAAAATCATCGCCGCCAGCCCGAGCACTGTTGCAAACAACTGCTTTTTAAAATAATATCCCGAATCAGAAAATCTCACCTGCCCGTTATAGGCGCTTGTACTGTAGAGTGTGAGCAATCCAAAAGCAACTAAGGCAAGCACAATTATCTGTAAGGTATCGTCCTGTTTCTTTCGCTTTTCCTTCAAGACATCACTCCCAGCAGATTTTGATTATTTCTCTTCCAGGCTGTGCACGAGTTCCTTAAACATGTTTCCCCTCACCTCATAATTGGGAAACATCCCCCAGCTTGCACAGGCAGGGGACAAAAGCACAGCGTCTCCCGGTCTGGCATTTTCTGCACAGAACTTCACCGCTTCCTCCAGACTGTCTGTCATCATAAGATCTGTAAAGCCGCATTTTTTTGCCGCCGCCGCGATTTTTTCCTTTGTCTGTCCTAAAAGGACCAGATAACGCACCTTTCCGTCAAAGGCGCTGATCCATTCCTCATAAGAGGAATCCTTATCATAGCCCCCGCCAATCAGAAGCGTCGGTCTGTCCATCGCCTGAATTCCCTTGATTGCCGCGTCCGGGTTCGTCCCTTTGGAGTCATTGTAATACACAACGCCATCAATCTCTGCCACATATTCGATCCTGTGCTCCACAGCCTTAAACCGCTTCAGCACATAGCGGATGTCCTCAAGCGCAACCCCATAGGAAAGCGCCATCGCAACTGCCGCCATCACATTCTCATGGTTGTGCCTGCCCGGAAGGTTCAGCTCCTTCGTATCAAAGATCTCCGTTATCCCGGCTTCATCCTTATATTCAATCATTCTGCCGTTTAAATAGATACCTTTATCTAATGTACGCAGGCTGCTGAAAAATATTACATTGCATTCCAGATTTTCACCAAATTTTCTTAAAACCTCATCCTCATAATTCAGGACGCAGGTATCCTCTTTCGTCTGATTTTTTGTAATCTGTTCTTTTACCCGGATATATTCTTCCATCGTGTGATGGCGGTTCAGATGGTCGGGCGTAATATTTAAAATTGCGCTCACCCGCGGGCGGAACTTGTCGATTGTCTCCAACTGAAAACTGCTGATCTCCGCCACCGTCACCGAAGATTCCAGCGTCTGCGGAACCATGCGGGTGTAAGGTATCCCGATATTGCCGACAATAAACGCCGAATCCTTCGCATGCTGCATGATCGCCCCTAAAAGGCTGGTGGTCGTCGTCTTGCCATTCGTCCCCGTAATTGCCAGCACGTCGCCTTTTCCATACTCGTATGCCAGCTCAATCTCACCCCATATCAAAATCCCTGCCTGCCTCATCTTCTCCACCAGCGGAAGGTCCGTAGGCACTCCCGGGCTTAAAACCGCCAGGCCAAGCTCCTGCAGCATCGCATCCGGCAATTCTCCAATAACGACCTGCGCGCGGCTTGTACTTTTTAATTTTTCACGTATTCCCTCTTCTGTCAATTCCTTATTACCGTCAAACAGCACTGGGATGGCGCCATTGTCCTCCAAAAGCTCTGCCGCCGCGATCCCGCTGATCCCCGTGCCGAAAACCAATACTTTTTTATCCCGCAGCTCCATATTTCCTCCTATAAGCCATACAGGCAAATCATACAGAGCAGCGCCGTTACCACCGTAAATAACGTTACAATCTGCGTCTCAGACCACCCTGACAATTCAAAATGATGATGAATCGGCGCCATCTTAAAGAAGCGCTTGCCGCCTGTCTTTTTAAAATAAGTCACCTGAATTATCACAGAGATCACCTCTATGAGATAGATGAAACCAAAAATCGGTATCAGGATGGGAATCTGCAGCACATAAGCCGTGCCTGCCACAAAACCGCCCAGCGCCAGGGAACCGGTATCCCCCATAAACACCTTCGCCGGGTGCGCATTGAACATCAAAAATCCAAGCAGCGCGCCGGTCACTGCTGCGGTAATCGGCTCTATGCCTGCGCCGCCCGCTACCGATATAATCGTATAAAATACTGCTACCATCGTTGTGACACCGGTTGCCAGCCCATCCAGCCCATCGGTGAAATTCACGCCGTTCACAGTTCCAAGTACTACAACATATACAAGCGGTATGGTAATCCATTTACAGTCAAAATACATCCCACCGGTAAACGGAAGCATCATAACGAGACTTTCCGGATCCACCACCAGTATGTAAATTAGGAAGATCGTCGTTACGACAAATTGAAGCAGAAACTTCTGTTTGGGCAGCAAGCCGTCGGACCTGCGCAGCACCACCTTCAGGTAATCATCCAGAAATCCGATGATCCCAAACCCCAGTGTAAGGAACAGTATGGGAATGATTCTCGGATACCTGCCGATAAACAGAAGCGATGTGACCAGCACACTGATAAGAATAATCAGTCCGCCCATCGTCGGAGTGCCGTTCTTCTTTAAATGCGCCTGCACACCCTCCGTCCTCTCTGTCTGTCCCACCTTCAGTTTCCTGAGAAACGGAATCACAAACGGGCTTAATAATACACTGATAGCAAACGCAACTAACAGTGAAAAAACAATCTCTATACTTATCATTGTGTTCTCCTCTCAAAAAAGACCATATATATTGGATTATAAGTCTTTTTTCTCTATTAGGCAACAAAAAGTTACTGTTCTGTCTCATCTGTATCTGTTTCCGCCTTCAAGCCCAGATACGGCAGGATATTGGAAAATATTTCCTTAATGACCGGCGCCGCTATAGTGCCGCCATAATATACGCCCTGCGGATTGTGGATCACGCAAAGCCCCAACACCTGCGGGTCGTCCGCCGGCGCAAAACCGACAAAAGAAGAAATGTACTTATTGGCGCTTCTGGGCAAAGTCTCAGAGGTCGCCGTCTTCCCGCCAATCCGGTATCCTTCCAGATACGCGTTCTTTCCTCCGCCGCCGTCCACTACCTGCTCCAGGATATAATCGAGCGTTGCCGAAGTTTCGCTGGAAATGATCTGTTCCCCCAAAGGATACTCCAACTGTTCGATCAGCGCTCCTTCGCTGTCATAGACTGCCGTGGCAAAATGAGGCGTCACTCTTCTGCCGCCGTTAATCAACGAGCTTACTGTAGAGGCAAGCTGGATCGGCGTAATCTGGAATGACTGCCCAAAAGAGACTGTCGCCAGCTCCACCTGCCCCATATTCTCCATCTTATGCATGATCGTAGCCGCCTCGCCCGGCAGGTCAACCCCGGTTTTCCCCGGCAAGCCAAACTGTTCAAAATAATGATAAAAGCGTTCCACTCCCAGGCGCAGCCCCACCTCGATAAACACCGGGTTGCAGGAATTCTGTGTCGCTTCTACAAAAGTCTCCGCACCATGCCCTGTGGTTTTGTGGCAGCGGATCCTGCGGTCCTCTACAATCTTATAGCCCGGGCAGGAAAATTGGTCGCTGGTCGAGACAACGCCTTCCTCGAGTCCTGCCGACGCCGTGATAATCTTAAAAATAGAACCCGGTTCATACGTGTCGTTGATACACCCGTTCCTCCACATCGCATTCAGGGCGTCCTGCTGCTCTTCCTCGCTCATTGCCGATGTATCCACGTTCAGTTCATACGGATTATTCAGGTCGAATTCCGGTATATCAACCATCGCCAGAATCTCCCCGTTTTGCGGCCGCATAATAATGATCGATACCCTGTCCGCACTCTTTTTCTCCATAACTTTTTGCGCTGCCTGTTCAGCAAACTGCTGGATATTGGCATCCATGCTGATCTGCAGGCTGTTGCCCGCCACCGGTTCCAGGCGGCTCTCTCCGGCATCCGGCAATTCGATTCCGCGGGCGTCGGTGAACGTGAGGATTTTCCCGTCGGTTCCCTTCAGCGTCTCTTCATACTTTACCTCCAAGCCGATGATCCCCTGATTATCACTGCCGGTAAAGCCCAGAACCTTAGACGCCAGCGTCCCATACGGGTAATAGCGCTTGTTGTCCTCATCGACCTTTACGCCTGCCAGATTATATTCACGGATCTTATCGCCGGTTTTCTTCGGTACATTCGTCTTAATCCGCTCTATAGAACTGCGCTTTTCTACCCGCTTGCGAACCGTCTCCTCGGACATCCCCAGTTCCTTTACCAGCATTTCAATCACCTGCTCCGGCTCCTCAATCTGGCTGTGTATGACAGAAATGGTACATACCGTCACATTAGTCGCCAGCACGTTCCCGTTGGCATCCAGAATCTCACCCCTGGCCGCCTTGATATCGCGCTCCCTTTCATGCAGATCCCGGGCTTTTTTCGCATAATATTCCGATTCAAACAGCATTAAATGGGTCAGCCGCACAATCAGCAGGATCAATACCGCCGCACAAGCCAGAAATACCGTCAGCACCTTCTTTTTATGGAATGTCTTTGTCCTTAACATAAAATCTCCGCGAAATTATTCACTTTAGTTTATGAATTCTTCCGCGAAGATATGTTAGTGCCGCACACTGCCACACGCTATATTAGTAACCCGTATAACCCACATCACCGATCTGCAGATCCTCATTTGTCACGCCGTCCGACCAGTTCGCATCGGCGCTTCCGTCATCCTGCTGCTCAGGCGGCGTCACATTTCCGTATAAGTTTGCGGGTTCTTCTTCTTCCTCCTCTTCAACCTCAACCTCAACAATTTCGGTCAGAGGCTCCCAGGTTTCCGTATCATACTGCAGGTTGCCCCACTCGTCGTATACATACTGGACAATCGTCTCTTTTTCCGCTTCCTCTTTCTCTACCTGAATTCCCAGAGAGGAGCGCTCTTCTTCCGTAATCTCTTCTGTCGGGTAAATTCCCATATAAGGAAGGATTTCTGAAAGGATATCTTTTGCAAGCTGTTTGGTATAGATACCCGCTTCCTGATCTTCAATATTCGGCTCGTCGATTACTGTATAAATGACCACCTGCGGATCATCGATCGGCACTGCCGCGATAAAGGAGATAATATATTTATTGCTGCCGCGCGGTATTTTCTCTGCCGTTCCCGTCTTGCCGCCGATGCGGTATCCGGCGATCTGCGCATCCGTACCGGTACCTTCCGCAATAACGGACTCCAGATATTCCCTTAAAATATAGGAAGTCTTGGTAGAAATCGGCTGGGACAAAAGAAGCGGCTCTATATTTTTCACTACGCCGCCCGTAGAATCCAAAACCTGCTTTACCACATGCGGTTTATAGTAATAGCCTCCGTTTACAACGGCACAGAAGGCAGCCAGCTCCTGGATCATCGTCGCTGTAAAGCCCTGTCCAAAAGAGTCCGTGCAAAGCTCCATGATTCCCATATTGTTAATGGAATGCAGAGAGCCCGAATTCTCATTGGGCAGGTCAATTCCCGTACGCTTTCCGAAGCCAAAAATATCCTGATACTTACAGAAGGTCTCATACCCCATCGCCATACCGATCGTCATCATGCCCGGGTTACAGGAGTTCTTGACCACATCCCCCAGCGTCTCATCCCCATGCACTGACGTACAGTTAATCGGCTCTTCCTCCGTCACCGGCTGAAGATAGCCGATGCACTGCACCGTGAAATTCGTATCAATACTGCCGCTGTCGAGCGCCGCTGCCACAACATTGGGCTTATAGGTAGAACCCAGCTCAAACGCCTCGGACACACAGTAATTATACCACAGGTCATTTAACGCCTCCGTCTTGTCTTCATCCGTCATTTTCTTTAATTCCGCCTCGGTGTATATGCCGGAAAGATCCTGCGGATTATTCAGGTCATACACCCTGTCCGTCGCCATGCCCAGGATTTCGCCCGTATTCGGGTTCGCCACGATCACCGCTGTATTTTTACTGGCGCGCCCCGGCGTCTCCTCCTGTGGTCCATACTTATTCTCTTCTTCCAGAAGTGCAATATGCTTCTCAATCACCTGCTGGATATTCAAATCGATCGTCGTTACCAGGCTGTTGCCGTTTTTCGGTTCAATGATATTTTCCTGCAGCTCGAGGTTCTGGTCCAGATAACCGTATTCCCTGCCGTTAACCCCGTTTAACACGTCGGTGTAATAGGCTTCCAGCCCTGCGATCCCGTCATTCAGGCTATTGGCAAAGCCCAGCACGGTGCACGCCAGCGTGTCCATCGGATAGGTTCGCACATAGCTTTCCTCAAACCAGACTCCCTGCACATTCGACAGTTCTTCCCTCTGAGCGTCTGTCAGCTCGCGGCTCTCTGAAGTATCAATATAGTCTTCAAATTCCTGCTTTTTTTCTATCGAAATCCCCTTTAAAATCACCTGATACTGGCTCTCTTTTGTCTCCTCGTTGGAGATGCGGTCCCGCACCTCGGCTTCATCGACGCCCAGCACCTGGGACACCGCCTGTATCGTCGGTTCCACATATTCTTCCATACTGTTGATGGCGAGGCAGTCCAGAATCACGTTGTAGACTTTCTCACTTTTTGCCAGAACATTGCCGTTGCGGTCCTGGATCTCCCCTCTGCGGTAGGGAATCGTCCTGCTGTCATAGGTCTGCTGCGATAACACCTGCTTTGCATACTTATCGCCATTTTTTATATTGATATGCGCAATATAAATATTCAGCCCTACCAGCAGCAATAAAATTAATGCAAATATCGCCATAAGCTTTATTTGCATTTCTTTTGTAAACTTCTGTTCTTTTTTTCTTCTTACTGCCAATCTTATCACCTGCTTATGCTGCTCTCCCGCTACTGCGTGGGAATCTCCATGTACTGGCGAATATAATCGCCCTCCTGGCTTTTATATGTAATCACCTGTCCCTCGTCGGCATACTCCATCCCCAATTCATTAATGGCGACCGATTTTATCTCTTCCATGCTTACGGAAGAAATCGCCTCCTCATAGGCATTGTCATTGGCGAGCTTCATATTGCTAAGCTTACTCTCCAGCGTTGCGATTTCATTGCGGTAGGTGATTCCCTGCGCCTGAAGCTGCAGGAAATTAATACATACAAATACCGTCGCAATACATGCCGCTGTCAAAAATACAACGTAGGGCAGATTCACGCGAAGCGCTTTCTCTCTGTTTCTTCTGGCATTGATGCTGGTTGTCTTTCTCTGCTGCTGACGCCTGTCCTGTTTTGGCACAGCCTGCACCCTGCGCACCACATTGCCGTCAATGTAGGTGTTTGTTAGCCTGCGTCCGCTGTTCGCCGCTGTTCTTCTGTAGTTGTCTGTCTCACGTAACGCAGCCATGACACTTCCCCTCCTTAATGATTTATGCTTCCCTTCGTTCAAAAACCCTCAATTTTGCACTTTTGGAACGCTTGTTTTCTGCAAGCTCCCTTTCCCCCGGCAAAATCGGCTTTCTCGTAATTACTTTCCCTTTGGATGCCTTCCCGCATACACATACCGGAAAATCTTTCGGACAGGTACATGGATTTTCATTCTTCCGAAAACCATTTTTCACAATCCTGTCCTCCAGAGAATGGAAGGTAATGATGCAGAGTCTTCCCTCATTATTTAAAAGTTCTATCATACTGTCCAGTGACTCTGACAAAACTCCCAGTTCATTATTTAACTCAATCCGTATAGCCTGGAACGTCCTTTTAGCCGGGTGTCCTCCAACCGCTCGGACTTTCATTGGTATTGCCGCTTTTATAACATTAATTAACTCCCCAGTTGTTTCTAATGCTTTTTCCTGCCTTGCCTTCACAATATGCTTGGCGATATTCTTTGCAAACTTGTCCTCCCCGTAATCGCGAATGATCCTGTATAGTTCCATTTCGCTGTACTCGTTCACAATTTCTCTTGCCGTACGCACCTGCCGCTGATCCATT
Source organism: uncultured Marvinbryantia sp. (assembly GCA_964487425.1). Taxonomy (GTDB): domain Bacteria; phylum Bacillota; class Clostridia; order Lachnospirales; family Lachnospiraceae; genus Marvinbryantia. The sequence goes on along the minus strand of CAZAQD010000005.1, from coordinate 28,204 downwards.
CTCATATCCAGCGGCGCGTCTTCCCGGTAGGTAAAGCCGCGGTCTGCCGTGTCCAATTGGTAGGAGGAAACACCAAGGTCCAAAACAATTCCATCTACTGATGTCACTCCTATGTTGTTTAGTTGTTGTGTCATCTCGCAGTAATTGCTGCGGATGATGGTTACTTTATCTCCAAACTCCCCTAAGCGCTCTGTAGCAGCCTCAATCGCTGCCGCATCCTGGTCAATCCCGATCAGCCGTCCCTTATCCGATAATCTTCTGCAGATTTCGAAAGAGTGCCCTCCTCCGCCTAATGTGCCGTCCACGTAGATGCCGTCCGGTTTGATCTGGAGCATATCAATGGTTTCCCCAAGAAGCACCGATTTGTGGCTAAATTCCATATAGTCCTCCCCTGGCTATATACTTAGCCCTAAATCTGTCATCTGTTCTGCGATATCGTCCATATCGTCATACGAGCTGTTTTCGCTCCATTTCTCTTTGCTCCAAATCTCAATCCGGTTCAACATTCCTGTTAGCACAACATCCTTCTCCAGACCCGCAAATTCTCTTAATGTCGCCGGTAAGAGAATTCTCCCCTGCTTGTCCAGTTCGCACGGTGTAGCACCCGCAACAAAGAACCGTGAGAATTGCCTTGCGCTCTTATTCGTAAGCGGTAATCCACGAAGCTTTTCTTCAAACTCCTGCCACGCTTCGTTGGGGAACACAAACAGACAGCCATCCAATCCCTTTGTTACCACAAATTCTTCGCCTAACTCCTCTCTGAATTTGGAAGGAATAATCAGTCTGCCTTTGGTGTCGATCGCATGATTGTATTCTCCCATGAACATATGACACACCTGCTTTCGTGACATGTCGCTTTGCGACACTTCCGGCAAATGGAGAAACGAACCACTTTCGCTCCATTTCACACCACCATTCACCACTTTTCTCCACTTACATGACTATAATATCCCATCCTCTGGAAAAATACAAGAGTTTTTTTCAATTTGTCAGGTACAATTGCATAAAAAAACGCCCCTGTTCGGAGCGTTTTCATACACTTTTCCACATATTGTGTCTCTGCCGCCATTCAACACTTTATCTTGTATCTCTTATGCGTTCGTGAGATCAATATACTTCTCAATCAAAATATCTACCTTTCTGCTCTGTCCCAGTACGTCTTCCATCGTCCTGGTTTCCAGCATTTCGTCCAATTTCCTGCGTTCTTTTTCAATTTCCATCTTTAAGTTTTCCACTTTGTTCATCCTTTGAACCGTCCTTTCTCTGCTTCCTCCTGCTTCCCCGTAAAACAATTATCATTGCCAATGCTCCTGCCGCCAGGACCGCCGACAGTACCTGTGACACCGGAAGCCCCACTCCCGGAATCAGCAGTTGGTCCGTCCGCAGTGCCTCTATCCACACTCTTCCCAGCCCATAGCCGATCAGGTACATAAAAAATACCTCGCCGTCAAATTCCTTTTTCTTTATAAAACATAACAGAATCAGCAATACCGCCAGATTCCAAAGTGACTCATACAAAAAAGTAGGATGTACCTGTATAAACTCTGTCCCGTCGACTACACAGATATTCTCCAGCATCTGCTCCGTGACCTCTCCCTGGCGCACGGCTTCTCTGGGAAGCGCCATTGCCAAAAGCCCGTCCGTATATCCGCCGAACGCCTCACGGTTGAAAAAATTCCCCCATCTGCCGATGATCTGCCCCAGCACCAACCCGGGGACAATCGTATCTGCCAGAAGCCCGAATTTTTGTTTTTTCACCCGTGAAAACACCCACACAGTGAGGACTCCCGCCAGCACGCCGCCGTAAATGGCAAGCCCGCCGCCGCGCAGATTCAGGATCTCCACAGGGTTATCCTTATAATCCGCCCACGAAAAGCCCACATAATAAATCCTTGCCCCTATCACCGCACAGACAATGGTGAGGATGCACAGATTAAGGTAGTTATCCTCATCCTGCCCCGTCTTTTTTGCCAGATGCAAAATGAGCGTAATGCCAAAAAGCATCCCCAGCGCGATCACGATCCCGTAATAAGCGATCTCAAATCCAAAGATATGGATGGTTTTTCCTACACTGGAAAGCTGTATTCCCAGATTTGGAAATAAAATAGATGTCTCGTTCATATACCGACCACTTTACCTTATACATTAAACCGGAATAAAATAACGTCTCCGTCTTTCACAACATAATCTTTTCCTTCCAGTCCCACCAGTCCCTTTTCCTTTGCCGCCGATAAGCTGCCGCAGCCTAAAAGGTCTCGGTAATTGACTACTTCCGCCCGGATAAAGCCGCGCTCAAAATCAGAATGGATCTTGCCCGCCGCCTGCGGCGCCTTTGTCCCCACTTTGATTGTCCACGCCCTGGTTTCCGGCTCGCCCGCTGTCAGGTAGCTAATCAGCCCCAAGAGACGGTAGCTCGCTTTGATGAGCTTCTCAAGCCCGGATTCCGTAAGTCCCAGATCCTCCAGGAACATCTTCTTCTCATCCTCTTCCAGCTCGGCAATCTCCTGCTCGATCTGCGCGCAGATCACAAACGCCTCGCTTTTCTGCGCTTCGGCAAACGCACGCACCGCCTGTACATACCGGTTGGAAGCGCCGTCGTCCGCCAGGTCATCCTCCGCCACATTTGCCGCAAAGATCACCGGCTTTGCCGTCAGCAGGTTATAGCCTGCCAGCCACTGCTGTTCGTCTTCATCATCAGTCGTAAAGGTAATTGCCTGGTTGCCCTCCTCCAGGTAATCTTTCAGCCTGTTCAAAAGATCCAGCTCTTTTGCCAGCGCTTTATCGTTTCGCGCGCCTCTTGTCGTCTTCGCGATCCTTCTTTCCAGTATCTCCAGATCTGAAAAAATCAATTCAAGATTGATCGTCTCGATATCACGCACCGGGTCCACGCTGCCGTCCACATGGATGACATTCGTGTCATCAAAGCAGCGGACCACATGAACGATCGCGTCCACCTCCCGGATATTTGCCAGAAACTGGTTGCCCAGCCCCTCTCCTTTGGACGCTCCTTTTACAAGCCCCGCGATATCTACAAATTCAATCACTGCCGGAGTCACCTTCACGGAATGGAACATATCCGCAAGCAGTTCAAGGCGCTCATCCGGCACCATAACCACCCCGACATTCGGATCGATCGTACAAAACGGATAATTCGCCGATTCCGCTCCCGCCTTCGTCAGTGAATTAAACAAAGTACTCTTTCCCACATTGGGAAGTCCCACGATTCCGAGTTTCATCTATCTTTTCCTCCTAAAATCTACATTTATCTCTTATCTTCACACAGTTTATCACAGGAAACGACAACAATGCAAGTATATTCGACCGTCTAAAGTCGACACCACTCGACAAACCCGCTGCCGCCTAATCCACCGACTCAATGAGAATCAGCCTTCCGCTTTCAAAGGATATTTCCGCCACATCGGCAATGATCTCATTGCTGATCCCGATCGCCGCATCCGCCTCCAGCGTATAGCCGGTAAGCGGATACAAGAAGCCCTTCAGTGTCAGTCCCTTTACCGCGCCGCCATGCGCCAGCAAAGATACGTACTTTCCAAACTGCCCCGCCTTCTCCAGGCGGATCGGCGCATCCAGCATCCGTATGCGGTTATGGGCGTCCACCAGACAGCACGGCACCCCCTTTGCCAGCGCCAGCGATAAATTGCGGATGCTTCCCAGCACATGGTCGAGCCGTGTCCCTGTTGCCCCGAGTACCGTAATCTCCGTACTGCCCTGCTCCAGCGCTGTCAGCATGGCGATTTCCATGTCGGTGGAATCTTTCCGCGGGCGGAATCTTCGCACCAAAATCCCCTGTTTCTGAAAAAACTCCAGCATCTCTTCCCCTGCCGAATCAAAATCTCCCACAATCATATCCGGTACGATCCCGGCATATTTTACAAACTCCATTCCTTTATCTGCCGCGATCAGATATTCATATGGATTTTTTCCCAAAAAAGCAAGGGCAAAATCATAATCGATATTGCCCCCATTCACAATTACAGTCTTCATATCCTATACTTCTTCCATCATGCTTTGTAATGTCTTTACATTCTCTGTGATATTTCCCTTAAAAACCGCAGAACCCGCCACAATAATATTGGCTCCTGCCTTTAACACCGCAGGCAAAGTCTCCCGGTTGATTCCTCCATCCACTTCGATGTCCACCGAAAGCCCTTTTTGCGCGATCCGCTCCCGCAGTTTTCTGATCTTATCCAGGCTGTTTTCAATAAATGCCTGTCCGCCGAAGCCCGGATTGACGGTCATAATCAGTACCATATCCACGTCCTCCAGGATATAATCCAGCGCATCCAGGGAGGTTGCCGGATTCAGCGCCACCCCTGCACGAAGCCCGAGTTCCTTAATCTGGCGCACCACCCGGTTTAAATGCCTGCATGCCTCCACATGCACGGTAATGGAATTCACTCCGCAATCCGCAAATTCCTGAATGTAGCGCCCCGGCTCTTCGATCATCAGGTGCACATCGAATACCTTATCTGTTATGCCGCGTACCGAAGAGATCAGCGGCATCCCGAAGGAAATACTCGGCACAAACATCCCGTCCATGACATCGATATGGATGTACTGCGCGCCTGCCGCGTCCGCCTCCCGGATCTGCTCACCCAGCCTTGCAAAATCCGCTGCCAGAATAGATGGCGCCAAAATATTCACACCTAATACCTCCTCTTTGCTTTCAATTCTTCATACATTTCCAGATAGTTGCCGTAGCGCCCGGCGCTGATCCTGCCGTCCGCCACCGCTTCCTTTACCCTGCACTGCGGCTCATGGGTATGCGTACACCCCTGGAATCTGCATCTCTGCCAATAGGGCAAAAACTCCGGGTAACAGTCCTTTAATTCCTCTTTTTCCATGTCCCACACGTCAAGCGAGCTAAAGCCCGGCGTATCGCAGATATACGTATCGCCCTCCACCCGGAAAATTTCTGAATGCCGTGTAGTATGCCTGCCCCTGTCAATCTTTCTGCTGATTTCCCCGGTCTCCATCCAGGCAGAAGGCGCCAGCAGATTGACCAGGGAGGACTTTCCCACGCCGGACGGCCCTGCCACCGCCGTTGTCCTGCCCTCTAACAGCGCTCGTATCTCATCGATCCCTTCTTTTTCAAGGGCGCTGCAAAACAATACCCTGCAGCCGCTGTTTTCATATATGCGCCTAAGCTCTTCTTTTTCTCCCTCCGTCACCAGATCTCCTTTATTAAAACAGATGCTCACGTTTTCCACATCCTGCATCCGCATAGAGATCAGGAAACGGTCAAGGAGGTTCAGGTTCGGCATCGGCTTTGCCGCTGCAAAAATCACCAGCATCTGATCGATATTGGCAACCGCCGGTCGGATCAGTTGGCTGCTGCGCGCAAGAATTTCGTCGATATTCCCGCTTTTTTCCTCCTCGTCGATCACACTGAATTTCACATTGTCGCCAACCAGCGGCTTGATCTTTTCTTTGCGGAAGATTCCCTTTGCCTTGCATTCATAAATACCGGATTGGGCAGACTGCACATAATAGAATCCGGCAATTCCTTTTATAATCTTTCCCAGCATACTATTGAACCTGGCTGAATGTCACCGGATAAGAGGCATACAGGTCATAAGTGCCTGTCACTTCATTATAAAGGTACAGGTCAAACTCTCCGCTGGTCACGCCCGGCTCGCCCGCCACTGTGCTCACATCATAGGGGAAGCTTAAAGAAGTCCCCTCCGTTATGACAGTAATGCTGCCGTTCTGGTTCAGCTCCAGCCTTGCAATCTCGCCGTTATATCCGCTTGGCATATCCAATTGCGCATTACAGGACCATACCCCCAGCGAAGCGCTGGTATCCGGTCCGCTGCTCACCACCAGAATCACGGTAGAGCCCAGTTTGGCGTTGCCGGTCATACTCTGGTTCATAACCATGCCTTCCGGGTATTCATCGCTTGGATCTTCCTGTTTTTCCACATAGAAGCCCGCCGACATAATGGTATTGAGAGCATCGTCATAATACTGCCCGACTACGCTGGGGATCTCCCCATTGCCGACGCTTAGCGTCTCATCGGACTCCTCAGTCTGCTCTTCAGTCTCTGCAACCTGTACCTCGCCTTCCGTACTCTGCGTTGCCTGCGTGTTTGCTGTCGTCTCTGATGTATCTGTGCTTTCTGTTGTGCTTTCTGTTGTGCTTTCTGTTGTGCTTTCCGTACTCTCTGTCGTCTCCGTCGTGGTCTTATTTTTCAGAATGCTCGGCAGGCTGAACTTGAAAATACCAAGCGCATTGGCAATCAGCCCTAAGAAGATGCAGGCAATAATCACAGCAATAATGATACTGCCAACCATCATAATCTTTTCCAGCCTTGGATTCAAGAGCCCTTTATCCTCTTCATCCTCCTGAAATCCCTGAGTGTCCTCCTCATAATCGTAGCCACGGTTGCCATATGCCCTGGAGTCCATGCCGTAAGCATAAGGTTCATAGGCGTCATTTCCCTTCTGATATCCCGGCGCTCCCATATTATTCCGCGAATATCCCATGTTCCCCGCTCCTGGGCTGTTATAAGGCGCAGCGCCGGAGCCGCCCGGGCTGCCGGTTGGATATGGTTCCTGCGTTTTATGGTAGCTGTCTTTGATCGCCCCGAGTTCTTCTTTTGAGATTACAACGGTACGCCCGTCTGCAGCCGGATTTACGATCCGCACAAAATCTCCATCCGGGTTAATCAGCGATTCCTTCAAATCCCGGATCAGCTCCGCCATATTGCCATAACGCCGGTCCGGACTTTTCTGCGTACATTTGTTGATGATCTGCACCGTACTTCGCGGCAGATCCGGCACATAGGCAGTCGGAGACTTCATTTCCTCCTGCAGATGCTTAATCGCAATCGCCACTGTCGTGTCACCATCAAAGGGCACCCTTCCTGTCAGCATTTCGTATAAGCTGATTCCCAGGGAATAAATATCGCTTTTCGCGTCGCTGTAACCGCCCCTTGCCTGCTCCGGCGAACTGTAGTGAACCGAGCCCATCACCGTCGAATTGATCGTATTATTGGTTGCCGCCCTGGCAATGCCAAAATCCGTCACCTTTACTTTTCCATCTGTAGAAATAATAATATTCTGCGGTTTTACATCCCTGTGGATAATCCCGCTGTTATGTGCTGCTTCAAGCCCCTGGGACACCTGAATCGCAATACTGGTCGCCTCCCGCACGGCAAGGCGCCCTTTCTTTGCAATATACTCTTTTAATGTGATGCCTTCCACCAGCTCCATGACGATAAAATTCACGCCATGATCTTCCCCGACATCGTAAATGTTGACAATATTGAGGTGGGCAAGCCCTGCCGCCGCCTGCGCTTCCGCTCTGAATTTGGTAATAAATGCTTTATCTTCACGGAATTCCGGCTTTAACACCTTCACAGCTACAAAACGATTCAGCTTATGGTCTTTTGCCTTATACACATCTGCCATACCGCCGGTACCGATTTTCCCGACGATCTCGTATCGCCCTTGTATAAACATTCCTTCCTTTAACATTATTTCACCTCATCAGTTTCTATTGCTACAAGCAGAACCGAGATGTTGTCGCATCCGCCGTTCTGATTTGCTGTCGCTATCAGTTTCTCTCCCGCTTTTGGCAAGCTTTTTTCTTTTTTTATGATCTGTTCGATCTCTTCATCCTCTATCATGTTGCTGAGTCCGTCCGAACACATCAAAATCCTGTCCCGCTTGCCGAGCTTCACTTCAAAAAAGTCAATCTCCACCGTCTGATCTACGCCCACTGCACGGGTAATGATATTTTTATCCGGGTGCCGCCTTCCTTCTTCCCTGCTCAGATTCCCCAGACGTATCATCTCCTCTACCAGAGAATGATCCCTTGTAATCTGCCGGATGTGGTCCTGCACTATGTATAACCTGCTGTCTCCTACATTCGCCACGTACAACGTACCTCTTATCACCGTCGCCGCCACAATAGTAGTCCCCATTCCGCGATACCTCTCATCTGAATTCGACTCCCTGAGTACTTTTCTATTCGCTCTTTCAATTGCCTGTCGCATATTTTTTACAGGGTTGCGCTCTCTGGATTTGCGTATGCTGTCCAGCAATACTTCCACCGCATAGCTGGAGGCGCGATCCCCGGCGTTGTGTCCGCCCATGCCGTCCGCTACCACAAAAAGGTTTGGGAGCTTTCCAACCGGACGCCCTGATGCAAAAATATAGTCCTGATTAATGCTGCGGACCCGCCCAACATCGGTTGCACTATAAAATTTCATTTATTATTCTCCCACTCCTTTTGTCCTGTCTATATAGCTTTTCCTTAATTGTCCGCATGCGCTGCCGATATCACGGCCCATTTCTCTTCTAATTGTAACATTAATTCCGCATTTTTCAAGTTTTGATTTGAAATTATCCGCCGCCGCTTTGGATGGCTGTACAAACGATCTCTCCTTGATTGGATTGACCGGAATCAAATTGATGTGGCAGTTCATTCCCCGAACTAACTGCGCAAGGCGCTGTACGTCCTCCTCCGAGTCATTGACTCCTCCCACAAGGCTGTACTCAAAGGTCAGCCTTCTGCCTGTCTTTTCAAAATAATAGCGACACGCCTCTAGCACTTCATCAATCTTATATTGATAAGCAACCGGCATCAACTGCATCCGCTTTTCCTGGCTGGATGCATGAAGGGAAAGCGCCAGCGTAATCTGCAGCTCTTCTTCGGCAAGCGCATAAATCTTAGGCACAATCCCACAGGTCGAAACGGTAAGATTACGCTGGCTGATATGTAATCCGTGGTCATCGCTGAGCATACGGATAAACACCAGCAGGTTATCAAAATTGTCCAACGGCTCGCCCGTCCCCATCACTACCAGGTTTGACACCCGCTCTTTGCTGTATTTCTGAATCTTATATACCTGGTCCAGCATCTCCCCCGGCAGCAGATTCCTTGTAAGCCCGCCAAGCGTCGATGCGCAGAAGCGGCATCCCATCCGGCATCCTACCTGGGAGGAGATACAGACAGAGTTCCCATGCTTATATATCATCCGCACGCTCTCGATCACATTGCCGTCCGCCAGGCGAAACAGGTATTTCTGTGTCCCGTCTATTTCGGAGGTCAGGACATCGATAATTTCCAGATCCGTGCACACATACCGTTCTGATAACTGTTTTTTCAGGCTGCCTGGTATGTTCGTCATTTCCTCCAAATTGGCGGCAAGCTTTTCATGAAACCATTGATAGATCTGCCTGGCACGAAACGCTTTTTGCCCAAGCCCTTCCATTTCCCGCTGAAGCTGCTGATAATCCAGAGATTTTAAATCTGTCTTCTCCATCTACTTTATCCTCTTAAATCTGGCGAGAAAGAATCCGTCTGTCCCATGTATTCCCGGCAAAAGCTGGAGATACCCTGCCTTAGTCGTTTGGCTTTGCAGTTCTTTGCAAAGATAAGGATCTATGCTTTCCAGCCGGAACGGATAATTCTCGAGAAACCATTTCACATTCCCCTGGTTCTCATCTGCGTCAATCGTACAGGTACTGTATATCAGCGTGCCCCTCACTTTTACATAGGACCAGACCGTATCCAGTATCTTACGCTGCAGCTTCACCAGCTCCTGCTGCCTCGCCTCTGTCATCTTATAGCGGATATCCGCCTTTCTGCCGATCACTCCCAGCCCGGAGCATGGCACATCGGCAAGCAAAATATCTGCTCTCTCCACCGAATTCTCATCAAACACAGTAGCGTCCTGCAGCACCGCTTCCATGTTAATCCTCTTAGTCCGCTCCAGGTTCTCCTGCATCAGTTCTACTTTATACTCCGTCAGGTCCCTTGCCTCCACATAACCGCTCCCATTGAGCTTATCGGACAAATGCAGGCTTTTTCCGCCAGGCGCCGCGCAGACGTCGATGCAATAATCCCCCCATTTGGGTGCAGCCACCTCGGCAGCCAGCATAGAGCTTACGTCCTGAACCTGAAACAGCCCGTCCTTAAACGCCTGGATTGCCTGCAGATAATTATAATTCGATATCTCCAGCGCATAATCCAGATAGGGCACCTTTTTGACGGTAATATTCTGCTCCCTCAGCTTCTCTTCCACAATCTCGCGGGACGCTTTGCTTAAATTGCAGCGGATACAGGTACGGCTTTCCTTTTCCATGCTTGCGCAGATCTTCTCAACGGTCGCAAAATCGTACTGTTCCAGCCATTTGTGCAAAATCCATTCCGGCAGGGAATAGCGCACGGATAAGTAACTGCGCGGAAACTGTTCTTTATCAGGATATTCTACCCCGTCCAATCCCCTCGCCACATTCCTCAGCACGCCGTTGACAAAGCCTTTCAGCGTATAGAAGCCTTTTTTCTGCGCCAGCTTTACCGCTTCGTTGCAGATTGCAGAATCCGGCACATTATCCATATATTTCATCTGATACACCGACATCCTCAAAAGATTGCGGATCACCGGCTTCATTGACTGTATCTTTACCGTTGAAAACTGTTCCAATATATAATCCAACTGAATCATATATTCGACCGTCCCCTCCGATACCCTGGAGATAAAGGCGCGGTCCCTTTTCTCTAAATACTGGTATTTCTCCAATACCTCGCGCAGTACGATATGCATATACTGTTCTTCCTCAGTCACCTCCATCAGGATGCCGAGTATAATTTCTCTGATATTTACCGGGCTAGTCACGGTTGTTCCTCCTGGACAATAAAATCAATCTCAAAAGCTGCAGAAGCGAGCTTGCCAACGCCGCAACATACGTCATTGCCGCCGCACGCAGGACTCTTCGCGCCCCCGCCATTTCCTGTGTGCCCAGCATCCCCGTACTGTCCAGGACTTTTAACGCCCTGGCGGATGCGTCAAACTCTACGGGCAGCGTAACGAGCTGAAACAGCACAGCCAGGGAAAACAAAAAAATTCCTGCCGTCAAAAGCGGTTGTAATGAGAAAATCAGCCCCGCCAGAAAAATCGGCCAGGCAAGCCGGGAGCCAAAATTCGCCGCCGGAACCAACGTACTGCGCAGCACCAGCGGACCGTATTGCCTCTGATCCTGCACTGCATGTCCGCATTCATGCGCCGCCACACATACCGCCGCCACGGAAGCGGAACCGTACGTGCTGTCTGAGAGCCTCAGCACCTTATCTCTTGGATCGTAGTGATCGGTCAATTTTCCCGACACATGCTCAATCCGCACATCATAGATTCCCGCTGCATGCAAGACCTTCTCCGCTGCCTGCGCACCGGTTATCCCCGCCATACAACGCATTCTATTGTATTTTGCAAAAGTGGAATTCACCCTTACAGAAGCAATACAAGTAAGAATCAAACCAAAAACCGCCAGCAGATACGTCGGGTCAAAGTATAACCTTCCAGAGCCCCCATATCCGTAAAAATGATTTGCATAGCTTAACAGCATCATCACAAAACCCCTTTCCTCTTTCTTATTCCAACACGCTTCCCACTTCCACCGGATAGCCTCTTAAAAAGGCATCGGCATCCATTCTTTTTTTCCCCTCCAGTTGCACTTCCAGAATTTCCAGTATCCCCTTCCCGGTTTGTACACTGAGTGATTTTTTTGCTCCGATCACAGTTCCCGGCGCCAAGCCACTCTCTTCCTCCTTAACCGCGGCACGCCAGATTTTTAACGTTTTGCCGCCCAGGCGGGTATAGGCGCTCGGCCACGGGTTCAATCCTCTTACCAGCCGTTCGATCGCCGCCGCGTCTTTGTTCCAGTCGATGCTTCCCATCTCCTTGGTCATCATCGCCGCATATGGCGTCGGGCTTTCCACCTGCTGCTTTACCGGCTTGAGATGCCCCGCCTCCAGTTCCTTCAGCGTTTCAATCAAAAGCTCTGCGCCTACCGCGCTCAACTTGTCAAACAGGCTTCCCCCCGTCTCCTCCTTATCCAATACCACTTCCCGGCTAAGAAGCATATCGCCGGTATCCAGCCCGGCATCCATCTGCATGGTCGTCACGCCGGATTTCTCCTCGCCATTTATCACTGCCCACTGGATCGGCGCCGCTCCCCTGTATTTCGGGAGCAGGGAGGCATGAACGTTCACACAGCCATATACTGGAATTTCCAGAATGCTCCCGGGGATTATCTGTCCAAAAGCCACGACTACGATCACATCCGGCTTCAACGCCCGCAGCCTCTCCACAAATTCAGGCTCCCGCACCTTCACAGGCTGAAATACAGGGAGGCACGCCTCCACCGCCACCTCTTTTACCGGCGTAAACTGCATTGCCTTGCCGCGCCCTTTGGGCTTATCCGGCTGCGTTACCACTGCCAGTATTTCATGCCTGGAATCAATCAGCGCCTTTAACGTTCCCACCGCAAAATCCGGTGTCCCCATAAATATTGTTCTCATATTTTACTCCTCTTCCGGAATATCCTCGTTATTATAGAGTGCTCCTTCTACCAGGCTTGTATACATCACGCCATCCAAATGGTCGCATTCATGACAGATCGCCCTTGCCAAAAGCTCCGTACCCTCCAGTTCATATTCCTGCATGTTTTCATCCAAAGCACGCACTTTCGCATAATTCGGGCGCGTGACAATACCGCTCTTCCCGGGAAGGCTTAAACATCCCTCATATCCGGTCTGAGTGCCGCTGGTTTCCTCGATCACAGGATTAATCAGCACGTACGGTCCCTCGCCGATGTCGATCACTACAATCCTTTTTAATACGCCGACCTGCGGTGCCGCCAGCCCCACGCCGTTTTCCTCGTACATCGTATCCAGCATATCGCCGATCAGCTCTCTGATACGCGGCGTCACTTCCTTTACTTCCTTACATTTTTTCTCTAATACGGAGTCTCCCTGTATTCTTACCTGTCTGAGTGCCATAATGCTTCCTCCTGTTCTTCACCTGTCGGTGTCCCGGTGCAATCAGTCGTTCATATCATACTGAATATTCACCATTTTGTATCCTTCATTTACTTCAATATATTTTTCGATTTTATTTTTTATTTCAATCAGCGTCTTCTGAGAATCCGCCTTCAGATAAATCACCATGCGGTACACATCCTGTATCCTGGCAATGCTTTCCTCCGCCGGTCCAAAGATCCGAACGGTTTTCTCCGACGCTACCAGTTGAATAAACTTTTTCAGATAGTCCATCGCCGTCTGCAGATGCCCCTCTTCCCGGCATCCCCCATGAATGGACAGCATCCGCATCTCTGGCGGATAACCGGCTATCTGGCGGTAGGCAATCTCTTCTTCATAAAATGCCCGATAATCCTGCTTTGCCGCTGTTTTGATACAATAGTGCCCCGGGTCATAAGTCTGTATGACTACTTCCCCCGGTTGTTCTCCCCGCCCTGCCCTGCCGGATGCCTGGGTCAGAAGCTGAAACGTACGCTCCGCCGCCCGGTAGTCATCCGCATAAAGCGACAGATCCGCCGCCAGGATTCCCACCAGCGTCACATTGGGGAAATCGTGCCCCTTGACAATCATCTGTGTGCCGATCAAAATATCCGCTTCCTGATTGGCAAACGCCGACAGGATTTTTTCGTGCCCGTTTTTTTCCTTCGTCGTATCCATGTCCATGCGCAGCACCTTTGCGTCCGGGAACATCTCCTGAACCACTTCTTCCGCCTGCTGGGTGCCAATGCCAAATCCACTGATAAATTCCGAACCGCATTTCGGGCACCTCACAGGCTTCGGCTGCTGATGCCCGCAATAATGGCACACCATCTTACCGTTGTTGTGTACAGACAGAGACACCGCGCAGTGGGGGCACATAATCACATGCCCGCACATGCGGCAGGAAATAAATCCGGAGTATCCTCTCCGGTTCAGAAAAAGCATAATCTGCTGTTCCCGATCCAGCTTCTCCCGTATTTTTTCCTGCAGCGCCCGGCTGATGACCGAACGGTTCCCTGCTTTTATTTCTTCCCGCATATCCGTAATCAAAACATCGGGCAGGCTGCTTTTTTTTGCCCGTTCTGTCAGCGTAAACAATTCATATTCTCCGCTCAGGCTCCGGTAATAGGCTTCCAGAGAGGGTGTGGCAGAACCTAATATCACCTTTGCGTGCTCCAGCTTTGCCCGCTGGATTGCCGTCTCCCTCGCATGATAGCGCGGCATCGTCTCGCTCTTATAAGTCGGCTCATGCTCCTCGTCGATAATGATAATCCCCAGGTTCGCAAACGGGGTAAACAGTGCGGAACGGGGGCCTATCATCACATCGATGTCGCCCTTTTTTGCGCGCTCAAACTGATCATAGCGCTCCCCCGCCGACAGCCTGGAGTGAATAATGGAAATCCGTTCGCCAAACCTGCGGTAAAACCGCATCACCGTCTGATAGGTAAGGGAAATCTCGGGAATCAGTACAATCGCCTGTTCGCCCCGCGCCAGCGTACGGGCAATCAGTTCCATATAAACCTCCGTCTTACCGCTGCCGGTCACGCCATGAATCAGGGATACCAGCCTGCTACGGTCCTCCCAGCCTTCCCATATCCGCTCCGTTACCATCTGCTGCTGCTCATTTAACTGCAGGTTATAATCCTGTGACACGGAAGGATGAAGCGGATTGCGGTAAACGGTTACCGAGCGGCACTGCAGCACTCCCTGCTCCTCCATTGCGCGAATTGCCGCCGCCTGGATATTGAGCTTGCCTGTCACCAGCTCATAGGGTATTTCTACCTCTTCCATCAGCGCTTCCAGCAATCGCAGGCGTGCCCTCTGGTTCTTTTTTTTATAAAACTCCAGTTTCTCTGCCGCCTCTTCTTCACCCAGCAGCAGGCAAACCATCCGTTTCTCCCGGGACTTGATTTTTTTCTTAATCGGAATCACCGTCTTTAACGCCTGGATCATCGTCGAGCCGTATGTCTCGCGCATCCATGCCGCCAGCGCAATCAGCCGGTCTTCACCGGACAGGCTGCTCCCGTCTGTTAATACCTGATGGATCTCTTTCATTTTCCCGGCTTCTATCCTGGCTGTCCCTGTGACAGCCACAACATAGCCTTTCGTAAGACGGTTGCCCTTTCCGAATGGAATCTGTACCACCGACCCGATATGAATGAGCGGGCGCAGCGCTTCCGGAACGATATATTGAAATGTCCTGTCCAGCTTTTCGTGGGAAATATCCACAATAATATCCGCAAATACCTGCTCCATTCATCCTCCTGTGCCGTTATTGCCATCTTTCGTTACCGCCTTTGCTGCCTGTCTCTATTATCCGTCTTTGCGGTTCCTTTATTCTTACTTCCCTGCTTTGTCTTCTTCTAAGATCTCCCGGATCAGCACACGCTCATCCATCGGATGCTTCACGCCGCAAATTTCCTGATAATCCTCATGCCCTTTGCCTGCCAGTATAATGACATCCCCCGGCTGTCCGTGGTGAATGGCATAAGCAATCGCTTCTTTGCGGTCCGTAATTTTGATATATTCACCGCCGGTTTTGGAAATGGCAGATTCGATATCCGCCAGAATTGCCTCCGGCTCCTCAAACCGCGGATTATCCGATGTAATGATCGTGAAATCTGCCAGCCGTCCCGACACCTCGCCCATCTCATACCTGCGCGATTTGGCGCGGTTGCCGCCGCAGCCGAATACACACACCAGGCGCTTTGGATGATATTCCTTTAACGTCGTCAACAGGCTTTCCAGCGCCATCGCATTGTGGGCATAATCGATCATCAGCGTAAATGTATCCGACACTTTAATCATCTCCACACGCCCCTTGACCTTCGCCTGCTTCAGCGCCTTAACGATATTTTCCTCACTGACGCCAAAGTAATCGCAGACTGCGATCGCCGCCAGCGAATTGTAGACGCTGAATTTCCCCGGAATGTCGATTTCTACCGGAAAATTGCGTTTCCCCGATACACGGTACGCGATTCCCAGATACCCCGGCGCCGATACCATCTGTGCACCAGAGGCGCAGAAATCCGCATTCTCGTGAAATCCGTAAGTCTCCACTGCGCATGTATGCCCTTTCAGGATCTCCTGCAAATGCTTGTCATCCGCATTAAAAATCCCCAGGCGGCACTGCCTGAACAGCATCGCCTTGCACTGCAGGTATTCCTCAAAGCTGCTGTGCTCTGCCGATCCGATATGATCCGGCTCCAGGTTGGTAAAAATTCCAATCTCGAAGAGAAAACCCGCTGTCCGATGGAGCATCAGCCCCTGGGAGGAAACCTCCATTACCACACAATCGCAGCCAGCCTCCACCATCTTCGCAAAATATTCCTGCACCGTCGTCGATTCCGGCGTAGTATTGCATGCCGGGATCACCTCATCACCGATGATCGCTTCAATTGTTCCGATTAACCCAACCTTATGTCCTGCCGCTTCCAGAATTGATTTTATCATATAAGCCGTCGTTGTCTTGCCTTTCGTACCCGTGATACCGATGACTTTCAGCTTCTCTGCCGGATGTCCATACCATGCCGCCGCGATCAGCGCCATTGCGTAGCGGCTGTCCGCCACGCGGATGACCGTAACATCCTCCGGCGCTTCCACCCTGTCCTGCACTACCAGCACCTTTGCGCCTTTAGCAACCACATCCGGCACATATTTATGTCCATCGGACACTGCCCCCTTGATACAGAAAAATAAGGATCCTTCCCCGACCTTCCGGGAATCATTTACGATCTCTTTTACTTCCGTCTCCACACTGCCCTGTACACATTCGTAATCCAGCCTTTCTAACAATTTTGCCAGCTTCATCAACTTATTCCCCCTACGATATTCAAACAAAAAATATTTTACATTTTAGAATACCATATCCCGTCGGGGTTTTCAATCACTCAACCGCAAAATGTTTGTGTGAAAAAACCATTTTAAGCTGTTGCATTTTTTTTAAATAGTGATATACTATTTTTAGTTGAATTTTCAGGGGCATTAGCGCAGTTGGGAGCGCGCCACATTCGCATTGTGGAGGCCACGGGTTCGAATCCCGTATGCTCCATTATTTGTAATACCTCCGTAGGAGGGATTGCCTGCGCAAAGCTTATCCGAATTCCGGCAAAGGGGATACGGATTTTTTACGTTCTGCCCCGGTTTGATTTTTTCTGAATGATACATACAGGAAAAAGCCGTCCTGAACTCAAGGCTTAGGAACGGCTCTCTCCTGAAAACGAATTATTTTTCTTGCATCGCTTCGGGTGCGGCGCTTACCTCCCCGCTTTCTGCTCTTAATTAAAATATACCATCTCCTCAATCGGCTCTGCTGCTTCGATGGACTCTGCCTCCAGCACTGGTCCTACGCCGTCATAAACGGAAAGGTTGGCGTATCTGACACGGGCGCGGATCTTCATCCAATCGCCCGCTTTCCATTTGGACGCTTCCTCGCTTTTGCAAATATATCCCAAAAAGGTCGTGTCATCTGCACAGCAGGTCATCGCCATCCGTCCGGGAAGAAATACATTTTCCGGGAACTTCCGCGGTTTTAACATTTTCGCTGTGATCTCTACCGTTTTGCCGTCATAGCGCTCCCGGTTTTCCATCATATCCACATACCAGATTCCATAATCCTCTCTGGAAATCTCAATAACCGGCGCTGTCACATCGTAAGGCACATCATTTTCCCCGAAAATATTCTCAATCTCGCCTTCCTCATCCTCAAAGACGACTTCCGCCTGCGGGCTTACCACCTTCACACTTCTGCGATATCCGGGCAATGGCTCCAGTTCCTCGCACCGGTTAAACAATACCAATTCTGCATTTCTTACCATTTCCACAAAAAGGGGCTTCAGATTTGCCAGGTATACCTGGAAGGTGCTGGCATCCACTGTTGTGATCTTCTGTTCCATGTACCAGCCCTTTGGCAGCTTCATGTTCTCAAAGTCACTAACCTTCCACATGCCATTGTATTCGACAATCACGCGCTGCGGATGGTGCTTTTCATTCATTTCTCCAAGCCACTCCTCCGTAAGCGCTTCCTGTGATTCCACTGTCTCAATGACAACGCCGTAACGCAGCATCTCTCCTGCGTGGTACTCCTCCTCGCCTTCTTCACAGAGAATCAGCAGGGTTTTCCCATTAATCTGGAAATAATCCTGTGAAAGCGTGAATTTCAAAAACTGCGTCTTGCCGCTGTCCAGAAAGCCTGTCATCAGATAAACCATTACTTCCGGTTCTTTCATCCTTCTCATACTATTTATTTCTCCAATCCGAACAATTTTACCAGCTTGTCCTCATCCAGCTTCGCACCAATCACACAGATTCTTCCGGTATATTCCGGCGCTCCGTTTCGAACCTCATGCTCCTGCGGCACCATGTCAAAGTAGATCCACTCGCCATCTGCGCCTGCTACCATGCCCTTCGCTCTCAAAACGCTGCCGATCGACTCATCTGCTTCCAGCGTTTCCAGGATGCGGGTAATCTCCTCTGCCGTATATTTCTTAACAGTCTCTCGCCCCCAGCTTGTGAACACTTCATCCGCATGATGATGTCCGTGCTCATGATGGTGCCCGCATCCGCACTCTCCGTCATGTCCTTGATGATGCCCATG
>CAZAQD010000005.1:0-9679 GCA_964487425.1 uncultured Marvinbryantia sp. | reverse complement strand
GCTCATGATGGTGCCCGCATCCGCACTCTCCGTCATGTCCTTGATGATGCCCATGATCGTGATCATGATGATGTTCATGATCGTGCTCATGATGATGCTCGTGATCGTGATGATGTTCATGATCGTGGTCGTGGTCGTGATCGTGATGATGATGCCCGCCGCATACCGGGCAGATCACCTCTGCCAGAAGCTCCTCTTCCAGTGATTTGGAGGATTCCATCGTTTCCAGAAGCTTTTCACCCGGCAGCTCATCGATCGGTGTTGTGATAATCGGCGCTTTCGCATTGAGTTCGCGAAGCAGGGATACGCTTTCCTCGATCTTTTCCTGCTTTGCCTTGTCCGTCCTGCTTAAAATGATGGCGCCGGCATACTCTACCTGATTGCTGAAGAACTCGCCAAAGTTCTTTCTGTAAATCCTGCATTTCGTCACGTCTACCACCGTAATAAAACTGTTCAGCACTGCATCGATCTCACCCTGGACATCCTGCACTGCCTTAATCACATCCGAGAGCTTGCCCACACCGGACGGTTCGATCAAAATACGGTCGGGATGGTACGTATCCACTACTTCTTTCAGCGATTTGCCAAAATCTCCCACCAGAGAGCAGCAGATACAGCCGGAATTCATTTCACGGATCTCTATGCCGGAATCCTTTAAAAAGCCCCCGTCAATCCCAATTTCTCCAAATTCATTTTCAATCAATACGACCTGCTCGCCTGCAAATGCTTCTTTCAGCATCTTTTTAATAAATGTTGTCTTTCCTGCACCCAAAAAGCCGGAAATAATATCAATTTTTGTCATAATAAAACCTCCTGCCGTTCCATTAAGAATGTTTCTAATTCCCATATCACAAGAAGGATGTCACGATTTAGC
The DNA here is from genome assembly GCA_964487425.1 of uncultured Marvinbryantia sp. Taxonomy (GTDB): domain Bacteria; phylum Bacillota; class Clostridia; order Lachnospirales; family Lachnospiraceae; genus Marvinbryantia. Next base: position 8,805 of record CAZAQD010000005.1, on the reverse strand, counting down.
GACATCCCCCCCTCTTTTGAATCCTCAAATAATTATACCAGCTCCAGCAATACTTCCATTGCTGCGTCACCCTTACGAAGACCAATCTTTACGATTCTGGTGTAACCACCATTACGGTCTGCGTATTTCGGTCCATACTCGTTAAATAACTTTTCTGTCAAATCAATCTCTTTCGTGTTTTTCTTTCTGCCTGCAGCTTCTGTCGGAACCTCTTTTACCGGATACAGAACCTTCAGCATCTGTCTTCTCGCATGAAGCCTGCTCGGAGCATCCTTTTTGATCTCCTTCTGTACTTCATCGTAAACAGTCACTTTCTTTCCGTCCACAACTTCTTTTACTCTCTTGCCGTCTTTGTCTTTACGTGCAACTTTCGCAGTAACGGTAACTGTTTCATAGTTATCTCTTTCTTTTACCGCCAGGGCAATCAAGCCTTCTGCCACCTTGCGGACCTCTTTTGCCTTTGCCTCTGTCGTTACGATCTTACCATGCTGTAATAAAGCGGTAACCTGGTTTCTGATCAGCGCTTTTCTCTGATCGCTGGTTCTGCTAAGTTTTCTATAACCTGCCATTTTCTTTTTCCTCCATTTTGGAGCACGCGGGAACGCGCTTCGGGCTTACTCCCCGTGCATCTTTATTCTATTTACTGTAATGCGTTCGCAATGCGAACCTTACTCTTCACTCGGATTAAGCTGTAAGCCTAATTCTTTTAATTTCGCCAGAACTTCTTCTAATGATTTACGTCCAAGATTACGAACCTTCATCATATCTTCCGGCGTTCTGTTGCACAGTTCTTCAACGGTATTGATACCCGCCCTCTTCAGACAGTTGTAGGAACGCACAGACAGTTCCAACTCATCAATGTTCATCTCCAGAACTTTTTCCTTCTCATTGTCTTCCTTCTCGATCATAATCTCTGCAGATTTCGCGCTTTCAGACAAATCGATGAAAAGGCTTAAATGCTCACTGAGTACTTTTGCCGCAAGGCTGATCGCCTCGTCCGGATCCAGTGTGCCATTCGTATATACATCCAATGTAAGCTTATCAAAGTCTGTCGCCTGGGCAACACGCGTATTCTCAACGGTCATATTCACACGCTCTACCGGCGTATAAATGGAATCCACCGCAATCACGCCAATCGGCATGTCCGGGCTTTTGCCGTCATCCGCGCTGACATATCCTCTGCCCTTCGTAATCGTAATCTCCATATACAGCTTGCTGTCCGCGCCGCCGCTTAATGTTGCAATCACCTGATCCTTGTTGCAGATTTCAATATCCTGGTCCACCTGAATATCCGCCGCCGTCACCACACCTTCGCCTTCATATTCAATATAGGCTACTTTCGGCTCATTGCTCTCACTGCTATTCTTGATCGCAAGTGATTTCAAATTCATGATGATCTCGCTGACATCCTCTTTTACGCCCGGGATGGAGCTGAACTCGTGGAGAACGCCCTCGATCTTCACCTGGCTTACCGCCGCACCCGGCAGTGAGGATAACATAATCCTGCGCAGGGAATTCCCCAACGTGATGCCGTATCCTCTTTCCAGCGGTTCCACCACAAATCTTCCATACTTATGATCTTCAGAAATCTCAGCGATTTCTATTCTCGGTTTATTAAAATCGAACACTACTAAGCCCCTCCTTACTGGGTAAAATATGATTTGAGGGTTATCAATTACAATTACTTGGAGTACAGCTCGACGATAAGCATCTCGTCAACCGGAACATCGATAAGCTCTCTTGTCGGAAGCTCTTTTACTGTTCCCTTGAAGTTCTCCTGATCTGCATCCAGCCACTCCGGAACAAGCCTTCCGCCTGTTGTCTCGATGATATCCTTATATCTCTGTCCGCCTCTGCAGGACTCCTTAATCTCTACCGTATCGCCTGCTTTTACCAGATAAGACGGAATGTTTACCTGCTTGCCGTTTACCAGCACATGCTTATGGTCAACGATCTGTCTTGCTTCTTTACGTGTTCTGGCAAAGCCCAGTCTGAATACTACATTATCCAGTCTGCTCTCCAGCATGGTCATCAGGTTCTGACCTGTCATGCCCGGCATTCTCTCTGCCTTCTTATAGTAATTACGGAACGGTTTCTCCAATACTCCGTAAATGAATTTTGCTTTCTGTTTCTCTCTTAACTGCATACCGTACTCACTCATCTTACGGTTTGCTCTCTTTAACTCTCTGTTTGATTTCTTATCAATACCCAGATATACCGGATCCAGACCAAGTGATCTGCATCTTTTCAGGACCGGAGTTCTATCTACTGCCATCTCAAATTACCTCCTAAATTAGACTCTTCTGCGTTTCGGTGGGCGGCAACCGTTGTGTGGTACCGGAGTTACATCAGTAATACTTACTACATTTAATCCGCATGCGCTCAGCGCACGGATTGCTGCTTCTCTTCCTGAACCAGGACCCTTAACGAATACGTCTACTGTCTTCAAACCATGAATTAATGCCGCCTTTGTAGCAGTCTCTGCTGCCATCTGTGCTGCATAAGGAGTAGATTTCCTTGAACCTTTAAATCCCAGACCACCAGCACTTGCCCACGATAATGCATTTCCTGCCGCATCTGTCAACGTAACGATTGTGTTATTGAAAGATGACTGGATATGTGCCTGTCCGCGTTCAACGTTTTTCTTAACGCGCTTTTTTGTCACTTTTTTTGCAACTTTTTTAGCCATGATAAACTAACCTACTTTCTTCCTATTATTATTTTTTCTTGTTAGCAACTGTTTTCTTCGGACCCTTACGTGTTCTTGCATTGGTCTTTGTCTTCTGACCACGAACCGGCAGTCCTTTACGATGGCGGATACCTCTGTAGCATCCAATTTCCTGAAGTCTCTTGATATTCAGGGCGATCTCTCTTCTCAAATCACCCTCTACTGTGTAATGCTCATCCATTACGTCACGGATTCTGGAAACCTCTTCATCCGTCAAATCTCTGACACGGGTGTCCGGATTAACGTTTGCTGCTTCCAGGATTTTGGTTGCGCTTGCTCTACCGATTCCGTAGATATAAGTCAAACCGATTTCGATTCTTTTCTCTCTTGGTAAGTCTACACCAGCAATACGAGCCATGTAATTTTTCCTCCATTTTCTCTGTAAGCTCTGAGTATACGCAGCCCGCCGTCTCCGGCGCCTGAAATGTAGTGCGTATTCTCCGCTTAACCTATATTGTCTTTAATTGGGGTATGGAAATTTTTTCCACTACCCAGCCGCGAAAAACGACTGCCGTCCTGATACAGGCGGCAATTCCAACGACCTTTCCGTATACCCGCTAATCGGTATCCGGTATTAGAAGCAATATATTGGGAAGCATTCTGTGCCAAGTCCTGTTCAATCCACGGAACCCTTGCCGCGGTCCAGATGCTCCTGACCTATATTGTCATCAGCACCACAACGTATCCTTACGTGTCATGCTGCAGCCGTAATCAAATTACTCCAAACATTCATAAGGGAACTTTAGCCCTGACGCTGTTTGTGTTTCGGGTTCTCACAGATTACTCTGATACTGCCCTTTCTTTTGATGATTTTGCATTTTTCGCAGATAGGTTTAACTGATGATCTAACCTTCATGGTAAATCCTCCTTCCCTATTGTTCTTGCCCTTTTGGGCATAATAACCCCTTTTCACAAAAAGGTACGCTAAAGAGTATATCATCAGCGTACCTTTTTTGCAAGTATTATTTTTCAAAAAATGTAAAAATTTCTATTTCTATTTATCTCTCCAGATAATACGTCCCTTTGACAGATCATATGGGGACAGTTCAATCGTAACTTTATCGCCAGGAAGGATTCGTATAAAATTCATCCTCAGCTTTCCGCTGATATGTGCCAGAACAACATGCTTATTTTCCAGTTCAACTTTAAACATTGCATTCGGCAGTTTTTCCAATACGGTTCCTTCTACTTCAATAACATCTGCTTTAGACATTTGAAAACCTCCTGATTACTCTTCTGATATCTTCATTTTTTATACTTTCTGCGGTCATTCCCGCCAGCTCATCTGGAATTTTACGGATGATCTGAACATGCTTCTTATTTTTCTTCTTCGGGTTCCCGACCGGTTTCAAACGCCCATCTGCAAGATAAACATAATCCCCCAGCACATCCAGCACTACATATAGCTGCCCGCAATCGTGGCCGGCTCTGGACCATGCCAACATCCCCCGTTCATATCTTTCCATCCGTCTACCTCTAAATCTGCCCCAGAGTCAGGATCTCCGGCGCCCCGTCTGTGATTAATATGGTATTCTCATAATGCGCAGACAGTGAGCCATCCTCCGTCACTACGGTCCAATCGTCATCCATCCAGCACACATCATATCTGCCGGCATTGATCATCGGCTCAATGGCAAACGTCATTCCCTTCATCAGGCGGATTCCTCTGCGCTTCTGAGCAAAATTCGGTATCTGAGGATCCTCATGGAGGCTGGCGCCGATTCCATGCCCTACCAGGTCTCTTACCACACCATAGCCAAAAGATTCCGCATAGGCGCCGATTGCCGCCGATATCTCATGCAGATGATGCCCTTCTCTGGCAAACTCAATTCCTTGAAAAAAGCTTTCCCTGGTCACATCGATCAACTGCTGCGCCTCTTTGCTGATCTTGCCCACCGCATGCGTCCTCGCCGCATCCGAATGATAGCCCTTATAGATCAGCCCTGCATCCAGGCTGACAATGTCCCCTTCCTTCAGGATATGGTCCTTGCGGGGAATACCATGAACCACCTCATCATTTACAGATACACAGATGGATGCCGGAAACCCGTTATAGTTCAGAAAGTTCGGGATGCCGCCCAGCCCCCGGATCAGTTCTTCTCCATATCGGTCAATATCTTTCGTAGAAACACCCGGTTTCACAAATTCACCCAGCTTTGCATGGACAATCTCCAGGCGTCTTCCAGCCTCTCTCATAAGATCTATTTCTTTTGCAGACTTTATTGATACTGACATATTCTACTCTCCTAATATCTGCACAATGGCATCAAAGACATCGTCCATATCCACTGTACCATCAACTGATTTCAGAATACCTGCTTTTTGATAATAATCAATCAACGGCTGTGTCTGCTCATGATATACATCCAGACGCTTCTGCACCGTTTCCGGCTTATCATCATCCCTCAGGATCAATTCCTCGCCGCATGTATCACAGATACCCTCTTTTTTTGTCGGATTATATTTTACATGATAAGTTGCGCCGCATCCTACGCATGCTCTTCTTCCACCCATACGGTTCACGATGTTCGTATCCGGCACATCTACATCAATGGCAAAATCCATCTTCTCGCCAATCTTAGCCAAAGCCCCATCCAGGCTCTGTGCCTGCGGGATCGTTCTTGGAAATCCATCCAAAACATATCCGTTCTTGCAGTCATCCTGCAAAAGTCTGTCTACTACCAGGTCTACTACCAGCTCATCAGGAACCAACAGCCCCTGGTCCATATATGTTTTTGCCTTTTTCCCCAGCTCTGTTCCCTCTTTTATATTTGCCCGAAAAATATCACCGGTGGAAATATGCGGAATCGCATATTTAGCAGCGATCCTCTTCGCCTGTGTGCCTTTTCCTGCCCCCGGTGCTCCTAACATAATTATCTTCATCTGCCGCAATCTCCATTTCTAAAAATATCTATATGTCCATAAACACATTTAGTGCACTGCTTCACCCACAAAATTATGAATGAAACAGTACACCTTAATTTAGTCGCTCAAAAAGCCTTTATAATTACGAACAACCATCTGAGACTCAATCTGCTTCAGTGTTTCCAGTACTACGCCAACAACAATGATAATGGATGTACCACCAAAGGAAACATAAGCGCCAAATACACCGTTAAAGAAAATCGGAATCAAAACGACAATTGTAAGGCCAATTGCGCCGATCAGCACGATGTAATTCAAAATTCTGTTCAGATAATCGACGGTCGGCTTGCCCGGACGTATCCCCGGTATAAAACCACCCTGTTTCTTCATATTGTCCGCTACTTCAATCGGATTGAAAGTGATGGATGTATAGAAATATGCGAATCCGATGATCATAACAATGTAGATAATCAGACCCACCGAATTAATCGGTTTTGCCGGATTAAACCAGTTATTCTGGCTTAACATGGCGATAATCTTGCCGCCGATGCCATCCGTGGTAACACCCATAAATGTTGCAACCATACTCGGTATACTGAGCAGTGAAGACGCAAAGATAACCGGGATAACGCCTGCAGTATTTACTTTCAGCGGCATAAAGGATGACTGTCCGCCAACCATTTTTCTGCCCTGCATTTTCTTCGCATACTGTACCGGGATTCGTCTTGTGGCGTCATTCAAAAGAATAACCAGCACGATGGTAACTACAATGACCGCTAAAATAATCAGTGCAGCCAAACCTCCCTTTGCCAGTGACTTTCCTGAAATAAAGGATTCATACAAAGAATACAGGTCTGACGGTATTCTGGAGAGAATATTAATCATCAGGACGATGGAAATACCATTTCCGACGCCTTTTTCCGTAATACGCTCACCAACCCACATCAGGAATGTGGAACCCGCTGTAAGCGCAGCAACTACCGTAATTCCCTTCAGGAAATTAATATCAGGAACCAGCCCCTGTCTTCCAAAGCCGATTGTCATGGCTGTTGATTCCATAAGTGCCAGCCCTACCGTCACGTAACGCGTAATCGCCTGAATCTTCTTTCTTCCATCCTCGCCGTCTTTTTGCATTTCCTCCAAAGCAGGAATCGCAATGGTCAGCAGCTGGATAATAATGGAAGATGTGATGTATGGCGTGATGTTCAGTGCAAAAATAGACATATTTTCAAAGGAACCGCCTGTAAATGCGCTGAAAAAGTTAAATGCATCACTCGTCTGGCTTGAGAACCAGTCCGACAGATAGGTCCTGTCAACTCCCGGAACCGGAAGCTGAGAACCAAATCTGACCACAATCAGCATCAAGAAGGTAAAAATGAGACGATTGCGAATGTCTTTTATCTTAAATGCATTACGAAGTGTTTCTAACATTAGATCACCTCTGCTTTTCCACCAAGCGCTTCTATCTTAGCTTTTGCACCTTCACTGAAGGCATTCACCTTAACGTTCAGCTTCTTAGTAAGTTCACCATTACCAAGTACCTTAACACCGTCTTTTGCACTCTTGATAACGCCAGCCTCGATCAGGGTTTCGATCGTTACTTCTGTATCGTTATCAAATCTTTCCAGTGCGCTCACATTGATCGCCTCAATGTCCAGTGTATTTCTGTTTGTGAAGCCTCTCTTCGGAAGACGTCTGTACAAAGGCATCTGCCCGCCTTCGAAACCAGGTCTTGGAGCTCCTGAACGAGCTTTCTGTCCCTTATGTCCCTTACCGGCTGTTTTGCCGTTTCCTGAACCATGACCGCGACCTCTTCTGAAGTTATCATTCTGTCTGGAGCCTTCTGCAGCTTTTAAGTTTGATAAATCCATCATGGCACCTCCTTATTCTGAATTTAGATTTCCTCTACTTTAACTAAATGCTGTACCTGTTTTACCATTCCTAATGTAGCCGCATTGTTCGGCAGTTCTACTGAATGATTCAGCTTCTTCAGCCCAAGTGCAGCTACCGTTGCACGATGTTTCGGGATTGCACCAATTGTAGATTTTACTAATGTTACTTTCAATTTATCTGCCATCTTCTTCAATCCTCCTATGCGCGAACTTCTTCAACAGATTTTCCACGGAGTCTTGCTACTTCTTCCGGGGATTTAAGCTGTTTTAAACCTTCCAGAGTGGCAAGTACTACGTTCTGTTTGTTTCTGGAGCCCAGAGACTTTGTACGGATGTTGCGGATGCCTGCTATCTCCAGTACGTTACGTGCCGGACCGCCGGCGATAACACCGGTACCTTCCGGTGCTCTCTTCAGCACAATGCTGGAACCGCCAAATTTACCGATAAAGTCATGCGGGATACTTCCATTTTCATCTAATGCTATGCTAACCAGTTTCTTGGAAGCATCTTCTTTTCCTTTACGGATAGCTTCTGGAATTTCAGTAGCTTTTCCCAGTCCAACTCCAACGTGTCCGTTGCCGTCGCCGACAACAACCAGAGCTGTGAAACGCATTGTACGTCCGCCTTTAACAGTCTTTGATACACGTTTGATTGATACTACCTTGTCCGTTAACTCAAATTGATTAGCATCAATGATTTCACGTTTCATGTGTCTACCTCCTAAAATTCCAGACCAGCTTCTCTAGCTGCATCTGCTAATGCCTGAATTTTACCCTGATATATAAAGCCGCCTCTATCAAAGACAACTGTCTTGATTCCTTTTTCCAGGGCTCTCTGTGCAATTACTTTTCCCAGGTATGCTGCTGCATCAACGTTATTCGTCTTCTCTAATTCTGCTTTTACCTCTTTCTGGAGTGTGCTTGCAGATACAAGAGTATTTCCGGCTGTATCGTCAATAATTTGAGCATACATATGATTATTGCTTCTAAACACTGCTAAACGTGGTCTCTCTGAGGTACCAGCGAAACGATTACGAATTTTTCTGTGTTTATTAACGCGAACTTTTGTTCTTGATTCTTTTTTAACCATTTTCACACTCTCCTTACTTATTTCTTACCAGTCTTACCAACTTTACGTCTGATCACTTCATCAGCATACTTAATACCCTTGCCCTTGTAAGGTTCCGGAGCTCTCTTTTCTCTGATTTCAGCTGCGTATTGGCCAACTTTTTCTTTATCAATACCCTTCACGATGATCTTATTACCATCTACAACGGCTTCCAGCCCTTCCGGGTCGATCATCTCAACCGGATGTGAATAA
>CAZAQD010000004.1:6755-76774 GCA_964487425.1 uncultured Marvinbryantia sp. | reverse complement strand
TTAACCATATATCCGCCGACAGAACCGTTCTGCTTAGAAGTCAGATTGCCGTTGTAACCGTCTGTTAAAGGTACGCCAAGTTCACTTGCGACCTCGAATTTAAAACGGTCCATTGCTCCTTTTGCTTCCGGTACTGCGGTTGTGTTTGTTGAACGACTTGCCATGATAAAACGCCTCCTTTACATCTTTCTTTTTTCATTTGCAATATTTTTTATTGCAGACATAGTATATGGAGTCATTTAAATAATAAACTGGCAGTTCTTTCAAAAAAATACAAATCCTGATAAAAATAATTTGATATTATCAAGAAGTATGGTATAATGACTTATATTATGGGGTTTTATGTGGAAAGGGACGAGGAAATGAATATCGGTTTTATTGCTCATAACAGCAAAAAAAATTTAATGGAGAATTTCTGCCTTGCTTATAAAAGGATTCTCAGCAAGCACAATCTCTATGCGACGGGCATTACCGGGAGAAGGATTGAAGAAGTAACAAATTTAAAAGTATATAAATTTTTGCCTGGAAGCCTGGGCGGCGACAGGCAGTTCACGGAGATGATAGAGAGAAATGATATGGATATGGTGATTTTTTTCTATAATCCGGTACTGCAGGATCCGCGGCAGGCAGATATTGATTTGATTACAAGAAGCTGTGATAAATATAACATTCCGATTGCGACGAATATCGCTACGGCAGAATCTCTGATTCTCGGCCTGTCTCACGGAGATCTTGACTGGCGCAGAATTGTCTGACTGAATATTTATGTGAGAGGCAAAGAGGCATTTGGGAGGATAAACCATGTCAATTAGTGACATTGCAAATTTGTTTACGTTTTGCGGCGGTCTGGGCATGTTTCTGTATGGCATGCATGAAATGTCCGACGGGATTCAGAAAACAACCGGCGGGAAGATGCAGGAGCTGCTTCAGATTCTGACGAATAACCGTTTGGTGGCCGTTTTGGTCGGAGCCGCGCTGACGGCGATCGTCCAGAGCAGCGGTGCAACCTCAGTTATGGTGATCGGCTTTGTAAATGCGGGAATTATGACTCTGAGCCAGGCAGTAGGCGTGATTATGGGCGCCAACATCGGTACCTGTATTACGGCATGGATTGTTTCTATGGGACAGTTGGGCGATGCGTTTAAGGCATTATCGCCTTCGCTTTACGCGCCGCTTGTGCTGGGGATTGGCGCATTTCTGATTATGTTTGCAAAGTCTTCCAAAAAGCAGATTTACGGTGAAATCTGTATTGGGCTCGGGCTTTTGTTTATCGGACTGGAATTTATGGGAGATTCCGCCCAGAGCTATATGAATCTGCCAGTCATCCAGGGCGCCTTCCATGTGCTGGGCAGCAATCCGCTGCTTGGTATCGCGATTGGTACGGTCATTACCGCCATTATGCAGAGTTCCTCCGCATCCGTCGGCGTTTTACAGACGCTGGCAGCTTCCAGCGGGGCAGTGACGACAAGCGCGGCGGTATTTTTCAGCCTGGGTTCGAATATCGGCTCCTGTTTAACGGCGGTTCTTTCCAGCTTCGGCACCAGCCGCAACGGTAAGCGTGTCGCGGCGATGCACCTGATGTATAATATCATCGGCGCCGTTTTGTTTGGGACGCTGGGATTTTTCTTTTTCCGTCTGATGCCGGTTTATGCCCAAAGCAGCATCAGCAGCGTCGGGATTTCCATTTTTCACACGGGCTTTAAGGTGGCATGTACAATCGTGCTTTTTCCTTTTTCTGATTATCTGATTAAGCTTTCCGGCGCGCTGGTAAAAGAGACGGGGGAGAAGGAACAGATGCCGGAGAAGGAAGAAGAAGTGATGCTGCGCCATCTGGACCGGCGTATCTTACGTTCGCCGGATTTTGCCGTTGAAAATGCGATTAAAGAAGTAGTCCATATGGGCGAGATTACCGGAGAGAATCTGCACAATGCCTGTAAGGCAGTGATGACCAGGGAAAAAGACGTCATTGCCAAAGTGTATGCCACCGAGAAAACGATTAATAAAATGGAAAAGCTGATTACGGAATATCTGGTGGAGATTAATAATCTTTCTCTTACGGTGGAGCAGCATGGGATTATCAAAAATCTGTTTTATTCCGTGAGCGATATTGAACGCGTGGGGGATCATGTGGAGAATATTGCGGAGATCATGGATACAAAGGACGGGGAGGAAATCATCTTTTCCACGCAGGCGCTGGATGAGATGGCGGAAATTATGGGACTTGTAAAAGACGGTTTTGCCTGTTCCATCCGTGCCAGGGCAAACGTGAATATTGAGGACGCCGTCTGTGTTGGAAAATATGAAGAGCGGGTGGATGACCTGGAAGAGGAGCTTCGCGACCTGCATATTGAGCGACTTTCGAAGCAGCTTTGCAATCCTGCCACAGGAGTGGCGTTTTTGGATATTTTAAGCAATCTGGAGCGCATATCCGACCATGCATATAATCTGGCGGGATATGTAATCAGTGAACACGAGTAGGGGAAACCGCAATGAGAGTAATAGCTGGAAGTGCGAGGCATTTGCCGTTAAAGACGGTTGCAGGGCTGGAGACAAGGCCGACGACAGACAGAGTAAAAGAGACGCTTTTTAATATGCTGCAAAACGAACTGCCCGGATGCCGTTTTCTGGATCTGTTTGCGGGCAGCGGCGCGATCGGCATCGAGGCTCTGAGCCGTGGCACAGACCATGCGGTATTCGTGGAAAACGGATCAAAAGCGTTGGAATGCATCCGCGCTAATCTGCAATTTACAAAATTAGACGGAAGGGCAGAGGTTTTGGCGGAGGATGTGGTAAGCGCAGTGCGGAAATTAAATGGAAGAGATGCGTTTGACGTCATCTTCATGGATCCTCCGTACCATCAGGAGCTGGAGAGGAAAGTGCTGGAAGCATTGGCAGAGACTTCCCTGGCGGACGGGGATACGCTGATTGTTGTGGAAGCGTCCCTGCAGACATCGTTTGATTATCTGGGCGATCTGGGGTATGTTATGAAAAAGTATAAGAAATACAAGACGAACGCCCATATTTTTATAGAAAAACAGAGGTAGAAAAAATGAAAATAGCTGTATATCCAGGAAGCTTTGACCCGGTGACGCTTGGACATCTGGATGTAATGAAGCGTTCGGCAGCGCTTGTGGACCTTCTGATTGTCGGCGTTTTGCAGAATAATAAAAAAAATCCGTTGTTTTCTGTAGAGGAACGTGTTAAGATACTTATGCAGGCAATAAAAGATATCAGTAATATTAAAGTGGAATCTTTCAGCGGGTTATCGATTGACTTTGCAAAACAGTGTAATGCGCAGTTTCTGGTGCGCGGCCTGCGGGCGATCACGGATTTTGATTATGAGCTGCAGATGGCGCAGACAAATCGGATCTTGGCGTCGGAGATTGACACAATATTTTTAACAACAAGTCTGGAATATGCCTATTTGAGTTCCACAACGGTAAAAGAAGTCGCTTTTTACGGCGGGGATATCAGTAAGTTTGTTCCAGAGATAGTCGTAGATGCGGTTGCGGCTAAGATGAAGGGGAACAGAGTATAAGGAATAAGTTATAAGGAGAGAAAACATGAGTAGTAGAATTGAACAGATTATTGAAGAAATTGAGGAGTACGTAGATAGCTGCAAATTCCAGCCTTTATCTTCGACAAAGATTGTTGTCAACAAAGAGGAACTGGAAGAGCTGCTCAGAGAGCTTCGCATGAAAACGCCGGATGAAATCAAGCGTTATCAGAAGATTATCAGCAATAAGGATGCGATTCTTGCCGATGCGCAGACAAAAGCAGATGCGATGATGGCGGATGCTTCGGAAAAGCAGCAGCGCATGGTAGAGGAAAATGAAGTGATGCGTGAGGCGGTAAGCCAGTCCAATGCGCTGTTGGAGCAGTCGCGCAAACAGGCACAGGAGATTTTGGATTCTGCTACAGAGGATGCCAATAACATCCGTATGAGCGCTATCAGCTATACCGATGAGATGCTTGCGAACCTGGAGCAGATTATGAGCCATGCGACGGATACAGTGAGTTCAAAGTACAATACTTTCATCAATGCCATTCAGTCTTGCTACGATGTGGTAAGTAAGAACCGTATGGAGCTGTCCCCGCAGACAGGAGCTGCCAGCAATTATGAAGCAGCGGCATCTGCCCTTGAGAGCGAAGAGGATTATGAGGAAGCGTAGTTTAAAATACGCAGCAGGCTGCCATAATCAGTGAAATTGCAGTGATGGCGATTCTGGCTTTCAGATATTGCTTCATGGGGATGCCGATTTCTTCCAGCATGGAATCCGATTGGGCTGCGGAGCACAGTCCTCCAAACACAGTGGCGGCAATCAGCAGCAGATAGCCGGTGGAAAAAGGTAAATAAAGCTCTGCAATTTTATGTATGCCTGTTGTAATTTCAAGCGCTCCGCAAAGACAGGCTCTGAGGTTCACAAAAGCAGCCGGAAGATGTTCCGTCATAGCTGTGAGCACGGAGAACAGGATGATATAACCTCCAAGCTTTGTAATATTTTGAATACTGTTGATGATACAGGCATCTATCATGGCGAAATTGGGCGCTGTGAAGGATGCCTTATTTTCTGCCGGCAGAAAGACTTGACGACTCTTTTGGAAACGGTAGTTGGAAAAAATGCCGTAAAGCAGAGGCGCGCCGTATACAATTACAAGGGTGGGAAGCGTATAAGCCTCCGAAAGCAAATGCCCGCCGATCAGATAGCTGAGGATAAACGCCGGACTTACGTTGTTGCAGAAGGCGGCAAGATAAATGGCTTCCGGAGCGGAGATAAGGTCCTGGCGGCGCAGGTCCGAGAGGACTTTTACGCCAATCGGATAACCGCAGGTGAAACCGGCGAGCATAGCGTAAGCGCCGCAGGGGCTGATGCCAAGAAGCCTGCCGATGGGTTTATTCAGCGGCGCAGTCAGCCGGGAAGCGAGATTTGTATGGATCAGAAGGTTGGAAAGTACCATGATGGGAAACAAGGTCGGCACCAGGGTATCGAACCAGAGCGTGAGTCCATAGGACGCGGCTGCCACAGTATTTTTAGGAAAAAGAAGCAAATACAGAAAAGAAGCACATAATAAAATGCAGTAAATGAATTTTTTCATGAATAACCTCGTGGTATGTTTAATAGGATAGATACAGACAGAACCGGAAAGGCGCATGTCTGCTTTACTGGGAGAACGGTGTGTGTTATACTTTATTTCATAGTATGATACATTAGAACTGAATTTTATGAAACTGCAGCAAAGAGACAGGAGAGTTATATGGAGATACAGTTATGGCGTGATTTGCTGGATCCGTACGATCTGGCAGTGAAGGAGTTAACCGCAAAATTTGAACACTTACGTTACGAATACAGAGCCAGAGGGCTTTATTCACCGATCGAACAGGTGACAGGCAGAGTAAAGTCTGTGGCAAGCATATTGGATAAAGTACAGAAGAAAAATATAGAGATCGACCAGATTGAGGAACATCTGGAGGATATTGCCGGCGTGCGCATTATCTGCCAGTTTGTGGAGGATATTCCCAAAGTGGTGAATATCATCCGGGAACGCCGGGATATGACCGTGGAGCATGAGAAAAATTATATTGACCATATGAAGTCGAGCGGATACCGCAGCTATCATATCATTATTAATTATGAAGTGCATACCATGAAAGGAGCTAAGACCATTCGCGCTGAGATACAGATTCGGACGATGGGCATGAATTTCTGGTCCACGATCGAGCATTCCCTGCAGTACAAATATAAGCATAATATTCCCGGACATCTGCGGGAGAAGCTGTTGAAATCTGCGGATGCGATTGTTTTACTGGACAATGAGATGTCCCTGGTGCGGGATGAGATTATGGACGCCCAGAATTCCATGCGCATACAGGCAAACCTTGTCTCGGAGATCCTTCTGAACATTCAGAATCTGTACACGCTGGCAAATGAGAGAGAGATCGCGAAGATACAGGACGAATTCTACGAGGTATACCGCGAGGACGATATGGAAAAACTGGAACGTTTTCATAAGCAGCTCGATATCATTGCGGAAGGATACCGCGCTCAGGGCGTTGCCTTTGAAGAAGATAAGCAATGACTGCGGGCAGAAAGAGGAGTATATGGAGTTACCAAAGGATTTTCTGGATTCGATGAGAGCGCTTCTGGGTGTGGAATATGAGCAGTATCTGAACAGCCTTCAGCAAAAAAGCCTTCATGGGATTCGGATTAACACGAATAAAATTGCAGCGGAGGAGTTTGTGCGTCAGGCTCCTTTTCCAATTTGCCCGGTTCCCTGGGTGAAAAACGGCTTCTATGTCGAGGAGGACATACCGGTGACAAAGCATCCTTACTACTATGCCGGGCTTTATTATGTACAGGAGCCAAGCGCCATGCTTCCGGCATCGCGCCTGCCAATTGAGCCTGGGGATAAAGTACTGGATTTATGCGCCGCTCCCGGCGGGAAGGCGACGGAGCTTGGCAGCCGGCTTGGGCAAACCGGGCTGTTAATGGCAAACGATATCAGCAATTCCCGTGCAAAAGGACTGCTGAAAAATCTGGAATTATTTGGCATAGGAAATATTCTGGTGACAAGCGAAGCGCCGGAAAAATTGCAGAAATATTATGCGGGATATTTTGATAAAATCTTGATCGATGCCCCGTGCTCCGGCGAGGGGATGTTCCGCAGGGACGCGTCGATGTTAAAAACTTACCGGGAGCACGGTCCGGCTTATTACGCCCCCATTCAAAAACAGATCATGGCGGCGGCAGCCTGCCTGTTAAAGCCGACGGGGACAATTCTTTTTTCCACCTGCACTTTTTCAAAGCTGGAAAATGAGGGGACGATCGAATGGTTTTTGCATACTTACCCTGAGTTTGCGTTGCAGCCGATGGAAAGCTGCGAAGGGTTTTCCGGTGAGCGCATGCTTCGTATTTTTCCGCACCGTGTAGAGGGCGAGGGTCATTTCGCAGCATTGCTCGCCAGATCAGAAGCGGATAACGGGAAAAAAGAGCTTCCGGCAAAGCCTGCTTGTGGGAAAGAGCCGAAAGCGTGGAGGGAATTTGCCGACGCTTATCTGGAACGGGACTTCTCACATTTTAATATCGTGCAGATGGAAGAAAGGCTATATGCGCTGCCGGCTGATGCGGAAATAAAAAAGGGTGTCCGTTACCTGCGTACCGGGCTTTTCCTGGGGACCATCAAAAAAGAACGTTTCGAGCCAAGCCAGGCTCTGGCGATGAATTTGAGGATGACGGAATGCAGGCAGAGCCTGTCCTTGCAGGCTGCGGATGAGCGAGTCATCCGTTATCTGAAGGGAGAGACGGTGGAGCTTAGCCGCGAGGAGGCATGCGGGAAAAAGGGCTGGCGCCTTGTCTGCGTGGACGGTTATCCGCTCGGGTGGGCAAAATGTGTGGATCAAAGCCTGCGCAATAAATATTATGTTGGATGGAGAATGGGATAGATGGGCTTGATAAGACTGGATCGGATGCTGGCAAATGCCGGAAACGGCACCAGGACGGAAGTGAAAAATCTGATTCGTAAGGGGCGTATCGCCGTAAATGGAGAAATCTGTAAACATGTGGATCGGAAAGTGGACGAAGAGCGTGACTGCGTCTCCTTCGACGGAAAGTTAGTGAGCAATCCGCGATTTGTCTATTATGTCATGAATAAACCGGCGGGTTGCGTCACTGCCACCAGGGACAATGTGCATAAAACCGTAATGGATTTTGTGCCGCAGCCCCATAAAGACATGTTTCCGGTAGGGCGCCTTGACAGGGACACGGAGGGGCTTCTTATTATCACAAATGACGGAGAAATGGCGCACCGCCTTCTGGCGCCGGGAAAGCATGTCGATAAAACTTATTTTGCCAGAATACAGGGCGCGGTTACGGATGAGGATGTCCGCCAATTTGCCGCGGGGCTTGATATCGGCGAAAAGAAAAAGACGATGCCCGCCAGGCTGAAGATTTTGGCGTCCGGCGAGCTATCGGAGGTGGAAGTGACGATACAGGAAGGAAAATTCCGCCAGGTAAAGCGGATGTTTCAGGCGACGGGCAAGGAAGTAATATATTTGAAAAGAATATCGATGGGCGCGCTTGCCCTGGATGGGAAGCTGCGACCGGGAGAGTGCCGGCGGCTGACAGAGGAAGAAATCAGTCTATTGAAGAATTGAGGAACGGAGAATGGAGAATGCTTTTTTGCCGGTATCCCGTGCGGATATGGAAAGGCTCGGCATAGAACAACTGGATTTTGTATATATCACGGGTGATGCCTACGTGGATCATCCCTCTTTTGCGCATGCGGTAATCAGCCGCGTTCTGGAAGCGAATGGATACAAGGTGGGGATTATCTCCCAGCCGGACTGGAAAAAGAAAGAAAGCATCTCTGTTCTGGGAACGCCGCGGCTTGGCTTTTTAGTCTCCTCAGGCAATATGGATTCGATGGTGAATCATTATACGGTATCAAAAAAGAGAAGAAAGAGCGACGCATTTACGCCCGGTGGTGTGATGGGCAAACGCCCCGACCACGCGGTGACGGTTTACTGTAACCTGATCCGGCAGACCTACCGCACAATCCCGGTCATTATCGGCGGTATAGAGGCAAGCCTGCGGCGCCTGGCGCATTATGATTACTGGTCGGATTCCTTAAAGCGTTCGATTCTGTTAGATTCCGGTGCGGACCTGATTTCCTACGGAATGGGCGAGCGTTCTATCGTGGAGATCGCGGATGCCTTAAATGCCGGAATTGATATCAAAGATATTACTTTTATAGATGGGACAGTATACAAGACAAAGGATTTATCAGGCGTCTATGACGCGGTTATGCTGGAGTCTTTTGAAGAATTAAAGGCGGACAGGCTGAATTATGCCAAAAGCTTTTATACGCAGTATTGCAACACGGACCCGTTTTCGGGCAGGCGCCTGGTGGAGCCGTATCCCAACGGACAGTATGTGGTGCAGAATCCGCCGCAGAAGCCCCTAAGCCAGGCGGAAATGGATCGCGTCTACGGGTTGGGCTATATGCGGACATACCATCCGTCTTATGAAGCGGCGGGCGGCGTTCCGGCAATTGAAGAGGTGAAATTTTCCCTGACAAGCAACCGTGGATGCTTTGGCGGATGCAGCTTCTGTGCGCTGACCTTCCATCAGGGACGCATCATCCAGACGCGCAGCCATGAATCCCTGCTTGCGGAGGCGTCAAAATTTGTATGGGAAAAGGATTTTAAGGGGTATATCCATGATGTAGGCGGGCCTACGGCAAATTTCCGCCAGCCGGCGTGTGAAAAGCAATTGAGGAAGGGCGCCTGCCCGAAAAAGCAGTGCCTGTTTCCGACGCCGTGCAAAAACCTCGTAGCGGATCACAGCGATTACCGGAAGCTTTTGCGTGCGCTGCGCGCCCTGCCGAATGTGAAAAAAGTCTTTATCCGATCGGGAATCCGTTTTGATTATTTGCTGGCAGATGAGGATGATTCCTTTTTCCGTGAGCTGGTGGAGCATCATATAAGCGGACAGCTAAAGGTTGCCCCGGAGCATATTTCCGATAAAGTGCTCTCAAAGATGGGGAAGCCATCAAACGATGTCTATCAGAAATTTGTAGCAAAGTATAAGGCATTAAATAAGGAGTGCAATAAAAATCAATTTCTGGTTCCGTACCTGATGTCCTCACACCCCGGTTCTACCTTGAAGGAAGCGGTAGATCTGGCGGAATACCTGCGGGACCTCGGATATATGCCGGAGCAGGTGCAGGACTTTTATCCTACGCCCTCAACGATTTCAACCTGTATGTATTATACAGGGGTGGATCCGCGGACGATGGAAAAGGTGTATGTGCCGGTCAATCCGCATGAAAAGGCGATGCAGAGGGCGCTGATCCAATACCGCAATCCCAAAAACTATGAGCTGGTGCGGGAAGCGCTGGAAAAAGCGCATCGCACAGACCTGATCGGGTTTGACAAGAAGTGCCTGATCCGCCCCAGGAAGGAAGAACTGGCGCTGAAAAAACAGGAACTGGCGCACAAAGGCAGAAACCATACGGGCGTGAAAAGGAAGAAAACCATTCGCAATGTGCATAAGAAGAAGGGATCATGATGAAGAAAGTAAAAAAAGGTGATTTTGGTTATATCGGATATGAAAAAAAGAAGCGGATTCTGATTACAGTGATCGCATTTGCCATCCCGCTGGTGATTTATCTGACCGGCTTACTGCAGACCGGCACAAGAAAAAATTTGTTTACGTTTGTGGCGATCATGGGCTGCCTCCCGGCGGCAAAATGCGCTGTGAGCATGATTCTGATCTGCCTGCAAAAATCCATGTCCCCGGAGCTCTATGGTCAGCTAAAAGAGCATGTCAGGGATATGACGGCTATTTATGAGGGGACGGTAAGCTCCTATGAAAAAAATATCCCGATGCCCTGTATCGTAATTACCGGGTTGAATGTAGTCTGCTATTGCGACGTTACGAAAGTGGACGCGTCATTTGCGGAGACGCATATCAAAAAGATTTTGCAGGGGAACGGCTACCGTGCCAACGTGAAGGTGTTTAAAGACTTAAAGCCATTTCTGAAAAGGCTGGACGAGCTGTATCCCAACCATGAAGAGCAGGAAGCGTCCATTTCCTTTACGCCTGATGAAAAATATCCCGAGCTTTCAAGAAATGAGCTCGTCAAGCATATCATTATGGCAATTTCTGTTTAGGAGCGCATACATGAAAGAGATTATTGTAAAAGAAAACGAAGCGGGACAGCGTTTGGATAAGCTGCTTTCAAAGTATCTGGATAAAGCGCCGAAAAGCTTTTTATATAAGATGCTGCGCAAGAAAAATATTACCCTCAACGGCAAAAAGGCAAAGGGCATGGAACAGACGGTAAAAGATGACGTCATCCGCATCTTTCTGTCTGAGGAGACGTATGCCAGATTTTCCGACGGGAAGTCCAGGCAGGCTGCTGCTAACAGCCTGGAAAAGGAACGGATTGTCTATGAGGACCGCCATATCCTGCTCTATAATAAGCCGGCGGGCGTGCTGTCGCAGAAGGCAAAGCCGGAGGATATTTCCGTCAACGAGATGCTGATTGCCTATCTTTTAAAAAAGGGTGAGATAACAGAGGAAGAGCTGCGGACCTTCCGCCCGTCTGTCTGCAACCGGCTGGATATGTGCACCAGTGGGATGGTGATTGCGGGCAAGACGCTGGCTGGGCTTCAGGTGATGTCGGAAGTTCTGAAGGCGCGTACCATCCATAAATATTATTACTGCCTGGTATCAGGCTGCCTTTCCCAAAGGCGGCGCATAGAAGGCTACCTGATTAAGGATGAACAGAAAAATACAGTGACGGTTCTGGAAAACCAGATTCCCGGGGCAAAACCGGTGATAACGGAATATACGCCGCTTCAGCAAAAAAATGATACGACCTTTCTGGAGGTTTTGCTGATTACCGGGCGTTCCCATCAGATTCGCGCGCACCTGAAAAGTATCGGGCATCCGATCATCGGCGACGCCAAATATGGCGATGGGCAGATAAACCGCTTTTATAGCGGGAAGTACGGCATTGGCAGCCAGCTTCTGCATTGCGGCAAAATCGTGATGCCCCAGATGGAGGGAAAGCTTGCCTATCTCTCCGGCAGGACGTTTATGGCACAGTTGCCGAAAGAATTTATAAAGGCTGGGAAAGGATGCGGATATGGCAACATGGAATTCCAGAGGACTTAGAGGTTCTTTATTGGAAGATTTAATCAATCGTTCAAATGAGGCTTATCTGGAGAAGGGGCTGGCTCTGATGCAGAAGATTCCGACGCCGATCACCCCGATTCAGATTGAAAAAGAGAGCCGCCACATTACACTGGCATATTTTGACCAGAAAAGTACCGTGGATTATATTGGCTGTGTGCAGGGGATTCCGGTGTGCTTTGATGCGAAAGAGTGTACCAGCGACACCTTTGCCCTGCAGAATATCCATGCGCACCAGGTACAGTTCATGACCGATTTTGAGAGGCAGGGAGGCGTCGCATTTCTGATTATTTTTTATACCAGAAGGGATGAGATGTTTTACCTTCCTTATGCAGATATGAAACGTTTCTGGGACCGGAAAGAAAGCGGCGGCAGAAAGAGCTTCCATTATGAGGAGCTGGATCAGGAATACCGTCTGCATCAGGGGCACGGCGTGCTGGTTCCCTATCTGGACGGGCTGAAAAAAGATTTATTGTCCAGGGATTGACAAGAAGGCGGGAAATACGTATAATGGTACGTGCTTTAATAAATTAGCACTGCGCCATGCTAAAGTGAAGGAGAAGATGGAAATTGGAAAGATTACTGCATACACCGGAGGGCGTCCGTGATATTTATAATGAGGAATGTGAGAGAAAGCTCTGGCTTCAAAACGAACTGCACGGTGTCCTGAGATCTTACGGATACCGGGATATTGAGACGCCGACGTTTGAATTTTTTGACGTATTCAGCAAGGATGTGGGAACGATTCCGTCCAAAGAATTGTATAAGTTTTTTGACCGGGAGGGAAACACGCTGGTATTGCGGCCGGATATCACGCCGTCGATTGCCAGGGCGGCTTCGAAATATTTCAGAAATGTCGATGAGACGATCCGCCTGTGCTACACGGGGAATACGTTTGTTAATAACTCCAGTTATCAGGGGCGTTTAAAAGAAAATACTCATATGGGAGCCGAACTGATCGGAACAGACAGTGCCTGCGCGGACGCAGAGGTCATCGCGATGGTTGTGGACTGCTTAAAGCGTGCCGGACTTGACAAGTTTCAGATCAGCATCGGACAGGTAGAATATTTTAAAAGCCTGTTAAAAGAGATTAAGATAGAAGAAGAGATGGAAAGCGAACTGAAGGACTTTATCTCCAACCGCAACCTTTTCGGCGTGGAAAGCCTGCTGCAGGGGATAGAGATGGAGGAGCGCGTAAAAGAAGCGTTTCGCAGCCTGCCGAATCTTTACGGTTCGGTAGAGATCCTGGAGAGAGCCAAATGCCTGGCTGTGAATGAGGAAGCAAAGTATGCCGTTTTGCGCTTGGAGGAGATTTATGAAATCCTTGAGTGTTACGGGATCGCAAATTATGTGAGCTTTGACCTCAGTATGCTGAGCCGTTATAATTATTATACCGGTATCTTTTTCAGAGGCTATACCTTCGGCAGCGGCGATGCCATCGTGAAGGGCGGGCGTTATGACAATCTTTTGAAGCATTTTGGCAAGGACGCGCCGTCTATCGGTTTTGTGGTGGTCGTGGACCAGCTCATGGCGGCGCTTTCCCGCCAGAAGCTTCTGCCAAAGGAACAAAATCATAGAAAGAAATTATCCTACCCCAAATCCCGGCAAAAAGAGGCGATTGACGAAGCGAAAAAACTGCGCGCCGCGGGATGGAATGTGGCGTTGGATTTTGTGGAGGATGAATGATGCGTTATTTAACCTTTGCCCTGACAAAAGGGCGTCTTGCTAACAAAACAATGGAGCTCTTGGAAAAAGTGGGGATTACCTGCGAGGAAATGAAGGACCCTGCTTCCAGAAAGCTGATTTTTGTAAATGAGGAATTAAAATTGAAATTTTTCCTTGCAAAGGGACCGGATGTGCCTACTTATGTGGAATACGGGGCGGCGGATATCGGCGTGGTGGGAAAAGACACCATAGATGAAGAAAACCGCAAGCTTTATGAAGTGCTTGACCTTGGATTTGGAAAATGCAGGATGTGCGTCTGCGGTCCTGCGCAGGCAAAACATTTGCTGGAAACGCAGGAGCGCATTCGTGTGGCGACGAAGTATCCGCGGATTGCCAAAGATTATTTTTATAATAAAAAATGCCAGACAGTGGAAATTATTAAACTGAATGGTTCCATCGAGCTGGCGCCGATCGTAGGGCTTTCTGAGGTGATCGTCGATATCGTGGAGACGGGGGCGACACTGAGGGAAAACGGGCTGGAAGTATTGGAAGAGGTCTGCCCGCTTTCGGCGCGCGTGGTCGTAAACCGAGTGAGTATGCAGATGGAAAGTGAAAGGATCACAAAAATATTGAATGCATGCAAGGAAGTACTGTAAAGGAGAAAGATTATGAGAATTGTAGCACTGACGGAGAAGAGCAAACAGAATCTGTTAGAAGACTTGCTGAAAAGAAGCCCCCACAATTACGGCGAATATGAGGACCGGGTGGCGGCGATTGTGGAGGATGTCCGCAAAAAGAAGGATGAGGCAGTCTTTGCCTATACGAAGAAGTTTGACGGTGCGGATATCAGCGCACAGAATATACGTGTGAAGGAAAAAGAGCTGCAGGAGGCGTATCAGGAGGTAGATCCCGCCCTGGTGGCAACCATGCGAAAGGCGCTGGCGAACATTCGCTCCTACCATGAGAAACAGAAAAAATACAGTTGGTTTGACAGCCAGCCAAACGGGACGCTGCTTGGGCAGAAGATCATCGCCTTATCCAGAGTCGGCGTCTATGTACCGGGCGGAAAGGCAGTCTATCCTTCTTCCGTTTTGATGAACATTGTCCCGGCAAAGGTGGCGGGCGTAGAAAAAATCATCATGACAACGCCCTGTAATGCGCAGGGCAAAGTGAATCCGACCACCCTGGTGGCGGCACATGAGGCTGGTGCAGATGAGGTCTATAAGGTCGGCGGCGCACAGGCGATCGCCGCGCTGGCTTTTGGCACGGAAAGTATCCCAAAGGTCGATAAAATCGTCGGACCCGGCAATATCTACGTTGCCCTAGCGAAAAAGGCAGTTTACGGATTTGTCAATATTGATTCCATCGCCGGTCCGAGCGAGATCCTGGTGCTGGCGGATGAGACAGCAAATCCGCGGTATGTGGCTGCGGATCTGTTGTCCCAGGCGGAGCATGACGAGATGGCTTCGGCTATTCTCATCACGACAAGCTATGAGCTTGCCAAAGCGGTATCGGCGGAGGTGGACGGCTTTGTAAAGACGCTGTCCAGAAAGGAGATCATTCAGAAATCGCTCGACCAGTTCGGTTATATTCTGGTCGCAGAGGATCCTGGCATGGCGATCGATGCAGTGAACGAGATTGCTTCTGAGCATCTGGAAATTGTGACAAAGAATCCTTTTGACGTCATGACAAGGATTAAAAACGCCGGAGCGATCTTCATTGGGGAATACAGCAGCGAGCCTCTGGGAGATTATTTTGCAGGTCCGAACCATGTCCTGCCGACAAATGGAACCGCTAAATTTTTCTCCCCGCTGAATGTGGATGATTTTATGAAAAAATCCAGTATCATCTATTATTCACGGGAAGCGCTGAAAGCGGTGCATGAAGAGATAGAAAGCTTTGCGAAAGCGGAGCAGCTTACCGCCCATGCCAATTCCATCCATGTGAGATTTGAATAAATAAGGAATAAAAAAGCTTCCGCAAAATAAACTCTGCGGAAGCTTTCGTATTTTTTGTAAGATTTTATTCAGCTAATTCTGTAGCTTCTTCAACCAATGCATTGACATCAACGGTATCAGCATCCAGAGCTTCCTGCGGGATCTCGATGGATGTAACCGTATCCTGGGAAATCTCCATATCCATAGAGAAGTCATTTACTTCAAGTGAGATCGAAGTGGAATCATCAGAACCAAGAGCGTCTGCCATTACATCGGAAATTATGTCATTGACTGCGGTTATGTCGGAATCGTTAAAATCAATGTGACAGCTTCTGGTTGCAAAGGTTTCTTTCTCTACGACATAGCTCATATTCATCTTAAATGCGCTAAGTATAGATTTCACTTGATCCAGTTCTTCATCGCTTATCACTTCGCCGTCAGCGCCCATAGAAGCTTCGATCAGCGGCAGAATATCAGAAAAAGCGAGCTGTCCCTCTAACTTGTAGGAGTCATTTTCTTCCGTCAGTGTCCAGTCTAAATCTGCACCCAGAAGGTCTTCCACACTTGCAGAGGACAACTCTTCCAGGCTGGATATCCCCAGTGTGTCAAGCAGCTCATCCATATCTACGGAAGTATGCTGCCAGCCGGATTCGACCCCATCCGTAGTTTCATTGACATAGGTATCCGCCTGCTCATCTTCCATAACCATGTACATTTCCATCGCTATCTCATTTGACTGTCCGAGGATTGACACCTTGAAGTTTCCGTTCAAAGACATCTGTATCGGATCAAGAATCTCCTGGATATCGAAGCTGCCTGTCATGGAAACAGGAATAGAGGTTTCCATTGCATCTTCTGAGACCATCTTTAATGCCGCATCCAGGTTCAGTGTCATTGTCATCGCCTCTGATGCTGCGTTTGCGGAATACTCCTGCATACCCTGTAATACGGATTCCGCAGTTACCGCGTCGTCTGCGTAAACCGGTACGCCGCACATACTGAGAGCCAAAGTTAAAGCTAGTAATTTCCTTTTCATAAAGTCTCCTTTCAAAAGCGATATAATATAATTTTTCTACTGACAAAATTTGTCGTTATTTTCGCTTTTCACATTCATTATATCATACAAATTTTTTAGTGTATACAGATTTTTGCTGGAATTTCACAACAAATTTGACAACATTATAAATAGAAGCTATAATGAAATCACTTTAAAACAGAATAACAGTTCAGCCATGCAGCCGGTTTTGGCAGCCTGTTTGAGCTGCTATCAGTGGGAGCAGGAGGGATGGAGATGTCTGGAAGAATTGCGACTGTTCAAAGAGACACAAAAGAGACCAATATCCGTATTACGTTCCAGATAGACGGGACCGGTAATTGCAGTGTAGATTCAGGAATCCCGTTTTTTGACCACATGCTGAATGGCTTTGCGCGCCACGGGCTGTTTGATCTGGACGCGAAAATACGGGGAGATGTGGAGGTGGACTCCCATCATACAATAGAGGACAGTGGAATTGTCCTGGGGGAAGCGATTAAGAAGGCGCTGGGCGACAAAGAGGGGATCCGCCGTTTTGGGCATGCGATACTGCCGATGGATGACGCCCTGATTCTCTGCGCGGTTGACTTGTCCGGCAGGCCATATCTGGAATCAGACCTGACCTTTACCGTAGAGAAGATCGGAGACATGGATACGGAGATGGTGCAGGAGTTTTTCTATGCGGTTTCCTATTCGGCGGGAATAAACCTGCATTTCAAACAATTGTCCGGCAGGAATAATCACCATATTGCGGAGTGTGCTTTTAAAGCGTTTGCCAAAGCGCTCGATATGGCGACAATAGTGGATGACAGGATTAATGGGGTGCTCTCTACAAAGGGTACCTTATAAGGAGAGTATATGGGAAAACAATTATATGCGAATATATTTTTAAAGAACGGAAAATCTGTTGCAGGACTGCGCAGGCATTCGCTGTTCTGGAATGGGGACGTCTTAGGGCTGGCGGAATATTATGCGATGAACGGCGTGGATTCGTTAATTATTTTTGACTTATCAAACAGCGATGAGGAGCACGAGAAGAATATCGGCATTATCCGGGAGATCGGAAGAACCGTAGATCTGCCGATGCTGGGCGCCGGCAATATAAAACGGGTGGAGGATGTAAAAAAACTTCTCTACGCAGGATGCTCGGCAGCGATCTTAAATATGTCAAAGGGCAGCAATATTGAAATGCTGGAAGAAGTATCCAAGAGATTTGGGAAAGAAAAAATTGCGGTGTGTATTAATGAATTTTCCACGCTTTCTGCAAGCGGGGAAAAGCTTGCTATGTACGCGGAAAAAGCGCTGCTGCTTGGCGATAACCTGCATCTTTATGAGGCGGTTCGCTCCCTTCCGCTTAATACCATACCGATTCTTTCCATTATAGATTTTTCCAAGACACTGGCTCTTTTAAAGGAAGAGAACGTGATTGGAATTGCCGGAAGCTATGTTTCAGATACCGGAGTAGACCTGTTCCATTTAAGAGAAAGGTTAACAAAAGAGGGCATCGATATGTTTGAGTACCGAAGCCCGGTGGAATGGTCGGAACTGAAACTCAACTCCGACGGGCTGATTCCGGTGGTCGTGCAGGACTACCGCAACAATGAGGTGCTTATGGTTGCCTATATGAATGAAGAGGCATTTCACAAGACGCTGGTAACCGGAAAAATGACATACTTTAGCAGAAGCCGCCGGCAGATCTGGCTAAAGGGCGAGACATCCGGGCATTTCCAGCATCTGAGGCAATTATCGATTGACTGCGATAACGATACGCTGCTTGCAAAGGTGATTCAGGATGGCGCTGCCTGCCATACCGGCAACCGTAGTTGCTTTTACCGTGACCTGCTCAAAAAAGGGACGGGCGCAAGAAACGCATCTTCCGTGTTTGAGGAGGTCTATGAGGTGATTATGGACCGCAAGGCAAATCCAAAAGAGGGCTCCTATACCAATTACCTTTTTGACAAGGGAATTGATAAGATTCTGAAAAAGGTGGGAGAGGAAGCGACGGAGATCGTGATCGCCGCCAAGAACCCGGACCCGGAGGAGATCAAATATGAAGTAGCGGATTTCCTGTATCACGTGATGGTGCTGATGGCACAGCGCGGGGTAACCTGGGAGGATATTACAGAAGAATTGTCAAAGCGGTAAATCTAAAATGCTACTTAACGGGAACGCTGCAAAATAGAGAAAAATCTATGGCGCAGCGTTTCGTTTTGTGGTAAAGTGCTT
Organism: uncultured Marvinbryantia sp.; assembly: GCA_964487425.1. Taxonomy (GTDB): domain Bacteria; phylum Bacillota; class Clostridia; order Lachnospirales; family Lachnospiraceae; genus Marvinbryantia. The sequence goes on along the minus strand of CAZAQD010000004.1, from coordinate 58,214 downwards.
CTATACCAAACGGTAGCAACGACATAAATAAAAAATAAGGATAATAAAATGAGAGAATTAGCTTTAAGTGATGAAATTTTACTCGGGATCGATAAACCTGCCCGTTATATCGGCAATGAAGTCAATGCCGTGATGAAGGACAAGGAAAAAGTGGACGTTCGCTTTGCCATGTGTTTTCCGGATGTATACGAGATCGGCATGTCCCATCTGGGCATCCAGGTTCTGTATGATATGTTTAACCGACGGGAAGATGTCTGGTGTGAGCGTGTCTATTCGCCCTGGACGGACCTGGATAGGATCATGAGGGAGAAGAAGATCTCTCTTTTTGCCCTGGAATCCCAGGATGCCATTAAGGATTTTGATTTTCTGGGGATCACGATCCAGTATGAGATGTGTTATACCAATATCCTGCAGGTATTGGATTTGAGTGGGATATCGCTGTCAGCAGCAGAAAGGGGAGAGGAATGCCCCATCGTGATCGGGGGCGGACCCTGTACTTACAACCCTGAACCGCTGGCTGATTTTTTTGATATGTTCTACATTGGCGAGGGCGAGACTGTTTATGACGCGCTGCTTGATCTGTATAAGGAATATAAAAAAGCCGGAAAAAGCCGCCGGGAATTTCTGGTGGCGGCATCTTCGATCCCGGGGATTTATGTCCCCTTGCTCTATGATGTCACCTACAAGGAAGACGGTACGATTGATACGTTTGCACCGAATACAGAGGGCGTTCCGGCAACGGTTGAAAAGCAGATCGTAATGGATATCACCAACGCTGTGTATCCGAAAGCCCCGGTGGTGCCGTTTATCAAGGCAACGCAGGACCGGGTCGTCCTGGAAATCCAGAGAGGATGTATCCGCGGATGCCGTTTCTGCCAGGCGGGCATGCTCTATCGCCCTACGAGGGAGCGCGATGTACAGATGTTAAAGAAAACGGCGGTGGAAATGCTGGAAAGCACCGGACATGAAGAGATATCTTTAAGCTCTTTAAGCTCCAGCGATTATTCGCAGCTTGGTGAGCTGGTGAATTTCCTGATTGAAGAATGCCGCAGCCGGGGAGTCAATATTTCGCTTCCCTCTCTGCGTATCGACGCGTTTTCCCTGGATGTGATGAGCAAGGTGCAGGATGTGCGAAAAAGCAGCCTTACCTTTGCGCCGGAGGCGGGTTCCCAAAGGCTTCGCGATGTGATTAATAAGGGACTGACAGAAGAAGTGATCCTGAAAGGCGCAGGGGAGGCGTTTGAGGGCGGATGGAACAGAGTGAAGCTCTATTTTATGCTTGGGCTTCCCACGGAGACGGAGGAAGACCGCAAGGAGATCGCTCATCTTGCGGAAAAAATCGCCAGGCGCTATTATGAAATACCAAAGGATCAGCGCAATGGAAAATGTCAGATTACGGTCAGCACTTCCTTTTTTGTACCCAAACCCTTTACGCCTTTTCAGTGGGCGCCGATGTGTACAAGGGAAGAGTTTCTGGGCAGGGCGAAGACCGTGAATCATGAGATGAAGGAAATGCGCAATTATAAAAGCATCCGTTATAACTGGCATGAAGCGGATGTGACGGTTCTGGAAGGGCTGCTGGCACGCGGCGACCGCAAGGTGGCGGCGGTTGTTTTGGATGCATACCGTCATGGCGCGCTCTATGATGCCTGGACAGAGACCTTTGACAATGAAATCTGGATGCAGTCCATCGAGCGCTGCGGCATAGACCTTGATTTCTATACAACGCGGGAACGCGGACTGGACGAGGTATTTCCGTGGGACTTCATCAATATTGGGGTGACGAAGAAGCATTTGCTGAGGGAATGGGAAAGGGCACATCAGGAAAAGGTGACATATAATTGCCGCCAGCAGTGTGCCGGCTGTGGCGCCGCCTGCTACAAGGGAGGTGTCTGTTTTGAAGATAAGAATTAAATTTTCCAAACAGGGCGCGATGAAGTTTATCGGGCATCTGGATGTGATGCGGTATTTTCAGAAAGCAATGCGGCGGGGAAAGATCGATATTGCCTTTACAGAAGGCTTCAGCCCGCATATGATTATGTCCTTTGCCGCGCCGCTTGGCGTGGGGATCACCAGCAGCGGCGAGTATGTTGATATTGAGATAAAAACGCCGATCTCTTCCGCGCAGGCGCTTGCGCAGTTAAATGCAGTTATGGTAGAGGGGATCAGGGTTCTAAGCTTCCGGCAGATACCAGAAGGAAAAGCCAATAAAGCAATGTCCCTGGTGGCTGCGGCAGATTATACGGTTGCTTTCAGGCAGGGGTATGAGCCGGATGAGGGCTGGCAGGAGAAGGTGGCGGATTTCTATGCGCAGGACCATATCATGGTCGTAAAAAAGACGAAAAAAAGCGAGGTAGAGACGGACATCAAGCCGATGATTTATGCGCTGTCTGTCTGCGGCTGCGGCATCCATATGCAGCTTGCCACCGGAAGCGTGGCAAACTTAAAGCCGGAGCTGGTGATGCAGGCATTTGCCGCCAGCGCCGGTTTTGAGTTAAGAGAATTTGCCCTGCTGGTAAACCGTGACGAGGTGTACGCCGATATGGGAGAAGAAGGAGAACGCAGTCTGGTTGCGTTGGAGGATCTGGGAGAAGATATTGAAGGGTAAAATCATTATCACCAATTTTAAAGAAGGAATTGCCACGGCGCTTTACCAGGATGGACATCCGGTTGCGCTTTCCTATGATACCGGCGCCGCAAAGGTTGCGGTGGGGAATATTTATGTCGGCAAAGTGGCGAATATCGTCAAAAACATTCAGGCAGCATTCGTGGAGGTGGAAGGCGGCGTGTCCTGCTATTATCCCATCAGGAAAGAGGATGCGCCCATTTTTACCGCCAAAGGCAAGGCGCAAAAGCTTGCGGCAGGAGATGAGCTTTTGGTACAGGTAAGTCGTGAAGCGGTGAAAACGAAAGCGCCCTCCGTAACTCCGGCGATCAGCCTTTCCGGGAAATTTCTGGCGCTGGCTTACGGCAAAGGGGGGATCGGCTTTTCCTCGAAGCTTACCGCTGCCGACAAGGAACGCCTCCACCCCGTGATCCAGCCGTTTTCCAATGAGGACTATAGTTGGATTGTGCGCACGAATGCGGCGGATGCCGTGGAGGAGGAGATTACCGCTGAGGCGGTGCGCCTTTTGCAGAAGTTTTCCGCCCTGATAAGGGATGCAAAACACCGTTCCTGCAGGACCTGTATGTACCGGACTCCGCCCGAATATCTGCTGCAGCTCAAAAATAATTGTGCAAAAGACTATGAAGAGATTGTGACGGATGACAGGGAACTCTACCGTGAGATAAAATCTTATCTGGAAGAGTATCAGCCGGAAGACGCCGACAAGCTGCGCCTGTACGATGATAAGCTGCTGCCGCTGGCAAAGCTCTATTCACTGGAGACTGCGTTTGAAAACGCCCTGCGCGAGCGTGTATGGCTGAAATCGGGCGCCTATCTTGTGATACAGCCCACGGAAGCTTTGACAGCCATCGATGTCAATACGGGCAAATATGACGGCAAAAAGAACCTGCAGGATACTTTTTTAAAGATTAACCTGGAAGCGGCGAGAGAAACGGCAAGGCAGCTTCGGCTGCGCAACCTTTCCGGCATCATCATCGTGGACTTTATCAATATGTCCGCCAAAGAGGATCGCGAGCTGGTGCTGAAATGTCTTTCTGAAGAGTTGAAAAAAGATCCCCAAAAAGCGGTGGTGGTGGATATGACTCCGCTGGGCTTGGTGGAAATAACCAGAAAGCGAGCGCAAAAAACGCTTATGGAGAAAATGAAAAACGCCTGAGTAAGTGCTTAAAATATTGATAAAATTATCACAAAACTATTTGGTAAAGAAATTTAAGAATATCTGATTGACACAGTGATAACATTGTGCTACAATACTTAAGTATGCCGCATAATGAGGTTTAAGTGTTGTGCTTTTTGCACGCCACCGAAGTTAGCGAGTAATGATAATAGGAGGTGCCATATGTACGCAATTATTGCAACAGGTGGTAAACAGTACAAAGTAGCCGAGGGCGATATCATTAACGTAGAAAAGTTAGGTGCAGAAGCCGGAGAAACTGTTACTTTCGACAATGTGCTTGCCGTAAGCAATGACGGACTGAAGGTTGGTTCCGATGTAGCGGATGCAACGGTAACAGCAAGTGTTGTAAAGAACGGTAAAGGCAGAAAAGTCATCGTTTACAAATATAAGAGAAAAACCGGTTACCACAAGAAAAACGGCCACAGACAGCAGTTTACACAGGTTAAGATTGAAAAGATCAACGCTTAATCATGATTACTGTGACTGTATATAAGGAATCCGGGGAATACAGAGGTTTCCGAAGTGAAGGGCATGCGGATTATGCGGAGAAAGGGTATGATATTATCTGCGCTGCCGTATCCGTCCTTACAGTGAATACGGTGAATTCAATTGAGGCTTTTACAGAGGATGCGATGTCTGTGACAGCAGACGAAGGGCTGGTAGAGCTTCAGTTGGAAAACATCTCAAAGGAAACCAGGCTTTTGATGGATTCTATGGTTTTAGGGTTACAGGACATTCAAAATAATTACGGGAATGAATATATCAAACTGATATTCAAGGAGGTGTAGGACATGTTAAATATGAACCTTCAGATTTTTGCTCATAAAAAGGGAGTTGGTTCTACCAAGAACGGCAGAGATTCCGAGTCCAAGAGATTAGGTGCGAAGAGAGCTGACGGACAGTTCGTAAAAGCCGGGAACATCCTTTACAGACAGCGTGGGACAAAGATTCATCCGGGCGTTAACGTTGGACGCGGCGGTGATGATACACTGTATGCATTAGTAGATGGTGTAGTGAGATTCCAGAGAAAAGGAAGAGATAAGAAACAGGTTTCTATCGTTCCGGTAACTGAAGAGTAAAAAGGCTGGCTTCAAATCGAAGGGTTTGAAGCCTTTTTTTCATACAATGGAAAATGAGCTTCCAATTTGATGGTAAGCTTCTGGTTTCCTTGTTAAAAACAGAAGGAGAACGTTATGTTTGCAGACAGAGCCAAAATAACAATCTGCTCCGGGAAAGGCGGAGACGGGCATGTCAGCTTCCGAAGGGAGCTTTTTGTGGCAGCCGGCGGACCGGACGGCGGAGACGGCGGCAAAGGCGGAGATGTGATTTTTGAAGTGGACAAAGGAATGACCACGCTGGGGGATTACCGCCATAAGCACAAATTCACGGCAGGGCATGGACAGGATGGAAGTAAGCAGCGCCGCCACGGAGCAAATGGGGAAGATATCGTATTAAAAGTACCGGAAGGCACGGTAATCAAGGAAGCGGAAAGCGGAAAAGTGATTGCCGATATGTCCGGCGACAATATGAGGAAGGTCATTTTAAAGGGTGGAAGGGGCGGACTTGGCAATATGAATTTTGCCACCTCAACCATGCAGGTGCCCAAATATGCCCAGCCGGGCAATCCTGCGCGGGAGCTGGTGGTTTCGCTGGAGCTGAAAGTGATCGCCGATGTGGGGCTGGTTGGATTCCCGAACGTCGGCAAATCCACCCTGCTTTCCAGAGTGACAAACGCAAAGCCGAAGATTGCCAATTACCATTTTACAACATTGAGCCCCAATCTGGGGGTTGTCGATCTTGACGGCAGGGGATTTGTTATTGCGGATATCCCTGGATTGATCGAGGGCGCCTCCGATGGCGTTGGGCTTGGACATGAGTTTCTGCGGCACATTGAGCGGACAAAGGTTATGATCCATATGGTCGATGCGGCTTCCACCGAAGGCAGGGATCCGATCGATGATATCTATAAGATTAATGAAGAACTAAAGGCGTACAATGCAGACCTTGCCTCAAGGCCGCAGGTAATTGCTGCGAATAAGACAGATGTGATCTATGCGGGTGGTGAAGATCCGGTGCAGCGCATCCGGGAGGAATTTGAACCAAAGGGTGTAAAGGTATTCCCGATTTCGGCGGTTAGCGGGAAGGGGCTGAAAGAACTCCTCTATTATGTCCGGGAGATGTTGGATGGGCTTCCGCAGGAAATGATCATCTTCGAGCAGGAATACTTCCCGGAAGAGATTCATATTGACGAAAATCTTCCGTACACCGTTGAAAAATCGGCGGAGGAGGCAAATACTTATATTGTGGAAGGACCCAAGATTGAAAAAATGCTGGGCTATACGAGCCTGGAATCCGAAAAGGGCTTTTTATTCTTCCAGAAATTCCTTAAAGATACCGGTATCCTTGACGATCTGGAAGCTGCTGGTATCCGGGAGGGCGACACAGTAAGAATGTACGGACTCACATTTGAATATTTTCGATAGCATTAAGCAGTGCAGTTCCGTGCATGAAAACGCTTATGTATGCTTACATACAAATAAGCGTTTTCATGTGCGGGACTATAGTGCGCAAGTACGAAAACTCGTGAAATCTGTGATTTCACGAGTTTGGTACTGCGAATGAGTGGTGCAGTGCAGGAAAGGAGAAATTTTAGATGACAAGTAAACAGAGAGCTTATTTGAAAAGCCTTGCCATGACGATGGACCCGATTTTTCAGATTGGAAAATCCAGCCTGACGCCTGAGAATACAAAGGCGATCGGGGAGGCGCTGGATGCAAGGGAGCTTATCAAAATCAGTGTCCTGCAAAATTGTATGGACGACCCGAAGGAGATTGCGGCGATTGTCGCGGAGCGCACCCGTTCTTCGGTCGTACAGGTGATCGGAAAAAAGATTGTCCTGTATAAAGAGGGAAAAGAGGATAAAAAGAAAATTACGCTTCCGCTGTAGGGAGGAGAACGTGATGGATAGAAGAAAAGTGGGGATTATGGGCGGAACCTTTGATCCCATTCATGTAGGGCATTTGATACTGGGCGAATGCGCATTTCATCAGTTTGGGCTGGAGGAAGTATTGTTTATGCCCTCCGGCAATCCACCGCACAAAAGAAACCGAAGCGGCAGAGGCAGCCTGGAACAGCGCATTGAGATGGTGCGCCTGGCGATTGGCGATAATCCGCATTTCACGCTTTCCTTAGCGGAAGCATGTGAGGAAGGGTATACGTACACGAAGGAGACTTTGGAACAATTGACCTCTGAGAATCCGCATACCGATTACTATTTTATTATGGGCGCGGATTCCCTGTTCGCCTTTGAGGAATGGCGGGAGCCGGGGGAGATCGCCAGGCTTGCCGCTATCGTGGCGGCAGTGCGTAACCACGTAAATACGCAGGCAATGGAGGCACAGATTGAACATTTAAAGACGCTTTTTCATGCCGATATTCACATTCTTGACGCTCCCAATATGGATATTTCTTCCCATATGCTGAGGGAATGGATCCGGGACGGAAAAGGCACCAAATATTATCTGCCGGACAATGTGCGCGCCTATATCCGGGAATGCCATCTCTATAAAGACTGCGAAAACTAATGTATTATAAAAAAGGACGAGAGGTTGATCGATTGTGAAATACACGATTCCGAAGGCAAAAAAAGTACTGAAAAAATATCTGGATGCCGGGCGTTTTGAGCATACGCAGGGCGTCATGTACACAGCCGCCGCTCTTGCCATGAAATATGGAGAGAACCTGGAAAAGGCGCAGATTGCGGGGCTTTTACATGACTGCGCAAAATGTATTCCCGACAATAAAAAGCTGAAAATCTGTCGGAAGAATAAGATCCCTATAACGAAGATGGAGGAGGAGAATCCTTTTTTGTTGCACGCAAAGGTAGGCACGTTTATTGCAAAGGAAAAGTATGGGGTGGAAGAGAAAGAAATTTTAAATGCCATCGAATGCCATACGACCGGGAAACCGGAAATGACGCTGCTTGATAAAATTATCTATGTGGCGGATTATATTGAGCCGATGCGGACGAAAGCGCCCAATCTCGCAGATGTGAGAAAACTGGCATTTGAGGACATTGACCTTGCTTTATTTAAGATTTTATCCGATACACTTTCTTATCTGAAGCACTCCACAAAGAATCTGGACCCCATGACGCTGCAGGCATATGAGTATTATAAAGAACAAATTTTAGATTAAGGAGGGAACGACATGGAAAATATCAATGCAAAAGAAATGGTGAAGTTAGCGGTTGCCGCCCTGGAAGAGAAAAAGGGCGAGGATATCAAGGTCATTGATATCCGGGAGGTATCTGTCATTGCCGATTATTTTATTATTGCAAGCGGGATGAATAAGAATCAGGTACAGGCGTTGGTTGACAATGTAGAGGAAACGCTTGGACGCGCCGGATTTGAGCCAAGACAGGTAGAAGGCTATCAGACTGCCAACTGGATTTTATTGGATTTCGGGGATATTATCATCCATATTTTTGACTCGGAAAACCGCCTTTTCTATGATCTGGAGAGAATCTGGCGGGATGGAAAGCAGATGGACCCCAAAGAGCTTTAGTACAAAACAACGCCGGCTCCTCAAGGCGCCGGCGCTGCTGAAAAAAGCGTTTGCTGTACGCTCTTTATCAGGAAAGAAAGCGGAATACTCCGATTACCTTGCCGAGGATCTGCAGTTCCCCGTACACAATAATCGGCTCCATATGGTCATTTTCCGGCTGCAGCCGGTAATAGCCATTTTCTTTATAAAAAGTCTTGACGGTAGCGGAATCTTCCATAAGGGCAACGACCATGTCGCCGTTGCGGGCGGTGCTTTGCTGCTGAACCAGGATCTGGTCGCCGTCAAAGATGCCAGCATTTATCATACTTTCCCCTTTTACCGTAAGCATAAAGGTCTGGGCGTTGGGCATAAATTCCGCCGGAATAGGAAAATAATTTTCGACATTCTCCACAGCGAGAATCGGCTCCCCGGCAGCGACGCGCCCGACAATCGGCACATTGACTACCTCGCGCCTTACCAGGTTAAAGTTATCGTCAATAATCTCAATCGCGCGCGGTTTCGTCGGATCGCGGCGGATATAACCGTTTTTTTCCAGGGATTCCAGATGGGAATGCACGGAAGAAGTGGATTTCAGATTCACTGCCTCACAGATTTCCCGTACAGAAGGCGGAAATCCCCTGTTCAATATTTCACTTTTGATATATTCTAAAATCTCAGTCTGTTTCTTGGTGATTTTTCCATAAGCCATAGGTTTTGCCCTCCCGAACATAGTTTCTGTTTTCAGTATAGCGTATTCACGTACAAAATGCAAACAAAAGTTCTGATTTGCAACTTTTTCTTGCAGTTTTAGCTGAGGGATAGTATGATTGTACTATAAATATATTGAACATCTAGGGAATGGGAGGACGATATGAAAATTTCCACAAAGGGAAGGTATGCCCTGCGCTTAATGCTTGATCTTGCGATTATGGGAAATGACGCGCCCGTGAGAGTGAAGGATATTGCAAAGCGGCAGGACATCTCTATTAAATACATGGAGCAGATTATTACGATTTTATCGCGCGCCGGATATCTGCGGAGCAACCGCGGACCCCAGGGGGGATACCGCCTGGCAAAGGACCCGAAGGAATATACGGTGGGCATGATTTTAAGGCTGACGGAGGGCAGCCTTGCACCGGTGGCTTGCCTTGACGACGAGCCGAATATGTGCTACCGACAGGAGACCTGCGTTACGCTGCAGATTTGGAAGGAGCTGAATGAGGCGATCAACAGTGTAGTAGATAAATACACGTTGGCGGACCTTGTTGATATGCACATCGCAATGGGGAACAATTATGTGATTTAGCGGCTGCAAACTGCAGGATTCAGAAAAATCATAGTTGAGAATTTCTGACAAATAGTGTAAGATAAAGAAAGATGTTGTATGACTGGCGGATTAGTAGGATCACCTACGGGAAGTACAACGAGGAAAAGCCGACCGCCTGGGTGACCGTATGGGAATGCTATATGGTTTCCCGGGCGGTTTTTATGTGAAAGGAGAACAGAGAATGGAAATGTTATCACTGGAACAGGAATTAAAGGGCAATGCTTACCCCGGCAGAGGAATCGTGATCGGAAAGTCCGCTGACGGGACGAAAGCAGTCACTGCTTATTTTATCATGGGCAGAAGCGAGAACAGCCGCAACCGCATCTTTGCCGAGGAGGGAGAGGGAATCCGCACGCAGGCATTCGATCCTTCGAAGCTGGTGGACCCAAGCCTGATTATTTATGCGCCGGTACGTGTACTCGGCAATAAAACGATCGTGACAAACGGCGACCAGACCGACACGATTTACGAAGGTATGGACAAACAGCTCACCTTTGAACAGTCGCTGAGATGCCGCGAATTTGAGCCGGATGCGCCGAACTATACGCCGCGTATCTCCGGGATCATGCATATTGTGGACGGTGCGTACCATTATGCAATGTCTATTTTAAAGAGCAATAATGGCAATCCGTCTGCCTGCAACCGTTATACCTTTGCCTATGAAACCCCGGTAAACGGAGAAGGGCATTTTATCCATACCTACAAGTGCGACGGCAATCCTCTGCCGAGCTTTGAGGGCGAGCCGAAGCTGGTTGCCATCCCGGATGACATTGATGCGTTTACCGATCAGATCTGGAACAGCCTGAATGAGGAAAACAAGGTATCCCTGTTTGTCCGTTTTATCGATATCATGACGGGCAAATATGAGACAAAAATTGTGAATAAGAATGTGAAATAGGCGCAGGAAAGGAGCTTTACCCATGAAAGAACTTCAGTTAAAATATGGATGTAACCCAAATCAAAAGCCTTCCCGTATCTACATGCAGGAAGGGGAGCTTCCCATCGAGGTGTTATCCGGGCGTCCCGGGTATATTAATTTTCTTGATGCTTTTAATGGATGGCAACTGGTAAAGGAGTTAAAAAGTGCGACAGGCATGCCGGCAGCGACCTCTTTTAAGCATGTTTCTCCGGCAGGAGCGGCAATCGGGCTGCCCCTTAGCGAAACGCTCGCGAAAATCTACTGGGTGGATGACTGCGGCGAATTATCTCCCCTTGCATGCGCTTACGCCCGTGCCAGAGGCGCAGACAGAATGTCTTCCTTCGGTGATTTGATCGCCCTTTCGGATGTTTGCGATAAGGACACTGCCATGCTGATTAAGCGGGAAGTATCGGACGGCGTCATTGCCCCGGGATACACAGAGGAAGCGCTTGAGATCCTCAGGCTCAAGAAAAACGGTAACTACAATGTCATTAAAATAGATGAAAATTATGTTCCGGCGCCGATCGAGCACAAGGAAGTGTTCGGGGTGACGTTTGAGCAGGGAAGGCAGGAGCTGCCGATCAATGAGGAGCTTCTTTCCAATATTGTGACAGAAAATAAGGAGCTGTCCAAAGAAGCGGTTCGCGATATGAAAATAGCGCTTATTACTTTGAAGTATACGCAGTCAAACTCTGTCTGCTTCGTAAAGGACGGACAGGCAATTGGGATCGGCGCAGGACAGCAATCCCGGGTACATTGTACCAGGCTTGCCGGGCAAAAAGCGGACAATTGGCTTCTGCGCCAGTGCCCGAAGGTAATGGAGCTTCCGTTTATCGACGGTATCCGCAGAGCCGACCGTGACAATGCCATCGACGTTTACATCGGCGAGGAATATATGGATGTACTCGCAGACGGCGCATGGGAAAAGATCTTTAAGACAAAGCCGGAGGTATTCACAAGAGAAGAGAAGCGCGCATGGCTGGATCAGATGGATGGCGTGACGCTTGGCTCCGATGCCTTTTTCCCGTTTAGCGACAATATTGAGCGCGCCCACAAGAGCGGCGTGACTTATATCGCCCAGCCGGGCGGCTCAGTCCGGGATGACCTGGTGATCGAATGCTGTAACAAATATCATATGGTGATGGCGTTTACCGGAATCCGCCTGTTCCACCATTGATTGCAGAGCAGGAGGGCATACCATGAGATATCAGACCCTGCTCCTTGATGCCGACGGCACGCTTCTTGATTTCAAAAAAACGGAGGCGCGCGGCATAGAGGAGACTTTTCGCCGGTATCATCTGGCTTTTGACCGGCAGCTACTGGAAGATTATTCTGCCATTAACCGGAAATGCTGGGAAGAATTTGAGCAGGGGATGCTGGATAAGGAGACGTTGCTGGAAGAGCGTTTCCGCAGGTTATTTAGCCGGTATCAGATCAAAGCCGACACATCCGCCATTGAGAAGACCTATCAGTATGAGCTGGGACGCGGCGCTTACCTGATCGAAGGCGCTTACGAAACCTGTGAGAAGCTTTCGAAAACCTGTGACTTATATATTGTCACAAACGGCGTCGCCGTGACGCAGTATCAGAGAGTCCACGACAGCGGGCTTGATAAGCTGATTAAGGGAATGTTCATCTCGGAGGAAATCGGTTTTCAAAAGCCGCAGCCGGAATTTTTTCAATACGTGGCGTCGCATATTGCCGGCTTTGATAAACACAGGGCGCTTATGGTGGGCGACTCTCTGTCAGCGGATATAAGCGGCGGGATTCATGCCGGACTGGACACCTGCTGGTATAACCCTGCCGACGCAGACATGCCGCTTGAAATGACAGCCACTTATGTGATAAGAGATATCAGGAAACTGGCAGATATCGTTAAGAACCAAGAGTAATCAGGAATCATATGGCACTAATTTCGCCATCGCAGTATACAAAGGATCATGAGTTATGAAGGATAAGAAAAAAACGGTGGAAAAAGCGCCAAATACGAAAGAAGCAGCGACAAAGGAAAATGAGAAGGGAAATGCGCCGGAGAAACAGGCGGTAAAGGAGAGAAAGGCGAAAGCCAAAGAAGCAACGCCGCAAGAAATAAAGCTGAAAAAAACAAAGGCGAAAGAGCCTAAGGTGAAAGAGCCTAAGGAGAACGTATCGTTTAGAGCCATGCTTAAAAAGGCGGGCGCGCGTATAGGCGAACGCTTCATGGATGCCGTATATTTCCTGCAGGACGCCTATAGTGATTTCCGCTTCCGGCAGAGAAAGGCGAAACGAAAGAGGGAGCAGTTACGCAAAAAGCTGCCGCCGGAGAAGTATGCCGCATACCGGAAAAAGGAGATCCTTCACAATGCACTCCTGGGCGTTTTGGCAGCGACAGCGGTCGTGCTTTGCATTTTGCTGCTGGTCGGTTTCGTAAAGCTGATCGGCGCGGCAGGAAGCAAAATTTTCAGCCGTAAGACGCCGGAAACGGAGATTATGACGGAGAGTGAGGCCAAAAAGATTTACGACGAAAAGGAGATCACGATCGGCAGCACCGGATGTATGCTGCTGCATTCCCCGTTTATCGATTCTTATCCCGATGAAGAGGGAAATTATGATTTTGCATCCATTTATCAGTACATAACGCCGTATTATAGTGCGCCTGATTATATGACCTGTGAGTTTGAAGGGGCGCTGGGCGGCGATGAGCTTGGCTATTCCGGGTATCCTTCCTTTAAATCGCCAGATATTATCATTGAAAATATTCGCGATAGCGGCGTAGACCTGCAGTTTCTGGCGACCAACCATATTTATGACGGGTGGAGCTATGCCTTCAACCGCACAATGGAGGTTTACGAGGAAAAAGGGATCGCCTATACAGGTACGAGGAAGACGGAAGCGGACCAGCATTACTACATAGCGGATATCAAGGGAATCCGCGTCGGTTTTGTCAATTATGTGTATGAAACGACCAGCCAGACGGACGGCGCCAAAAGCATCAACGGATTGATACTGGAGACGGAGGACGCGCCGCTTTTAAATTCCTTTGATTATTACAATCTTGATCCATTTTATGAAGAGATGGAAGAGAATATCCGTGAGATGAAAGCGGAGGGCGCGCAGTTTATCATCGCGCAGATGCATTGGGGCAATGAATACCAATTGGAGGAAGCGGACTATCAGCGGGAAATTGCCCAGGAGCTTTGCAATATGGGCGTAAACGCCATCATCGGCGGGCATCCGCACTGCGAGCAGCCGATTGATGTCTTTGAGAACACCGATGGCAATTATATGTTCTGCATCTTTTCCGAGGGAAATGCCCTCAGCAACCAGCGTACCTATTTGATGATGGATGAGATGCCGACCGGGCACACGGAGGATGGGGCGATGATTACCCTCACATTGCATCAGGACAGCAGGGGAGAAGTGACCCTGCAGGATGTGGATCTGCTTCCTACCTGGGTTTACCGCTATTCCGATAACGATGGCTCAAAGTATTTCATACTGCCGCTGGATGATGTGGCAAATATCGAAAGTACAATGGGCATCGACGGGATACAGGAAGAAGCGCAGGCGTCCTACGACCGCACGACGGAAGAGCTGGGCGAAGGGCTGGCAAAGGCAAAGGAGGTATTTGCGCCTGCAGTCTCGGCAGCGCCGCAGACGGAGAGCAATACCGATACAGAGACAGAAGAATGAGAAACGAAAAGAAACTGTTTTAGTTTGATGGTAGCCGGATAACGGCTGCGCTGTTTTTTACCTGCAAAGCGAAAAGAGAATATATGTTCGAAAAATTTCTCAAAACCCATTGACAAACATTTGTTCGTACATTATAATGCTTTTATCGAACAAAAGTTCTGGAGGGAGAGTATTATGAGCAGAGCAAAGAGAATGAGGAAGCGCCAGGTTAAGAGAAACCGCCGGATTGCCACAGTGATTGGGATTGTTTTTTTCGCATTGATTATGTCCGTATTTTGCAACCATTTGAATGTAACGGCACAGAAGCCGCAGACTTATAAGTATTATACGGATGTCCGTGTGCAGCGCGGAGATACGCTTTGGAGCATTGCAGAGGAATATATGACGGAAGAATATAAAAGCATTGACGAGTATGTGCATGAGGTTCAGAGGATCAACCATGTGGGCAATATGGTGGAATATGGAAAACTTCTGGTCGTTCCGTATTATTCGGAGGAATTGAAATAAACTTCAAATAATTTTCATTTTCCAATGCACAATAATTTGTCAAAGGCATAATTTCGATGTATAATTGTATTATAGTATATATCGTTAAGCTGCTGTGTTCATTTATTGATGTTTGCGGAGGTGACGTATGATTATGTTTCATTCCAAAACATTGTATCTCGGTTATGATATGAAAAGTTTAATGAAATTCTTGTACATAAGGATATTTTCGAGAAAATCAAATTGGAGCAGTGAGATACATCTATACGACAAACCATAGTTTTCCCAATAGATAAAGAAGGAAATGACCGATTATACCGCCAGAAAGGGATTTTTTATATCATGGATAAATCACAGTTAACATATCATGAACAAAAAAATATTGACAATACTTTGCGGCTGCGTGAAATCATTAAGACCATGCCGCCGTTTGTCAAAGATTATTTTCGTGCCATTGAGCCGACCACTTCAACAAGAACACGGATTTCTTATGCCTACGATATCCGTGTTTTCTTTCAGTTTCTGCTCAATGAAAATCCGGTATTCCGTAATAAGACGATGAATGACTTTACCGTGGAGGTACTGGATTCCTTAAAGCCGGTTGACATTGAGGAATATCTGGAATACCTGAAGGTTTACCGCACGGATGAGCATAATATGAAGACAAACGGGGAACGCGCATTAAAGCGTAAAATAGTGGCTTTGAGAGGGTTTTATGCATATTATTTTAAGCGGGGACAGATAAAGACAAATCCAACGGTGCTTGTGGATATGCCTAAAATCCATGAAAAGGCTATTGTACGTCTGGACGTGGATGAAACGGCATCTCTGCTGGATTATATTGAGCATTGCGGCGATTTTCTGAGCGGTCAGAAGAAAGTTTACTGGGAAAAGACAAAAGTACGCGATCTGGCGCTGATAACGCTTCTGCTGGGCACCGGAATCCGTGTCTCCGAGTGCGTAGGGCTTGATATCCGGGATGTCGATTTTAAGAATAACGGCATTAAGGTGGTACGAAAAGGCGGGAATGAAATGGTGGTCTACTTTGGCGATGAGGTAGAAAAAGCCCTGCGCAATTATCTGGAAGAAAGAAACGGGATCACACCGATTGCCGGTCACGAGAATGCGCTGTTTTTATCTACGCAGCGAAAACGTATCGGCGTACAGGCGGTAGAAAATCTGGTTAAAAAATATGCCGGACAAATTACAACGACGAAAAAAATTACGCCTCATAAGCTTCGCAGTACATATGGGACAACCTTATATCAGGAAACAAACGACATCTATCTGGTTGCCGATGTATTGGGACATAAGGATGTCAACACTACGAAAAAGCATTATGCCGCGATGGATGACCAGAGAAGGCGGCTTGCCGCTACTGCTGTCCGCCTTCGCGAGGAGAAATAAATTACAGTTTTTGCAATCAGTTTACATAATTTAGTTATGTAATTTATTCTCGGTTTTTATCATTTTTCTGCGATCTCTATATTTACGATCAAATTGAAAAAAGCTGCCTGCTAAATTTTGCAGGCAGCTTAATTTCCTATATGGTGTTAATTTTCCAGTATAATCGTAAATGGACCATCATTGACTAATGCTACTTTCATGTCTGCGCCGAACAACCCCGTTTCCACGATCGGCACCTGTTTTTTGCACTCTGAAATCACATATTCATACAGTGCTTCCGCCATTTGCGGCTCGCCGGCTTCAATAAAGCTGGGGCGGTTTCCTTTTTTGCAATTTGCATATAATGTAAACTGCGAAACCAGAAGCAGTTCTCCATCCACTTCTTTCAGGGAAAGGTTGGTCTTTCCGTTCTCATCCTGAAAAATCCGCAGTCCAATCATTTTTCGGATCAGGTAATCCGCCTGTTCCTTCGTATCGTCCCGCCCTGCTCCGATCAGCACGAGAAATCCTTTTCCAATCGAACCAATTGTCTCGTGATTGACAGTTACCGATGCTTCTGCCACACGTTGTATCACAAACTTCATGCTGTGTATCTCCGTCCGTTTTTCTTTATTTTTTCAGCAGCGCCTCTCTTTGGCAGACAAACGATCTGATGGTATCGACGGTTCCATCAATCCCTAGGATTCCGCTGTCAATACACAGATCATAGCTGGAGATATCGCCCCATCTCTTGCTGGTATAATAATTGTAATAGCTTGCACGCTGTTTATCCGTTTTCTGGATCGCATCCTTTGCTTTGGTGTCCGTTAAATTGTGCCGGTCAGCGATTCGGCGTATCCGTTTGTCCAGCTTACCGTAAATGAAAACGGAAATCCGGTTTGTATAATCCTCCAGCGCATAATCTGCGCAGCGCCCAACCATTACGCACGGACCTTCATTGGCAATATTCTTGATCGCGTTAAACTGTGCCAGAAATATCTTATGATTCAGCGGCATATCAGACAACACTGCGGATGCATAACCCATAGAGTACGTATCCATGACTAAAGAATATAAAAAACTGTTTGTTGGCTTTTCATCGTGGTTTTCAAATAATTCCTGGCAGATTCCGCTGTCCTTTGCCGCGCGGTCAAGCAATTCGTTATCATAACACTGAATACCGAGGGAGTCGGCTAGCTTTTGGCCAATCTCTCTTCCGCCGCTGCCGTACTGCCTTCCAATTGTAATAATAGAGCTACATCCCATAAGCTAATACCCCTTTCTTTCTGTTTAGAAGTATTATACAACAAATTTGCGAAAAAGTATATACTTTTATGCATTTTTAACATTTATTTGCGAAATTTTTGCAGCAAAAACTCAAAATACTCAGGTAATGGAGCCGAAAACTCCATGTAAGCGTTTGTCCGCGGATGGTGGAAGCCAAGCACCTGGGCGTGGAGTGTCTGCCCCTGCAGCCCGGCAACCGGGCATTTTGCCGGTCCATACACATCATCTCCAAGAATCGGATGATGAATGCTGCTCATATGCACACGGATCTGATGCGTCCGTCCTGTCTCAAGGCGGCACTCGATATAGGTATACTGTCCAAAACGCTCCAGGACACGGTAATGGGTAATGGCATTGTGTCCGTTTTTTACATCGACCGCCATTTTCTTCCGGTCCGTACGGTGGCGACCGATAGGCATATCGATGGTTCCCTCCTCATCCTTTAGATTTCCATGCACAATCGCCCGATACTTGCGGGTAATCGAATGCTCCTTTAGCTGTCCGGCAATCGACTGGTGCGCGAAATCGTTTTTACAGGCAATCAGGGAGCCGGTTGTATTGCGGTCGATCCTATGCACGATCCCCGGACGCAGGCATCCGTTGATGCCGGAAAGGTCGTCTTTGCAGTGATACATAAGGGCGTTCACCAATGTCCCCGTATAATGCCCCGCCGCCGGATGGACGACCATACCCTTAGGCTTATTAACAACGATTAAGTCGCTGTCCTCATAAAGGATTGTGAGGGGAATATTTTCCGGCAGGATATCCGGCTCCTCCTGCACGGGGATGGTAAGGACAATTTCATCTTCATTAGAAAGCTTATAATTTGCCTTCGCCGTTTTTCCGTTCACGAATACCATACCTTCTTTTAAAAGCTTCTGTATAAAAGAGCGGGAAGCCCCGGATACGGTATCTGCGAGATATTTATCGATTCTTTCCTGTACCGCTTCTTCTCCTGCAATTATTCTCTTTGTATCCATTCTATGACCTCTTTCCGATATATGAACAAAAACAGCACCAGAGAAACAGTTACGTAGCAATCCGCCACATTAAACACGGGAAAGTTAATCCATGAAATATAAAAGAAATCCACGACATATCCTTGTATACCGCGGTCAATTGCATTGCCGAGCGCCCCGGCACAAAGGATCGCCGCTAATATGCGAAACGCACGATAATGTTTTTCTGCCGGTGCCTTCCAATAGAACCATACCAGTGCTGCCATTAAAACGGCTGTCAATATCAGAAACAGCCATTGAAAATTCTCAAGCATCCCCCAGGCAGCTCCTCTGTTTTCCAGGTAAGTAAGCTCAAATATCCCGGGAATCAGAACCAGGGATGCGTGATCCTTAAACTTCGCCATCGCCAGATATTTTGTAAACTGATCGAGGCAGGTGAGGATAATCACACCTGCCAGACCCCAGAGCATACTTTTTAATTTCTGTTTCGAAAGATTCATTCATGCCTCCGCCAGACGGGATTAATCAAGCTCCAGCTTATCGGCATTGATAAAATCGATCGCAGCCAGAATTTCCTCGTCTGTTACATTTGTATCGATAAATGCTTTTCCTATTTTTTTCAGCAGGACAAATTTCACTCTGCCCCCATCCATTTTTTTATCGGATTTTGTATAGGACAGAATTTCCTCTGAATCAATGCCGTCCACGGTGAACATCAGGTCAAAGCCAACATTCATATCCCGGATCTCATAAAATTCTTCTGTTGAAAGCAGCCCTCTCTTATAGGAAATATACGCTGCCGCCACATAGCCGAGCGCTACGCAATGCCCGTGCAGAAGCTCGGGCGATTTCACCTTCTCGATGGCGTGCCCGATCGTATGCCCGAAATTCAAAAGCGCACGTTCGCCCCTTTCCGTCGGATCTTTCTCGACAACGGCGCGCTTGATCTTGCAGCTCTCCGTAACCATTTTCTGCAAAACAGCCACATCGCGCTCGCAGATTTCAGATATATGTTCAATGGTCCATTCATAGTATGCGGCATTTTTAATCAGCCCATGCTTCAAAACCTCACCCATACCGCAGGCAAATTGTTCTTCTGTCAGGGTGGAGAGTACCTGGAAATTCATATATACCAGGCGGGGCTGATGGAACGCTCCCACCATATTCTTATAGCTGTCAAAGTCTACACCCGTCTTGCCGCCGATACTGCTGTCCACCTGTGCAAGCAGCGTAGTAGGCACCTGCACAAAGTCAATGCCGCGCAGGTAGGTTGCCGCTGCAAATCCGGTCAGGTCCCCCACTACCCCGCCGCCGAGGGCAAGCAGCAGATCCTTGCGCTCAAAATGCTGCAGAATCAGATACTCGTAGAGATCACGGACCGTATTCAGGTTCTTGTTCGGTTCGCCTGCCGGGAATGTAAATTCCGTAAGGGCTGCACAGGCGCCTTTCAGCGCCTTTTTAACCTCTTCCCCGTAAAGCTTTGCTACAGTATCATCGGATACGATGCAGATTTTCCGATCTCCTATATGGCAGTCTTTTTCCAGGACAGCAGCCAACTGTCCGAAATTGTCCTCAAAATAAATTTCATATCCGCTTTTGCTGCCTGTTTTCACAAACAGGCTGTTTGTTTTTTCTTCCTGTGCCATATGACTTCCTCTCCCATTATACATATTTTTCGATTTCTATAAATAACCTGCCTTTTCTGGTCTGGCTGGCGCTGCCGATATAGCGGAAACGCCCCATCCTCCTTACAGAAATAATATCCTGTTCTTTAAGCTTATAACCGTTAGAGGATACAAGCCGTCCGTTGACGAACACCTTTCCGCCTTCAATCAGTTCCGCCAGGCGGCTTCTGGAGGAGCCAAATGCCAGAGATAGTAAGCTGTCTAAGCGCACAGAAGCCACACTGCCCTTTATAAGCTCATATTTCGGCTTATAATCCATTTCCTGTAGGGAAACGCAGCAAAGGGTGACCTGGCTGTGTTTGACCCTTGTGAGCTCATTACAGAGGAAATCCGCCATTTTGGCGGTACAAAACACAAAGGCGTGCGTACCGTCTGTGAGGATATCGCCAATCTTGCTTCGTTCAATCCCCAGATTTAAAATAGCGCCAAGGTAATCACGGTGATTTAAAGTATCCGCATATTTTTCGTTTTGCGCGGCGATTCGGACACAGCGCAGCGGATATTCCCATTCATAAGAAAGAGCATCAGGTATTAATGCTGCCATCTGACGCTCCGCAAATTCATAACCGCCAAAAAGCCGCCACTTTACAAAGGACAGCTTACTTGTACTGCTGTGAAAAATATTCAATTCATTCAGATTCATAAAATCTGTGAAAGTGACAATGCTTCTGTTGTCTGCCTGCCTGGCGAGATCCAACAGCCTTTTTTGAAATAATTCGTCTTCTTTATTCATAATCAGTAATTCGTATGCATTGATGGAATATCAAAAGCGCCGCCTAAAAGATCCTGAAAGTCTCCGGAAACGTCCACCGATGCCGGAGTAATGATAAATATGTAATTACTGATTTTCTGCAGATTGCCGTGAATGGCATAACAGGAACCGGATGTAAAATCAATGATCCTCTGCGCAAAATCCATATCCTGTCCTTCCATATTCAGAACCACCGTGCAGTTTGCCAGCAGCGTTTCCGTTATCTCACGAGCGTCCTCCATGTTTTTAGGCTTTATCACGCAAACAGCCATATCGCTGGCACTCTTGCGCGTGCGGATCGGTGAAACTTTGGCGGAGGAAGCTGTGGTAATCGGCTTTACCTTCGGAGATGCCGTCTTTAAAGTCCTGGACTGCTTCATAGTCTTGCGCATAACCGGTTCATCGTCAAACCCGTCATCCTCATCAAAGTCGTCAAGCGGTTCTGTATTTTTGGATTTTTTAAAAAAACTTTTTTTCGGACGTTCTTCTTCGTATTCGTCTATTTCATCCTCTAAAAAATCTTCATCGTCATAGTCGTCGTTCAGCTTCATGGCATTTAAAAACTTATCTAAAAAACTCATATTCTTTCTCCATTTCTACTATGTTCTGTACTTAAAGATACACACGCTCACCGAATATACCAGTACCGACACGTACCATAGTTGCACCTTCTTCGATGGCGACTTCATAATCATTTGTCATGCCCATACTAAGATTGCACATATTTACATTATCAAGGTTTCTGGCTTTAATGTCAATAAATAAATTGTATAAATTTCGAAAATGGATTCTGTTATCTTCGGGATTTTCCACAAAAGGGGCAATCGTCATTAATCCCGAAACTTTAAGATTGGGAAATACAGAGATTTCTTTGATAAAATCAGGCGTCTCCGCAAGGGAAATCCCGAATTTTGATTCTTCCTGCGCCACATTTACTTCCACCAGAACCGGCATGACAAGATCATGCTTCTGCGCCTCTGCCTGGATCGTCTCTGCCAAGCGGATGGAATCCACGGAATGGATCATGCACGCCTTATCAATAATGTATTTGACCTTATTGCGCTGCAGATGCCCGATCATATGCCAGCGCAGGTTCCCGGGCAGGACAAGATACTTATCCCGCAGCTCCTGCGGCTTATTTTCACCGAAATCAAGCACGCCCTGCGACAGCAGATCTTCGATCATCGATACCGGCTTTGTCTTGCTGACGGCAATCAGCGTCACTTCCTCCGGGTCTCTTTTTGCCCGGGCGCACGCCTGATGGACATGCTCTAAAACCATTTTATAATTTTCCACGCTCATGAAACACAAACCTCCTTAACCGATCACAGAATCTTCTTTTACCGTAGACGCATCCAGCGCAATATGGTCATACTGCGCCAAGCCATAGGCATCGTCGCTCTCAACGATACAGTACTCTTCATTTTCATCAATAATTGTTATTTCCCGGAAAACCGCGTATCCCTTATTAATATTGTAAACGCCCGTCAATGTCTTCGTCTCGGAAACCTGGTAACGTTTTGAGGAATCTTTCATGAGGACGTAATCCCCTGCTTCGAAAAGCGAGGGATCCACATAATAGTCATATTCCGTTTTATCATATACGGTCGCCGTGATATATTTTGTGATGGCGGAGCCGTCGGTATCATAGGTTTCTTTGAGAAGCCCGATCTCACTGTCGGAATCCTCGTAAACCGTCACATATTCTTTGGGAATCCGGTAAAATACCTTTTCCGCGATGGCGCTGTTGGGAATTTTCAGCCCGCTCTGACGGTTAATCAGCAGATCGATCTCAATGTAGCGGTCTCCCGCAAAACGAATCAGGGAATTGCTGATGTCTAATTTTCCATAAAAGCCATCCTCATTCTGGACAATGGAAAAATCAGCATTAAAGGTGGAGCCGTCTTCAATGAAGCGGAAACGGACGATCGAGAGGTCCGCAAGTTCGGTAGCTGTTTTTTTATCAAGCGGGATAACCATCGACCAGTTTTCGCTGGTAAGGATTTTGTAAACAGGGTCTTTGGCGCTGACTTCCTCTTTCATGCGCAGATTCTCCCTGGAATAATTCATCATATTGAAATCATCGGCGGTTACCTCATCGATAGTCAAATCCTCCATCCCGTCAATGGAATAGACGATGATTCCATCCTTATCCGTTGTAATCAGGTTCAGCCCGCTGCCGGTTCCCTGCTGCGCCTCATCCAGGATATTTTTCGAGAGCAGTTCGATCAGTGCTGTCTGCGCTTCCGCCTTAAAATTATAGACATTCTGATAAGAGACGGAAGAATAATTGCTGCTGAAGTTGGAAGCGATGCTGCGTAAGTCGGAATAACTGCTGTTGTCGAGGGGCTCGTCCTCCTCCGTATCCGTATCGGCTGACAGGCTCAGGTTACCGACGGAATAGATTCCGGTGCCAACGCCCACCTTGCTCCCCTCGCGGACATAATAGTGGATGGGTCCTGCCTCAGTAGTATAGACAACTGTTTCTGATTTTAACGCCAGCGCCGTATAACGGTAATTGCTGGCAAGCGTCCCGGCGGTTACCTCGTACGCCGCGATGTGGTCGGAGCCAAGATACATAACAATGCAAATTAACATATATATAAATAAAATGCCGAACATGATCGTACCGATATTCAGAAACGAATTTGTCTGCATTTTCACTACTTTTTTGGGATTTCTTCTGATATTTTTTGAAGATGCCATATGTGCTCTCCTTTTTTGCAAAAAAATGCCGGATAACATTTCATCCGGCATAATTTTTAATATGTAAAATGATATTACAGGGAAACAATTACTTTATCGCGCATGTTTTCCGGTAAATCTTCCGTATCAAGAGAAATACTCAATACAAAAGTAACATTATATTTTTCGCCGATTGCTGCCAGTCTGTCAAGTGTCGCGGAAACATCCTCGCCTTCCAGTTTTGCAACTTTCAGAAAGCTGTCAAGATACATTTGCTCCAGATCATGATCCTGTGAAATAATACCGCTTATAAATCCGATAAACGCATCCGCGCTGTCTACCATATATTCTGAAACATTAATAAGACGGACCTTATTATTTAATTCATACATATGTTTTGCATTTTTGTCAAGATAGACAATATTACCGTGTACAGATTTGATTTCAGTATTTACTTTGTCCAACAAATATTTTGTCTTTCCATTTCCTTT
Source organism: uncultured Marvinbryantia sp. (assembly GCA_964487425.1). Taxonomy (GTDB): domain Bacteria; phylum Bacillota; class Clostridia; order Lachnospirales; family Lachnospiraceae; genus Marvinbryantia. The sequence goes on along the minus strand of CAZAQD010000004.1, from coordinate 34,218 downwards.
AGTGCCTGCGATTATCTGTATCATCGTAATCTCCTCCTTCAGTTTCGTATATGTACAATTATACTTCACAACTTTATAAATTACAACTACTTTTTGTTGATTATTGACAATAAGTCGTTCATTTCACTGTAAAGGTCATCCTTGGTATCCGACTTCATAATAATACTGAAATAGGAATTCCCATAGGCGTCTTTACTAAGCAGGGAAAGGCATGCGCCCGCCTCATCGGTCGTACCGGTCTTGCCCCCGTAAACGGTCACATCCTCCGGTGCAGTTGCCTCTCCGGTGAAATAGTAACTGGTTGCATACCAGGTACGCTCGTACTGCTCACCATCTGATTTCACATAAGTGACCGTGTAGCTTACCTGGTTGATCGCGTCTGCAAAAACGTCATATTTCATAGCTTCCTGAAACATCAGGTAAATATCATACGGCGTCGTATAATGCGATTCATCCTGCAGCCCGTGCGCATTGGAAAAGTGTGTGTTTGTAGCGCCAAGAGCGTATGCTTCCTGATTCATAAGCTCCACAAAATGTTCAATGCTGCCGCCAACGTGATAGGCAATCGCATTACCGGCATCATTTCCAGAGGCAATTAAAAGCCCGTAAATCAACTGCCTCAAGGTAAATTCATCCCCATATTCCAGATAACAAACGGAAGATTCCGGGTCAATATCCAGCGCGTTCTCATCGATGAAAACCGTATCATCAAGATTGCCGTATTTCAGCGCGACCAGCGCGGTCATGATCTTGGTTAAGCTTGCCGGATAAAGCTGCTCATGCACATTTTTTGCATATAATACCGTTTGGCTGCTCAAATCCATAATGGCGCCTGCTTCTGCGTATTCAAGTGTTACCCCCTCAAATTCCACATCGCCCGCCGTGACGCAAATGCCGTCGGTAAAGGGCGCCGCTCTGCCGTCTGCCTGGATTCCGTCCCGCACGCCAAAAACGGTACTGCTGATATCATAAGGATCGTCAAAAGCGATTTCATGGGAACGGAATACGAATTCGTACAGCAGAATTCCCACAAGCGCCAGCAGGAAAATCAGAAGCAGGGAAAAAATCCACAGCCTGGTCCTTCGCTTTTTCTGCTCCAATATCCTTTTTTGGTATCTTGACATTTCTCTATTATCTGTACATCTCACGCCATTCCAACTCTCCTCTGTCTAAGGATTTTACAAGCATCTCTGCCGTTGCCAGGTTCGTGGCAAGGGGAACGTTATACGTATCGCAGAGACGGAATGAATTTTTAATATCCGGCTCATGTGACTTCGGATGTAGCGGATCACGCAGAAAAATAACCAGGTCAATCTGATTCTGTTCGATCTGGGCGGCAATCTGGTGGACGCCTCCAAGATGTCCGGCAAGGTGCTTGTTGATGTTAAGCCCGGTAACTTCCTCAATCAGCCTGCCCGTTGTACTTGTTGCATAAAGTGTATGTTTTGACAAAATACCGCGATAAGCAATGCAGAAATTCTGCATTAAGATTTTTTTTGAATCATGTGCGACTAATCCCACATTCATGCCAATGCCCCTCCTATCTCATATTTAATGCTTTTTCACCTGTAATCCCACATTCAGAACCAGCCCGATTCCAATAAATAATGTCATCAAAGAAGTAAGCCCTGAGCTCACAAACGGAAGCGGAAGCCCTGTATTCGGCATTAATCCGGTGGCAACACAGATATTCATAATGCTCTGAATACCAATCAACGCCCCCATGCCGCTGCAAATTAACATCCCCGATTTTTCCCGCGCATTTCTTCCGATCCGGAAGCATTCAAATGCAATCAAAAGCTCCAGAATAATGATGACAAAACATCCGAGAAATCCAAGCTCCTCGCCTGCCACAGCAAAGATAAAATCCGTCTGGGCTTCTGAGAGGAAATTTCCATTCTTTACCGACTCTACCGCCGTAGTATCCAGCCCTTTTCCGTAAAGCTGGCCGGAACCGATCGCTATGATCGAATTCAACTGCTGGGCGGCCTCATCCGGATACTGATCGGGATAGAGCCATGAGAGGATACGCAGTAACTGATATTCCTCGATCAGCGTCTGCCCCGGTTTCAAAATCAGGCTGAAGCAAACCGTCGCCGCAGGCACAAATACCGCCAGAATGCCAATAATCACCTTATAGCTCAGCCCCGCAACAAAATAAAGGGCGCAAAACAATAAAAGTGTCAGGATACTGGTAGACAAATTCGGCTGTTTACAAATTAAAAACCACGGAACTGCTATAATTATAACAGAAAATATAATAGTTTTAAAGGAGTTTAAATCATCTTCGTGTTTGGAAAAATACTGTGCAAAAAACATAATCAGTATAATTTTCATCAAATCGGAAGGCTGAAACTGAATTCCGCCGATTACCAGCCATCTGGTGGCGCCGCTTACCGTTCTGCCGCCGACAATTACTGCCGCAAGCAGGGCAAGTCCGGTAAAATAGAAAAACCAGTAAAACTGCAGAAGCCAGACATGATCGATCAAAGAAACTATCACCATTAAGATCAGCCCCATGACAAGTCCGAGGATCTGCTTGTTCTGCAGGTCGCTGTCCGCACTTCCGATCAGCATAATTCCGATAACAGAAAGCGCAATTACCAGCAGTATCAGCGTAAACTTATAGTCCCTTAATTTGTATTGTTTTAGCATGTTCTACACCTTGTTTTATCTCATTTGTCAAATTAATCTGTATGTTCATCTGTGCATAATCCGCATTGAGGTACTTGCGGACAATTTCACCGATTTCCCGCTTCATCTGCTCCATCATCTCAGGGGAAGACTGCATCCGCTGCGCGAGAAGCATCAGTTCCAGACGTTCCTTCGCCACTTCTTTTGAAGACGCCGCCTCAAATTTTATCTTTTGCCTTACAAAAACACTAAACCTGTTCATGAAGGCATCCCCCTAACTCTTATGGAAGAAATCTTTGATGCGGTTCCAAAAGGAGATGTCTTTACTAAAATCCAGGATATCAACCTGCTCTCCCGTTACCCGCCGCGCGACATTGAAAAGAGCCTGCCCGGAAGGGGCGTCGCTGCCAGCCAAAGGTTCTCCCTGGTTCGTGGAAATTACGATAGCGTTATCGTCCGGCACCGCGCCTATGAGCGGAATCGCCAGTATTTCAATTACATCTTCGGCAGACATCATATCGCCCTTTTTTATCATATCAGGACGAAGCCGGTTAATCAGCAGTTCGATCTGCTTCATGCCGTCCGCTTCCAAAAGCCCGATAATCCTGTCCGCATCACGTATCGCGGATACTTCAGGGGTCGTCACGACGATTGCCCTGTCCGCTCCTGCCACGGCGTTTTTAAAGCCCTGTTCAATTCCCGCCGGGCAGTCCAGGATAATATACTCAAAATGTACCTTTAAATCTTCTACCAGCTTTTTCATCTGTTCTGGTGTGACGGCAGATTTGTCTCTTGTCTGGGCAGCAGCAAGCAGATACAGCCCGGGATAATGCTTGTCCCGAATCAGCGCCTGCTTCAGTCGGCAGTTCCCTTCAATGACGTCTACCATATTATATACAATTCTGTTTTCAAGCCCCATCACCACATCAAGGTTGCGAAGCCCGATATCCGTGTCCACTAACACTGTTTTTTTGTCCAGCTTTGCCAGTCCGGTTCCAAGATTTGCGGTGATCGTGGTCTTGCCAACACCGCCTTTGCCGGAAGTTACTACAATTACTTCACTCATTTTTATTCCTCCATGACATAGTTTTTTTCTGCACGGCATTGCTGCCGTACGTGACAGGAAATCCCCCGTTCATCCTATGTAATGAATGTAAAACGTTATCGTTTGCCTTCCTCTTCCGTGTCTCCCAGAATCTCTTTCAGTGTACTATGTACAAGGTTTTTCACATAAATATGATCCTCCTTCACATATGCGATTTTCGGATCAAGCGCATATTCGGCGGTGTCGCTGCGTTTGGTGATCGCGCTGCGGGCAATCTTGTCGGCAATCCGTATCTGGATCGGCTTCATTACAAGCGCCGCCACAAAGCATTCTCTGCTGCCTGATGCCCCGGCATAAACATTCCCGCGGCACGCGCCGAGAACGACGACATTCCCTTTGGAGATGACGCTTGCGCCCGGATGGACATCACCGAGGATCACTACGCTGTTTTCCAGCTCCAGCGTCTGCCCGCCGCGCAAATTGCCGCGATAAAACAACCCGCCCTGATGCTCCTTTTCCTCTGCAAGCCTCATGGCTTGTTCATAATATGCTTCCTCTTCCGGTCGCTCGTCAACGATGCAGATGATTTCAATTTCTGAATTAGAGACGATTGCCTCAACCAGGCGGTTTTCCTGGTCTTTTGTCAGTACGCGTCCCTGGAAAGCAACCGCCATTCTGGCATTTTTAAAAAATCCTGCCGAATTGCGGAACTTGGAGGCAACCGCCTCCAAAAGCTCCGCAAAGTCCATCTGCTCATCCAGGTGGATTACTAACCCATATTTATTACTTTTTATGACAACCGGAATCCTGTTCATTTCTCTGTTCTCCAAAAACTGAAAAATTAGTCTGTTCTTGTACCGGATATGGTTCCGCCGGAATACAGGGAGGCATGTCCGGTAATCAGGGTATCTTTATCCTGCAGGTTAAAGATATAACGGATCATATCTTTTGCCAGCAGGGATGCATTGGCGGAGGTATAACCATTGGTAATACGGCAGGCGATGGCGATCTGCGGATCGTCATAGGGCGCATAGCCGACAAACAACGCATGGCTGGGTACGCCGGTCTCCTCGGCGGTACCTGTCTTTCCTGCCATATCGATTTCAATGTCCTTCCAGTAATTGTTCTGCTTAATCATCTGGTTCATACCGGTCTTGATGGTATTCCAGAGGTATTCGTCCGCTTCAACATAATCATGAATGACCGGCTCCTTTTCCAGAATGGTCCGTCCGTCCGAATCCGTAATTTTATCGAGCAATGTCAGGTCATAGCAGGTGCCGCCGTTGGCGATCGTCGCCACGTATCTGGCAAGCTGTATCGTTGCATAGGCATTACGCCCCTGCCCCATTGCCGACGGCGCCATTGCGTTGTCGGATATCTGCGGCGTGCTCTCATCCATCTCGATACCTGTCTCCTGGTCGAAGCCAAACATGGCGGCATATTTTGCCAGCTTGGCAATACCGACCGCGTCGTCCATCTCACCGTCCGCATTGCCTACGTCCCCAAGCCTAAGTCCCACCGTGTTGAAGTAGAAGTTGCAGGACTCCTGCAGGGCTGCGGAAAGCGTCAATGGGCCGTGCATACCGCCGCTTGAATAAATCCAGCAATTGATTGGCGGATCTACGTCCTCAAACACACCGGTACAGTTTATCGCTTCATCAACCGTGATTACGCCCTCCTGCACACCGGCTACTGCCGTAACCATCTTATAAGTAGACCCCGGGGCGGTCAGCTCCTGCGTCGCTTTATTATAGAAGGGGCTGGATTTGTCCAGCGTCAACTGTTCGAAATATTCTTCGTCCATATCATTTGCCAGACGGTTGTTATCATACCCGGGATAGGTGACACATGCCAGCGTATTTCCGTTGTTCGGGTCCACGATGACCAGCGAACCGGAGCACGGCGCCAGCGCAAGCTGCGAAGGCTTGAGTTCAAGGGTATAGATCTTTTCCATGATAAAATCATAGGCATAAAGACTGCCGTCTTTCAGTCCGTTATACGCCTCCTCGTCCATCTCCAGTACGCCCTGGTCGAAAAGCAGGCGGCAGAGGGTGGACGGCATCAGCAGGTCGTCTTCTACCATATATTTGTAGACCTTCTTGCTGAAATTGTAATCATCCTTGATATATTCCTCCAGGTAATCACACAGATTGGAGAAAATCTCCGTCGAATCAAGGAACTGCGAATCCGCCGTCACCTGAGAGATATCCATCCACTCCTGGGCAATCGCATAGGTAAGGTATTCCTTCATACTGATGGATTCATCCCGTGTCCATGCCAGATATGTGGCATCCGTCTCGTCGATGGCGTCCGTCTTCATAATCCCCAGCTCCGGCAAGGTCGTTTCTACCAGATAATTCATATACACCTGCATCTCTGTGGACAATTCGTTATATGGAAGCGGGTTCTCCGAAAGCAGCTCCGCTTTAATTTCCGCGAACACATCCGCTTCCCGCTGCTGGAACTCAGCAAACACCTGTTTTTCCAATTCCGATGCCTCATCGGACTCCATATGGGTCACGCTGAGGATATTGTTCTCAAATAAGGCATAATACACCTCGTAGCTGGTAATGACAATTTCATTGGTACCCACCTGGGTGTTGTCAAATTCCTTGTAATCATAAAGATGGCTGTAGATAACGCCGGCAATATACTGCTCCAGAAGCTGGTACGCCGCTTTCTGGTAATCTGTATTGATCGTCAGATAGAGGTCGTTTCCTGCCTGCGGCTCGACCACCGAGTCTTCTTTCAAAACCTTGCCAAGATTGTTGACATAGACACTCTTCTTTCCGTCCACACCCTGCAGCTCCGTCTCAAAGTGCTGCTCCAGCCCGGCTTTTCCGACAATATCCGTACTGTCATAAACCTCTCTGCCAAGCTGCTCATTTAATGACGTGATTTCCTCCGAGGAAATTTGTCCGGTATAGCCGATAATGTTGGCGTAATAGAGGCTCTCGTTGTAAACGCGGATCGAACTTTCCTCCACATCCACGCCGACATAATACCCCTTGCTCTCCATTAGCGTAGACATAGACTGGTCGGAGATATCTTTGGCAATGGTGGTTGAAATATATTTCTGGTAACTGTTCTGGTTGATCGCACTACGAAGGGCGATCATCTTCAGGGTGTCCTCCTGTGACAGTGAGGACGGCAGCCCGTAAGTCGCCAGCTCTTCCGGCTTGTACTCCTCAAGAAAAACACCGTACATATCGGAGCTGCCCAATTCCTTAATCATATCTTCTGCCGAAATACTGCGCTGTTCCTCCGTGAGATCCTCCGTATATGGCTCGCCGAACACGTCCGCTTTAAACCTGAGAAGGTTCACGCCGCTTTTTGTGTATTCGTATTTGCCGGCGTCATTGATACGGATGGCAAAGTCTGAATAAACATCGTCACCATTTTCATAGAGTATCTGCATAATCTTATAAAGATAGCTGTTGATGGTAAGGTTGCGCTCATCCGTTGTTTCGTAGCTCCCCATATCCTGAAAAGTTACATCATACGACAATTTATTGTAGGCAATCAGGTTGCCGTCGCTGTCATAGATACAGCCCCGTGTACTGGGGATCGTTGTCTCGCGCCGGATTTGCATGGTGAAATCTGTCTGATAAGATTCCCCGTTGACGATCTGCAGATCAAAAAGCCTGCGCACCAAAACAAATCCCAGTACGAGAAAGATCACGCCAAGAATGATGATTCTGGAGTTCAGGATGGTGGATAACACTTTTTTTATGCTTTTAAACAAAACTGTCTACACTCCTTTTATCTGACTTTTCAAGTCTTCGATTGATGTACAAAAATAACCAGTAACAGATAAGAGTCAAAACAATTGTATATATGACTTCCGGTAAAATGATCCTTCGCAGATAGAAAAAGAATCCCACTCTCCCGCGTAGCAAAAACTGTACGGTATAAACAATCAGCCCATAGCACAAATCGCTGGCGGCAGTTAAAATCACCGGCATTTTCACATCGTCATCATAAAAAATATGATAACAATAGCCGCTGAGATAACCGATATACATATAGATAATGCCGTGAAAGCCGATCACATAATTTCCCAGTACCATACACATCATGTCCATCATAATACCGCTGATAAAGCCGATCAGCAGCCCGGATTTTTTGCCCCTCATCAGTCCGAAAGAAACAATGAATATAATCATCAGATTCGGCGATATGGAAGCAATGGAAATGGACGGGATCAGAGAAAACTGCAAAATAAGGCACACCAGCATCATTCCGAAAATAATCAGCTTCGTTCTCATTTTATCTTACCCTCTATCTTACTTACTTTGCTTCAGATTTTTAATGACAAGGACCTCTTTGATATCTTTAAAATCGACAACCGGTGAAATATATCCCGAACGCGTCAGATTATTGGAATCTGTCCCGATTTCGCTGATATAGCCGATCAGGATTCCAGGCAGGAATTTATCGCTGATCTGGGAAGTGACAACCATATCCCCCACCTTTGCCCGGAAATCGGGGTCATTTAATTTCACAAGCCGTATTTTCCCGGCATCGATCAGGCTTAAATCACCGGCTATGATACAGGTGTCTGATGTCTCGGAAATCTCCGCGCTCACATTGCTGTAATCGTCAATAATGGAACGCACTGTCGCCCAGTTCGGTCCCACATCGGTAATGATACCGACAAGCCCTGAGCCCGCCATAACATTCATATCGACCGAAATCCCGTCGTCCGTGCCCTTGTTAATCGTGAAGGTGCTGTACCAGTTGCTGCCGTCCTCTCTGGAGATGACCCTTGCGCCGACTTTCTCATAGCTTTCGTACTGATGGTCCAGCTCATACAGGTCCCGCAAGCTATTGAGTTCATCCCGGTCCTGTAATAACTGTGTGTTTTCCACAATCAGCTCGTCGAGCTTTGCCTGTAGCTCTTCATTCTCCTCCACCAGGGCAAGATTATCCTCAAAGTAATCCATCTTATCGGAAAGCCATCCGCCCACATGGTTAATACCGCTCTGCAGCGGCGTAAGGACATAGCCTGCCACATCTTTAAAAGGGCTTTGGGAAAAATCCAATGCAAAGCTTAAAATAATCATGATGCAGCAAAACAGCGATAAGAAGAATAAAAGCAATTTGCCCTTTGTATTTTCCTGTAAATTCTTTTTTTTCATAATAACCTCTTTATATGACGCTTCCCGTTAAATCTTTTAAGGAATATGTATACTCAGCCAGCTCCGGTACGCTCATGATCGATTGGATCCCTCTTAGCGTAGTAAGCCCCGGCTCCCTTACGATGGATACCGGTACGGACAATTCCCGGCGCAGATGGTCCGACAAATTCAAAATCAGCGAAGAGCCGCCGGCAAGGCACAGTCCGGCTTCCATGATATCCCGGTAAAACTGCGGCGGCAGACGGTCAAGGATTCCTTTGAGTTCCGCGGCAATCCGGTCAATGACCGGCGTAATCGCCACACTGACTGCCATCGAAGAAATCTCCGCTGCTACCGGAAGCCCGGAAATGGTGCTGATTCCGTAAATTTCCATAGAATCCGCCGGCCCGTCGCCTACGAAAGACAGGCGGTGCTTTAGGCGGCATGCTGTTCTGATGCCGATATTCACCTGAAACATGCGCCGCGCCATCTTGATAATCTCATCGTCGAGCGCGGTTCCACCCAACTGCAGTGTTTTGCTAATCAGCACTTTCCCTCCCGCCACGACGGAAATTTCCGTCGTTCCGGCGCCGATGTTCACCAGCATGCTGGCTCTTGGCGAGGACATCGATACGCCCACGCCGATATTATCCGCCAGCCCTTTATCAACAAGAAAAATTTTTCTTGCGTGGACCGTCCCGTTTAAAACATTATAGTAAGCCCTTTTTTCGACTGCCGATATATCGCGTGGAACCGCAATATATACGACCGGCTTCCCGAAAAAAAAGCGTTTGTGCTTCCTGAGAAGGTGCGACAGGACGATCTCGGCGTTCCTCGCCTCCGCGATCACCCCGTTTCGCATCGGACACCCCGCCTTTACGTTGACCGGCGTCTTTTCGAACATATCATAAGCAGAATCTCCAATCGCAATGATGTATTTGTCATCACGAAGGGCGATCATGTTTTTCTCGCATACAATAATTCTTTTTTTTCGGTCGCAGATCTTTATCGTATCCGTACCGAAATCAATCCCCAGTGTATTGTTCAATGGCATAATTTTTCCCCTGCTTGTCCCTTATTTAATAATCCCAATTCGCAAAAGCTGGTATAACATCTATCCCCCAGTATGATGTGGTCCATCAGCTCAATCCCCAGCATACTGCCGGCGGCGGCTATCCGCTGTGTAAGGGCAATGTCTTCCCTGCTTGGCGCAGCATCTCCGCTCGGATGGTTATGCATCACAATAATATAAACCGCATGATGCTCCAGCGCTTCCAGAAAGATTTCTCTTGGAGAGATACTCGACTGGCTGACGGTTCCCTTCGAAACAACGCTCTCATGCAAAAGCTTGCATTTCGCGTTAAACATCAGCACAAATACCATCTCCTGATGGCAATGGCGGAAATCTTCCATATAATAATCGGCAATTGCAGCAGCACTTTGGAATACGCGCCCCTCCCCGGCAGTTGCCTTTGCCATCCTTTTTGCCAGCTCCGCTATGCATTTAAGCTGGACCGCTTTTACCTTTCCGATCCCCTTGATCTGCATAAGCTGGGCAACATTGAGATGATACAGCCCTAAGAGGCTGTTCTCAACTTTACAGCAATTTAACACCTCCCTGGCAAGCTCCACAGAGGTGATCCCATTTGAGCCTGTCCGTATAATCACGGCAAGAAGCTCAGCATCCGTCAAAACATCCGCACCCTTTTGCAGACATTTTTCGTACGGCCTGTCACAAACAGACAGCTCTTTCATCGTATAGTTCATAGATTTTTCAATGTTCTCCCGGCAAGAAAACAAAATTTATCGCTATAAACATAATTATTCTAGCATAATTGAAAAAAAAAGTATATACGGGAATCCTTAAAATTTTGTATACTTTTTGATAACTGCTTCAGCAGTCCGAATCCCGTCCATTGCCGCCGAGGTAATCCCGCCGGCATAACCGGCGCCCTCCCCGCTGGGATAAAGCCCGGCGATATTAGACATAAAGTCCGAACCGCGCACGATCCTTACCGGGGAAGAGGTACGGCTTTCCACTCCGGCAAGCACGGCATCGTATCTGGCAAAGCCGGGGATCATCCGCTCAAATCCTTTGATCCCCTCCTCCAAAGACGTGCCAAGAAATGCCGGGATGCCTTCCCGCAGATTTGCCAGGCGATACGCGCCGCGGATGCACGGCTCTATGCTCCCAAGCTCCCGGCTTTCCTTATTCAGGCAGAAATCACCAAAAAGCTGTACGGGGACATCCCCCTTGCCTGCACGAAAAGCAAAGGCTTCCAACTGCCTTTGGAATTTCACGCCGCCGAAGACTCCTTCGAATCCAAAATCTTCAGGCGTCACGGTCACAACGATCGCGCTGTTGGCGTTGCGGCTGTCTCGAGCATGATAGCTCATCCCGTTGACGGCGATGTGCCCCTTTTCTGAGGAGGCATTTACAACATAGCCTCCCGGACACATGCAAAAAGAGTATACGCCTCTGCCGTTGTCCAGCTTCTTTGTGAGCTTGTAATCAGCCGCCGGGAGAAAATCTGGATATTCCTGCCTGTACTGCGAGCGGTTGATAAGCGCCTGGGGATGCTCTATGCGCAGCCCCACCGCAAAGGATTTTGCCGTCATCTCAACCGGTTTGCGGGAAAGCATCTCAAAGGTATCCCGCGCGCTGTGCCCGATCGCCAGCACCAGCACCTCACAGGCGAGGCTGTGCGTTTCGTTGATGCATACAGAACGGACCGTCCCATCTTCGATCTCAATGTCCGTTACACGGCTCGAAAAATGTACTTCCCCGCCCAGCCGTAAAATCTCTTCCCGGATATTTTTTACAACACTGCGCAGCACGTCTGTCCCGATATGCGGTTTATTCACATAGAGGATGTCCGCATCTGCTCCTGCGTTTACAAACGTTTCCAGGACATATCGGTTCCTTCCCATCGTGTCTTTCACCATCGTGTTCAACTTGCCGTCTGAGAACGTCCCGGCTCCGCCTTCTCCAAACTGTACATTTGAATGCTCGTCCAGCCCTTCGCCGTTCCAGAAGCGCTCAATTGTCCTGCTGCGGGCATCCACATCCTCTCCTCTCTCCAGAAGGATTGGCTGATAACCGCATCTTGCCAGCACGAGGCAGCAGAAAAGCCCTGCGGGGCCGCTGCCAATAATTACCGGGCGGTGCTTCAGCTTTTCATTGCCCGGCTGCGGATACCGGTAAGGCGTCTCCTTAACAATGCAGATCTGCGAATTTTTACATTTCTTTACAATCTCCGCTTCCTTATCGGCGCGGACGTCCACCGATGCCACATAGTGGATATCCGGCTTTTTACGCGCGTCAATCGAGCGTTTTTTTATCTGAATGCTCTGGATACGCGGCACAGAAATCTTCAGCTCCTTTGCCGCCGCATGAAGCAACGTCTCCTGTGTATAGGTTAAAGGCAGTTTTAACTGTTGAATCCGAATCATAATAATTCCTCTCCTTGAAGGGAATGGGCGCTGTGGTAACCGGCAACATATCCGCTTGACCATGCCCATTGCAGATTATATCCTCCGCAGATACCATCGACATCCAGCAGCTCCCCGCTAAAGTAAATGCCGGAGGCTATGCTAGACTCCAATGTCTCTGCCTTTATTTCCGAAGTGTCCACACCGCCGGAACAAACCTGTGCCACATCAAAGGATCTGCTCCCTGAGACGGTTACCTCCAACGACTTTATCACTTTTGCCAGAGAAGCCATCTGCGCTTCCGTAATTCTCTCCGCCCGGTCGGATGGGCGCATGGATATGAAGCTTAAAAACACCGGAATTGCTTTTTGGGGCAGCATGCCGGCAAGGAATTCTCCAGCACTTCCTTCTCTTCTGCGCCCAATAAGCATACGCGCCACCTCTTTCTCTGAGAAATCAGGCATCAGGTCCAGACGGGCAGACACTTTTTTCTCTTCATGGAGCGCTCTTGCGGCGTAACGGCTCAGTTGGAATACAACAATACCGGAAATACCATATTCCGTCCACTGCAGCTCCCCGCGTTCCCGGAATTCTTCTCTGTGGGCGTTTTCTCTGCTCGCTTGCGGCTGAACTATAAGCGTCACCTGTGCCTGCATGCGCAGCCCCGCCATCTTCTTTCCCCATTTTTCTTCCAGTATTAAGGGAACCAATGCCGGAAGCGGCGTAGTGATGTGATGCCCAAGCGAACGGGCAAGCCGGTAGCCGCTTCCATCGGAGCCGGTTGCCGGTGCCGCCATAGAGCCGGCGCTTAAAATCACCCGCTCCGCCTCATAGCACCAGGTGTCGGTCTGTACCTTCCATATTTGCTGCTCCTGAAAAAGCGCGGTTACCTTTTCGGTGCATTTAATACGGACATGCAGCCTCCTTGCTTCGATGAGCAGTACCTCCAGTACGGCGGACGCCTGGTTTACATAAGGATAAAGATAACCATTTTTAGACTGCAGCAGCAATCCCAGCTCTTCAAAAAAAGTCATGGTCTTTTCCAGCGGAAATTGCGCCATGACGGTATTTACAATGCTGCTGTTGCCTCCGCGGAATCGGTCGGCGCGCTCCTGGTCGGTATTGGAAAGGTTGCATCTTCCATTTCCAGTCGTCAACAGCTTTTTCCCCGGCTTTTCCATTCCTTCTAACACGGTGACGTAAACCCCCTCCCTGGCGGCGGTAATCGCCGCCATCATGCCGGAAGCGCCTGCACCGATCACAATCACTCTCTTCATAACGTCACCAGATTCTTTTCCTTCAGTCTTTGCAGGGATTTTAAGATGCCAAGCTTTGCATGCGCCCAGGTAAGCCCGCCCTGGAAGTAGACTGCATAGGGCGGTTTGATCGGTCCATCGGCGCTCAGCTCAATGGACGAACCCTGGATAAACGCGCCGGCTGCCATAATGACATCGCTGTCATAGCCAGGCATCGCCCACGGTTCCGGCGTCACATAGCTGTCTACCGGAGCTGCCGACTGGATTCCTTCGCAAAAGGCAATCACGCCCTCGGGAAATCCGAATTCCACCGTCTGGATAATGTCATGGCGCGGCTGTTTACCGTCAGGAATAACGCGAAATCCCAGCCGTTCATAGATGTTCGCGGCAAAAATTGCCCCTTTTAGCGCACCGGCGACCACGGTCGGGGCAAGGAACAGCCCCTGGAAAAGGTCTTTGTTGACGCCAAGCGTCGCGCCGACCTCTCTTCCAAGCCCTGGGGATGTCAGGCGGTAAGCGGCGTGCTCAATACACTCACGCGTTCCGGCGATATAACCGCCGATCGGCGCCAGCCCGCCTCCCGGATTTTTAATCAGTGACCCGACGACCATATCCGCGCCGAAATCACTGGGTTCTGTACATTCCACAAATTCACCGTAACAGTTATCCACCATGACGATAATGCTGGGATTTATTTTCTTTACAAAAGCGATCGCCTCTGCAATCTTTGCTACGGAAAGCGTCTGCCTGGTTTGATATCCCTTTGAACGCTGGATTTCCACCAGCCTGGTTTTGCTGCCGGTCGCGCGGGCGATGCCCTGCAGGTCAAAATCTCCGTTTTCGAGCAGGTCAACCTGCCGGTAGGAGATACCATATTCGGCAAGCGAACCGTCCGACGGGCGAATGCCGATCACTTCCTCAAGCGTATCATAAGGTTTACCGGATATCGAGATCATTTCCTCACCCGGGCGCAAATTTCCAGCCAGCGCAACGGCAAGCGCATGTGTCCCGCAGGTAATCTGCGGACGTACAAGCGCCGCCTCTGTGTGGAAGACCTTTGCATAAACCTCCTCCAGTTTCTCACGCCCGAGGTCATTATAGCCGTAACCGGTGCTGCACTGAAAGCATTCGCTGCCGACCCTGCACTGCTGCATGGCGTGGATCACTTTTAGCTGGTTATATTCTGCCGTCCGGTCAATCTCAGAAAAGCGTTCCTTTAATTGTTCCTCGATCATTTTTCCAAAGGCAAAAACGTCTTTACTGATTCCCAGTTCTTCATACATTTGTTCCAATGTTTCCGATGGCATTATTCTATCAATCCTTTCCTGCGTAAAATTTGCATCATATATGCAAGAATCGCCTCTTCCCGGCAGGCAAACGCCTCTTTTTTGATCCGGCAGATCTCTTTTTCACGCTTCATCCAGGTGATCTGCCGCTTGGCGAAATGCCTGGTGTCACGCTTGATCGTGTATACCGCTTCCTCCAGGGTGCATTTCCCATTCAGATAATCCAGTATTTCTTTATAACCAAGCCCCTGCATAGATACCATAGCTTTGGTATATCCCTGCTCTTTTAAAGCGCGCACTTCTTCGACTAGCCCTTCTTCCACCATGAGGTCCACGCGCCGGTTGATGCGTTCATAGATTTTTTCCCGTTCTTCGTCTAACACAAAATAAACAAACCGGTAGGGAGACTTTCTCTGGCGCTGCGCTTCATTGTGGGCAGAGATCGGCTCTTTCGTGTCTCGGTAATACTCCAGTGCACGGATCACGCGTTTTACATTATTCACATGAATTTCCGCGGCGGACTTTTCGTCTGCCTGCGCCAGCATTTCGTGCAGATACCCGGCTCCCTTTTCCTTCGCCAGACGTTCCAGCTCTTCCCGGTAAGAAGAATCACTGCTGCTTTGCGTAAAATCAATATCATAGAGCACCGCCTGAATATAAAATCCGGTTCCGCCGACAAGAATGGGGATTTTCCCTTTTTCCCAGATCTGCTCCATATATTTTTTGGCAAGCTGCTGAAACAAAACCACGTGGAATTCCTCGTCCGGCGCCAGTTCATCGATAAGGTAATGAGGGATCCCCTGCATCTCATCCTGCCGGATTTTAGCGGAACCGATATCCATGCCCTTATAGACCTGCATGGAATCCGCTGAAATAATTTCGCCGCCCACCGCCTTTGCCAGGGCAATGGACAGCGCTGTTTTTCCTACTGCAGTTGGGCCTGCCAGAATAATTAAAGGCTTTTTCTCCATAATCTCTATTCCTCAATCTACACGATTCGTTTGAACTTGCGTTCCAGCTCATATTTTGACATGGAAATAATCGTAGGCCTTCCATGCGGACAATTATAAGGATTTTCCAGTTCCAGCAATTCGTCGATCAGCGCATGGACTTCTGCCAGTGACAATTTATTATTCCCTTTTACCGCAGCTTTGCACGACAAGGACGCGATCCTGTCATTGATACTCTCCGACTTTATATTCTCCGCCTGTCCGCCAAGCTCGTCCAGCATTTCAAGAAACAGCCCCTGTTTTTCAATACCGAACAGGTTATCCGGTACTGCCCGAAGCGCGTATTCCCTTCCGCCGAATTCTTCAATTTCAAACCCAATACCGGTGAAGCTGTCCATATATTTTTTCAGCAAAGCCTCTTCCGTCATGCTGAGGGTGAGAATCACCGGCGGATTGAGGTTCTGAGAAGTGAACTCCCGGTTTTTTAAAGATTTCATGGTGCGCTCATAGAGCACTTTTTCATGCGCTGCATGCTGGTCGATAATAAAAAGGTTATCATGAAACTGCACCAGCCAGTAGGTGTTAAAAAGCTGCCCGATAATCTGGTGGTCTTTTGCGCTTTCTTTGGATAACAGTTTTTCATCGAACAGGTTCAGTTGTGTGGGTTTTGGGCTCTTCCCATAGGGGATCTCCTCTTTTACTGCGGATACCTCCATCTGCCCTGCTGCCTGTGGCGGCAGCGCCCGCTCTTTTGGTGTTGGCAGGGTTGATGCCGGCACAGGCTCTAAAGCCTGCTTTGACGCGCTGCCAATCTGCGCCCTTCTTATGGTTTCAAACGGTTCCGGGACCGGCGCTGTTATGGCTTTTGGCGCCGCCTGGGACTTCTTTTCCCTGTCAATGCCCACCTGCGGGATCATTTCCCGATGGGAAAGGCTTTTTCGCACTGCTCCGTAAATGAAACGGTACATTCCCTCATTATCCGCAAACCGCAGCTCCATTTTGGTCGGATGCACATTGATATCAAGAAGGCTGCCGTCAATAGAAAAATGAAGCGAGGTAAAAGGATATTTATGCTTCATCATAAACGTGTCATAGGCGTCCTCGATTGCCTTTGAAATGACGGAGCTTTTGATATAACGCCCATTGACAAAGTAATTTTCATAATTACGGTTTCCTCTGGAAATGACCGGTTTTCCGATGAAGCCCCAGAGCCGGACCGCTTCCGTCTCTTCTCCGACTTCGATCAGATTGGCGGCAATATCACGCCCGTATACATTATAAATGATGTCCTTTAAATTGTGGTTGCCGGAGGTATGCAGCTTTGTCTGGTTATTCACCATAAATTTGAAAGAAACCTCCGGGTGGGAAAGCGCGATCCGCTCCAGCACATCGCTGATATAGCCTGCTTCTGTCTGGGGTGTTTTCAGGAATTTCTTTCTTGCCGGCGTATTATAGAAAATGTTGCGTATCAAAAAAGTCGTTCCCGACGGCGCGCCGATTTCCTCCATATTTTTTTCTTTTCCGCCCTCAATCAGATAGCGGATACCGGTGAGGTTTTCCGGCGTCTTGGTAATCAGCTCCACCTGGCAGACTGCGGCGATGCTGGAGAGTGCTTCACCGCGGAATCCAAGCGAAGTCACCCCAAGCAGGTCTTCCGCTTTGCGGATCTTGCTGGTCGCATGGCGGAGAAAGGCAAGGGGAACCTGATCCGGTTCGATTCCCATTCCGTTGTCCGTGATGCGGATAAACGAAATACCGCCGTCTTTGATTTCCACCGTGACGGCACTTGCCCCCGCATCGATGGCGTTTTCTACCAGCTCCTTTACAATGGAAGCCGGGCGTTCAATCACTTCACCGGCAGCAATTTTGTCAATAGTCTGTTGATCCAGTATTTCAATTCTATTCATATCCTATTCTCCATTACCATCGGTTTTTCAGACGGTTTTGCAAACGGTTGAGCACATTTAAAGCTTCAATCGGCGTCAATGTGGAAATCTCGATCTCTTTCAGTTCATTCAGGACGTCTTCATCACTGACGGTATCCAATAAAGTCATCTGCTCCAGGTCGACCTGGTCATATTTCTTTGGCTTGCTTTTGGGCTTGTTTCCGCTGTCTGAGCGGATTTCGTTGACAGCCTCTGTAATATCGGCATTGCTCAGCTCCTCGACAAGCTCCTTTGCGCGTTCGATCACACTGTCGGGCACTCCGGCAAGCTTCGCAACCTGGATGCCATAGCTCTTGTCCGCGCCGCCCTTGACGATTTTGCGCAGGAAAACAATATCATCGCCCTTCTCTTTTACGGCAATACAATAGTTGTTGACATTGGACAGCTTTCCCTCCAATTCGGTCAATTCATGGTAATGCGTGGCAAACAGAGTCTTTGCCCCTAACAGCCGGGGATTGCTGATATGCTCCACGACCGCCCAGGCAATGCTGAGTCCGTCAAATGTACTGGTTCCGCGCCCAATCTCATCCAGGACAAGAAGGCTGTTCGACGTTGCGTTTCTGAGGATATTGGCAACTTCTGTCATCTCCACCATAAAAGTGCTCTGCCCCGAGGCGAGGTCATCCGAAGCGCCGACACGGGTAAAGATTCTGTCCACGATGCCGATTTTCGCGCTGGAAGCAGGCACAAAAGAACCAATCTGCGCCATAAGTACAATCAGCGCTGTCTGGCGCATATAAGTGGATTTTCCTGCCATATTCGGACCGGTAATAATGGAAATCCTGTTCCTGCCGTTATCCAGATAGGTGTCGTTGGCAATAAACATATCATTGGTAATCATCTTTTCCACAACCGGGTGCCGCCCGTCCTTGATCTGAATGATGCCTTTCGTATTCATCTTCGGGCATGTATAATTATTGCGCTCGGCAACCAGGGACAGCGATGCAAAAACATCTATTCCGGCAATTGCTTTCGCCGTCTTCTGAATCCGCAGGATTTCTGCCCCGATTTGGTCCCGCACTTCGCAAAACAGTTGATACTCCAGGGATACAAGCTTGTCCTCCGCGCCAAGTATCATGTCCTCCAGTTCCTTTAGCTCCGGCGTAATGTAGCGTTCTGCATTGGTAAGCGTCTGCTTTCTCATATAATAATCAGGAACCATATTCTTGTACGAATTGGTTACCTCCAGATAGTAACCGAAGACTTTATTGTATTTGACGCGGAGATTCTTGATTCCCGTTTTTTCGCGTTCCTTCTCTTCCAGCTTGGCAAGCCAGCTCTTCCCCTCTGTCTTGGCGCTGCGCAGCCGGTCCACCTCTTCGTGGAAGCCTTCGCGGATCATATTGCCCTCCCTTACGGAAATGGGGGGCTCTTCCTTGATAGAACGTTCGATCAGCTCACACAAATCCGCCAGTATATCCAGGTCCTCACGTATCTGGCACAGCAGGGGGCTTTGGAAATCCTCCATGATACATTTGATATGCGGCAGCATGGAAAGGGACGATTTAAAAGCGATCAGATCGCGCGGGTTTGCGGACTGATAGCTAATCTTACTGATAAGCCGCTCCAGGTCATAGACAGGATTCAGATATTCCCGGATTTCTTCGCGCGCAATCGCATTCTGGTTTAATTCTGCGACGGCGTTCTGGCGCCGCTCAATCTCCTCTATGTCGATCAACGGCTGTTCCAGAAAGCTTCGCAGCATTCTGGCGCCCATCGCGGTCTTCGTCTTATCCAGCACCCAGAGAAGCGATCCTTTTTTCTGCTTTTCACGCAGCGTTTCGCACAACTCAAGGTTTCGCCTGGTGGAGCTGTCAAGCAGCATATATTTACCGGTACGGTATGGGAGCAGCCTGGTAAGGTTTGCGATATTCGTCTTCTGTGTTTCCACCAGATACTGCATCAGTGCGCCGGCGGCAATTACGCCGCAGTTAAAATCATCCAGTCCCAAACCGGATAAGGTATTCGTTTGAAAATGCTCCATCAGGGCACGTCGGCAAAGGTCGTCGTCAAAATACCATGCATCCAGAGAATATACGGTAATGCCCAGACGGCTGCGAAAATCTTCAATATCAATTCCGCTTACATAGAAGGACTGGTTGCAGATGATTTCTGATGGTGAAAATTTAGAGATCTCGTCCACCAGCTTCCGGTCCGTGTCAACTTCTGTGACAAAGTAAGCGCCCGTCGAAATATCGGCGATGGAGATGCCATACGTGTCCGTCATGTAGACAATCGACATCAGATAATTATTCCTTGTCTCATCGAGCGCCATCGTATCCAGGTTCGTTCCCGGCGTTACAATGCGCGTGACCTCTCTCTTTACCAGTCCCTTTGCCAGCTTCGGGTCTTCTACCTGTTCGCAGATTGCAACCTTATAGCCTTTGGAAACCAGTTTATTCAGATAACCGTCCACAGCGTGAAAAGGAACGCCGCACATCGGCGCCCGCTCTTCCAGTCCGCAGTTTTTCCCCGTCAGCGTGATCTCCAGCTCCTTCGACGCTGTCAACGCATCGTCGAAAAACATTTCATAAAAATCTCCGAGCCGGTAAAACAGGATACAATCAGGATAACTCCTCTTTGTTTCCATATATTTTTGCATCATTGGCGTTAACTGTTCCACTTATTCACCTCATCTTATGTCACTTTATGCTTCTGCTAATGTTCCCATATAATAAAAGCCCTTGCATTCATTCAGGTCGACATTTACGATCCTGCCGATCAGGCTGGCATCGCCCGGAAAATGTACCAGCAAATTGCAGCTTAAACGTCCGGTCAGCAAAGTATCGTCATGGCTGTTCACTTCCTCTACAAGCACCGGCAGCGTCTGTCCGGTAATCTTTGCCGACATCTCCTTTGAAATACTCTGTACTTCTTTTAGCAGGCGGTCAAACCGTTCCTTAATCACGTCCTCTGCAACCTGGTCCTTTCTGGCAGCCGCCGGCGTGCCGGTTCTCTTGGAATAAATAAAGGTAAACGCGCTGTCGTAGCGAACCTTTTGCACGACCTCCATCGTCTCCTCAAAATCCTCTTCCGTCTCCCCCGGAAATCCCACAATGATATCGGTTGTCAGGGAAATATCGGGGATGGCTGCGCGAAGCTTTTCTACCAGGGTAAGGTATTGCTCTTTTGTATAGTGGCGGTTCATATTTTTTAACACGCGGCTGCTTCCGGACTGCAGGGGAAGATGCATATGCCGACAGATTTTAGAGGAAGACGCCATTACTTCGATCAGCTCATCCGACAAATCCTTCGGATGGGAAGTCATAAAACGGATCCGTTTTAACCCCTCGATCTTTTCTACCTCCTGCAAAAGCTGGGCAAATGTCATCGGGTCTTCCAGATTTTTTCCGTAAGAATTTACGTTCTGCCCAAGCAGCATCACTTCCACTACGCCGTCTTCCACCAGCCGTTCGATCTCGCGGATGATATCTTTGGGCTCCCGGCTGCGCTCCCGCCCGCGCACATAAGGCACGATACAATAGCTGCAGAAATTATTGCAGCCGAACATGATATTGACGCCGGATTTGAAGGGATATTTGCGTTCCACCGGCAGGTCCTCCACAATCTTGTCGGTATCCTTCCAGATATCGATAATCATGTGTTCCGATTCCAGGCGGCTGCATAAAAGCTCCGCAAACTTGTATATATTATGCGTACCAAAGATCAGATCTACAAAACGGTAACTCTTTTTGAGCTTTTCCACGACCTCCGGCTCCTGCATCATACAGCCGCATAAGGCAATCAGCATATGCGGGTTTTTCTTTTTGATATTGTTCAGTACGCCCAGCCTGCCGTATACGCGCATATTGGCATTCTCGCGGACCGTACAGGTATTATAAATCACGAAATCCGCATGTTCCCCCTCTGTCATCACATACCCGATTTTCTCCAGCATTCCCGCCAGCTTCTCACTGTCCCGCGCATTCATCTGGCAGCCAAAAGTAACGGTTGAGGCAGTCAGAGGGCGTCCAAGCTGCCCGGACAATTCGGACACAAGCCTGCGGCATTTTTTTATAAAATAATACTGCCGTTGCGGCTCCAAAAGCGGCGGCTGCCCTGTCAGGTCAAGTCGCTCCATTTCTTTCTCATAATCAATCTGTAAACTCATTCCTTATTTCCTTCCTGTTATGGGCGTACTTGTCCGCTGCCATAAATAATATACTTCGTGGAGGTCAGCGCAGTCAGCCCCATTGGCCCTCTCGCGTGCAGCTTCTGGGTACTGATACCGATTTCCGCGCCAAATCCGAACTCAAATCCATCGGTAAAGCGGGTTGAGGCATTCACGTAAACGGCTGCGGCGTCGATTTCATTGAGGAAACGCTGCGCGTGCTCATAATTTTCCGTAATGATCGCCTCCGAATGTCCGGTGTTATATTTGTTGATATGTGCGATGGCTTCCCCGATATCTGCCACCGTTTTAATGGAAAGAATATAATCCAGGTATTCCCTGCCCCAGTCCTCTTCCAGCGCCTCTTTTACGCCGGTTATCGTATTTCGCACCGCTTCGTCTCCGCGCAGCTCTACCTGTTTGGCAGACAGGCGCTCCTGCAGCGCAGGAAGCAGTGCAGAAAGCATCTTTTCATGGACCACCAGCGACTCGCAGGCGTTGCAGACGCCGATCCTCTGCGTTTTTGCATTGAAAATAATATTGACTGCCATCTCGATATCTGCGGACTCATCCACATAAATATGACAGTTCCCCGTTCCCGTTTCAATTACCGGGATGGTACTGTTATTCACGACCGCTTTAATCAGCCCGGCGCCGCCGCGGGGAATCAGCACATCCACGTACGAATTCAGCTTCATAAACTGTGCGGTAGTCTCCCGGTCCGTATTTTCGATCAACTGAATGGCGTCCTCCGAAACCCCACAGCAGTTCAAAGAATCACGGATCGTCTTTACGATGGCGATATTGGAATAAATGGCGTCGCTGCCGCCCTTTAAAATTACCACGTTTCCCGTCTTAAAGCACAGCCCGAAGGCATCGGCAGTTACGTTGGGCCTGGATTCATAAATGATGCCGATAACGCCAAGCGGCACCCGTTTTTGTCCGATCAAAAGCCCGTTCGGGCGCTTTTTCATAGACAAAACCTCTCCGATCGGATCTTCCAGAGCCGCAATCTGGCAAATCCCCTCTGCCATATCCGCAATTCTGCCTTCATTCAAAGCCAGACGGTCTAACATTCCCTCTGGCATGCCATTTTCTCTGGCTATGCGAAGGTCCTCTTCATTTGCCCGCAAAATTTCATCACTGTGAGCCGTCAGACTGGACGCCACGCTGTGTAATACCTTGTTTTTCAAAGAAGTCTCCATGATACGAAGGCTTGCCTCTGTATTTTTTGCTCTGATGCCGATTTCCTGCAGCGTCATAGGAAAAACACCTCCTTCTCTGTGATTAGTACCTGCGGCAGCACATCATACGCTCCGGCAGGTACTTCTTCCACAATCTGAAAATCAAAAGCAACCGCTATTGTCGGATGCTCTCTGTGCGCTGCCAGATAACGGTCATAGAAGCCCTGCCCGTATCCGCAGCGGTGAAGCCTGCGGTCAAAAGCGACGCCGGGCACAATCAGCAGCGCGCTCTCCTCTCTTGCCTCTATCTGCGTCACCGGCTCCGGGATTCTGAAATATCCGGGCGCGACGTCGTCATAGGACTGGATGTAATAGTACGTCATCTCGCCCGGCCCTGTCACCTTCGGCGCCGCCACCTTTTTCTTCATCCTCCATGATGTTTCAAGGAGAGGCCGCATAGATACCTCTCCCTTATAGTCCATGTATACATAAATGCAGCCTGCGCTCTGAAATGCTTCCGATTCCATGATTTTTTTGCAGATCACATCACTATTCGCCTTTAAAATTTCTGCATCGGCAGATTTACGCCTCTGAAAAATAAGTTTTCTAATTTCCTTCTTTTCCATGCTTTTCTCCGTATTTCTCGCCAAGATTCACAATCGTCCCATCTTTTTCCCTGATGTCGATACTATTAAGCTGCCCGCGCAGATTTTCCCGAAAAGCGGCAATATACTCCTGGCGCAGCGCCGCCTGTTCTATCTTTTCCGCGCTTGTTAAGCCTTCTGCCTTCGATTTTCGCGCAAGCTCGTTAATTCTTTGAATTTTTTCCTGTGAACTTCCCATTTTTCTACTCCTTAACCCGCCAAAGGCATTTAATCCATTTCATTAATATAATCCACCAGAGAGAAGGTATGGTCTTTATTGCCGAGAAAAAGCGTGCCATATTTCATCCCCTGCAGGATTTTATGTATGATATGAAAATCCTCGCTGTTGGCAATTACCATATCAGTGCCGTTGGCAATGGCGATCTGGGCAGCTGCCAGCTTTGAGCTCATGCCGCCGGTCCCCGCGCTGCTGCCGCAGGTGTTTTTCCCCATGCCAAGAAGGCGTTCATCGAGCCGCTCGACAACATCTATAAATTCCGCATTTGGATTTTGATGCGGATCATCCGTAAATAAGCCGTCGATATCCGACAGCAGGACAAGAAGGTCGGCATCGACTAAGGACGCTACCAATGCCGACAGGGTATCGTTATCTCCAAACTGAATCTCATAAGTGGAGATCGTATCGTTTTCATTTACAATCGGGATCGCTCCCAGCTTTAAAAGTTCATGAAAGGTATTATGGGCATTCTGTCTGCTAACCGGATTGGTTATCGTATATTTCGTCAGTAAAACCTGTGCCGCCACATGCCCGTATTCGGCAAAAAGCTTTTGGTAAATCATCATCAGTTTTGCCTGTCCAATTGCCGCACACGCCTGCTTTTGGGATAATTCCGAAGGCTTTTCGTGAAATCCCACCGACCTGCTGCCCACAGCGATTGCTCCGGAGGATACCACGATCACATCCTTGCCCATATTTCTGATATTGCATATTTCCCGGATCAGAATTTCCAGTTTTGTAAGGTCCAGCGCTCCTGTTTCCTTATGCGTCAGGGATGAGGAACCGATTTTTATAATAATTCTCTGCTTCTCTTTCAGCCGTTCTCTGTAGTTCAAAGTCTGTTACCTAACCTTATGATATTTTTGTCCGTATTTGTTATGCAAGGAAACGGATTTTCCTCAGAACCCGTACCATCCATCCGCCTTTTGGCAAACCGAGAATCTCCTGCTCACGCACACCCTTCAGCCGGATCAGCAAAAACAGATAGACGGCTATGCCTGTGAGAACTCCCAGTATCGTGCCAATGGCATTTGCCGCGGGATCAATAAAAATAAGCCGCAGTAAAGAATTAAAGATCCAGTACACAACAATCGCCGCTACCGCCATCACGCCGGATGAGATCAGCGGGATCAAAAATGTCTTGCGCAGCTCCTGATGGTAATGCAGGCGGCGCTTGATTGCCATTGCATTGAGAATGCAGATGATAAAGGCAAATAATGTATTGGCATAAACAACCCCATAGATATTCAGTCGGAATTTCTTTAAGAGCAAAACCAGTACAATAACGTGTATCACCAATGCAATCGCGGAATTGCGAAGCGGATCTTTCATCCTTCCCATCCCCTGGAGAATCGAGGTGGACAATGTGGAAATCGCGAATAAAACAATCATCAGCCCCCCTGCCTGCATAATTCCCGCCGCCAGTTTATGGGAGTCGGAAAAGATAAGCTGCATGATCGGCGAAGCAAGCGCCGCCATGCCTACCGCGCAGGGAATGGTAATAATCATCGTATATCGCATGGTATCGCGGACCTTGCGCTTGGCATCCGTATAATCCCCGTCTACCATAGCCGCCGTCAGAGCCGGAACCACGGACGGCGCGAGGCAGGATGCCAGAGACAGGGGAACATTCATTAATACATAAAATTTTCCCATGTAAATACCGTAAATCGTATTATATTGTTCTTCCGTATATCCCTGTCCG
This sequence comes from uncultured Marvinbryantia sp., assembly GCA_964487425.1. GTDB lineage: Bacteria > Bacillota > Clostridia > Lachnospirales > Lachnospiraceae > Marvinbryantia. The sequence goes on along the minus strand of CAZAQD010000004.1, from coordinate 8,667 downwards.
CCCAGGATCGTGTTAAAAATCGCCTGATCCAGTGTCGGACTCAAATTGTAAATTAAGGTGCTGAATACAATCGGGACGATCGTCGCAAGGATCGCGCGGTAAATTACCCGGTCTGAATCCAGCTTCTGCGTCATATCCCGCGCCATTTTCCGCTTCACATTTTTTCGGTAGGACTGATAGACAAATACCAGGAAAAGCAGGGCAACAGTGACACTTACCACCGTACCGGACGTGCCGCCGGCAGCGCCGTAAGCGAGCGCTTTGGCATTATCTCCCGATGTCATCGACAAGCCGTAATTAAACAGGCTATTGGCGGCAATGACAGAGACAAACGCATTGACAATCTGCTCAATCACCTGCGAAGTGGCGGTCGGAATCATGTTTTCATGTCCCTGGAAATACCCGCGGAAAACACCGGCTATTGCAAAAATGAAAATAGCAGGCGCGATCACCCGCAGGGCATACGTCGCACCTTCTACTTTCATAATACCGCCGGTAATGACTCCGGCAAGTGCAAAGGTCAGCAGAGAGATTACCCCGCCGCAGATTGCGGCGAATTTCATGGCGCACTGAAAGACTTTGTGCGCATTTTTTACCTCTCCGCGGTGCAGCTTCTCGGACACCAGCCTTGACACTGCCAGAGGAAGGCTGAACGTGGAAATCATCAGCAAAAGCGAATAGATAGAATTTGCACAGCTATAGTAAGCGTTGCCCTCATCCCCCAGAATGTTCGTAAGGGGGATGCGGTAGATCATGCCGATTACCCGTGCAAATATGGATGCTGCCGCAAGGATCGTTCCCTGGACGAGATAGTTTGATTTGCTTTTTTTTGTTCCCACGTTAAAAAATCCTCCTGTATATTAATGGAATTCGGTATCCCCGCTTCTGCTGTCCTGTACAATGCTTACCCATGTCGTACCCTGGTTGATGCTCAGCTCATTTCCATTTGCATCATAGTATCTTGCCGGTCCCCACTCGGAATCCTTGCTCCAGGTAGCCCACTGGTAAGTACCGTTGGTAAATAAGATCGCGTCTCCGCCGGATGTAGTATCTACATTAAGATAACCGTTGTCGTCATATGCTTCAATGTAGCAGCACTGGATAATAACGTTGTTAAATCCAAGCTGCTCTCCGGTCTGGTCATCGATCTGTGCGTCCCCATACTGGAATCTCATATACAATCCGGTATTGGCATCGTATTCAAAGTACGGAGTATTGCTGTAAAGGCTCGGCTGAATGTAAGTCGCGGTTCCGTCTGTATAGGATACAGTCTCGCCGTCAGCGGCAAATTTGTAATGTCCGCTGTAATCGCCGTCAAGCTCCAGGCTGTACCCTTTTCTGGCAATCGCCGTATCCAGCCCGGTCTCGCTGGTATATACATTGTGTGGAGCCACACGGTCATCGGTGCGGTAGAAAATGTCTTCGCCGCAATAGCCGTTCAATTCGCCCGCTGCCTCCTGGTACTGCAGCCCGCTGATATTATCCACTATATCGGAATTCAGAAGGTCAAACGCATAAACCGCCTGCCCATAATGCGTATACAGTGCATTAAATTCCAGCGCAAAATCAATATAATAATCACGGCAGCTACGGATCGGGCCGATCTTATCCATATTGGAGTAATCCTCAAATATCGCCATCAGCCTGGTGATATCTCCTTCCACAGGCGCTTCATAGATAACCGCCGCCCTGGACAGCCCGCTCTGCGGAATAGCGTTGATAATATTATTAATCATAATTGCCATCGGGCGCTTAAACGCGATATCCGTATCGGTCAGCTTTCCGGTCAGATAGCTGTGCACCTGGTTATTTTCATCCGGCGTCTCCCTCTCTGCCTCTTCCGTGTAAGAATCCTCTTCATATGCAGGCTCTTCATAATACGTGTCGTCATAATACGTATCCTCATAATACG